>PMOV01000304.1:0-12960 GCA_003161195.1 Acidobacteriota bacterium | reverse complement strand
CGAGTGATGAGTGGCGAGTCAAAGGCGGAGTGTAAAATCACAACCTGAGCTGGTGGACCGCGCGTCACACTCCTCCGTGACACCTGACGGACCGACGTGCTCGCGAAGAGCGAAGGATTCGGGCCAGGCGGTCAACAATGCATAGCGCAAATGGTGTGGAGAAAAATTGCGAATTATGGGGGGATGGATGTACCATGCCGGGCAGGAGACCCCTGTGCCAAAACCGCGCTTTGTGCTCTACATAATCGTTATTTTAGTGTTGCTCGCCGGAGGGTCTATTTCGCCGATGGCGGCCGACGACACGCCTTCCGTGGTGGACAGTCAGAGCTTTTTGCTGGCGAACATGAAGCCCGCCGGGCCGGATGGCAAAACGTTTGCTCCCGCGGTGGAAAAACTGCTCGGGCAGATGACGCTGAAAGAAAAGATCGGGCAGATGACGCAGCTGGAAATTGGGATGGTGACGGATGGCGTGGATCAGGGGATCCACATTAATCCCGAGAAGTTGCACAAGGCGGTGGGAGAGTACGGGGCCGGCGCGATCCTGAACGTGAAAGACGAAGGGCTTTCGCCGCAGCACTGGCATGAAATTATCGGGGCGATTCAGGCGGAGGCGAAGAAATCGCGTTTACAGATTCCGGTGCTGTACGGGATCGACACGATACACGGGCCGAATTATGTGATGGGCGGGACGCTCTTTCCGCAGCCGCTCGGGATGGCGGCCACCTGGAATCCGGAGTTGATGCTGCGCGGTAGCCAGATCGCGGCGGGGGAGACCAGGAAGGCGGCGATTCCGTGGACGTTTTCGCCGGTGCTGGATTCGGGGCGGCAGGCGCTATGGCCGCGGCTCTTTGAGACGCTGGGCGAGGATACGTATCTGGGGACGGTGATGGGTGTGGCGACGGTGCGCGGGTATGAGGGCACGGACATATCGAATCCTTTCCATGTGGCCTCGTGCTTGAAGCACTACATTGGTTACAGCTATCCGAAGACGGGTGGGGACCGGTCGCCGGCAGAAATTCCTGAAGCCGTGCTGCGTGAATATTTTCTGCCGCAGTTCGCCGCGGCAGTAAAGGCCGGAGCGGCGACGGTGATGGTGAATTCGAGCGAGGTGAACGGGATACCGGGACACGCCAACGGATACTTGCTGAAGACCGTGCTGCGCGATGAACTGGGTTTTCAGGGGGTGGTGGATTCGGATTGGATGGATATCAAGAAGCTGGTGTTCATTCACCACGTGGCCGCGGATGAGAAGGAAGCCACGCGGATCAGCGTGATGGCGGGCGTGGATATGAGCATGGTGCCGAGCGATTACAGCTTCAGCGACCTGTTGCTGCAACTGGTGCAGGAAGGCAAAGTGCCGGTGAGCCGAATTGATGAGGCGGTGCGGCGGATTTTGACGCTGAAGTATCGTTTGGGATTATTTGACGACCCGATGCGCGGAGAGGACAACAAGGTGGTGGAGGGTTCGCCGGAGTCGCGCCAGGCGGCGCGGGACGCGGCGGGGGAATCCATTACCTTGCTGAAGAATGAGAATCACGTGCTGCCGCTGGCGAAGACCGCGCATGTGCTGGTGACCGGGCCGGATGCGGACTCGTTGATTCCGCTGGACAACGGGTGGAGCTATACGTGGCAGGGGAACAAGGCGTCAGCGTATCCGAAGGACTACGCAACGATACTGGCGGCAATCCAGAAGAAGATTGGCGCCGGGAATGTGACGTATGTGCAGGGCGCGGAATTTGACAAGGAGCAGGATAGCGATAAGGCCGCGGCAGCCGCTGCCAGCGCGGACGCTGTCGTGCTGTGCCTTGGAGAGTGGGCCTATGCGGAGACGCCGGGGAACATTCACGATTTGATGTTGCCAGAAGCGCAGCTACGGCTGGCAGAAAAGGTGATGGCCGCCAAGAAGCCGGTGATTCTGGTGCTCACGGAGGGGCGCCCGCGGATCGTCCGGCCGATTGTGGAGGGGGCGGGGGCGGTATTGATGGCCTATAACCCCGGGAATGAGGGCGGGGAAGCGATCGCCGACATTTTATTTGGGGACGTAAACCCCAGCGGGAAACTGCCGATAACCTATCCGCGGTGGTCGGATCGGCTCTTCACCTATGACCACAAACTGTTTGAAGGGGAAGAGTTGCCGCAGCCGATGGAAGTGCCGCAATTTGAGTTTGGGTCTGGCTTGAGCTATACCAAGTTTTCGTATTCGGACTTGCAGGTTACGCCGATGGGCTCTGGCGACAGGAAGATCCAGGTGTCCGTCTCGGTAAAGAATGACGGGGAGCGTGCCGGCAAGGAAGTCGTACAGCTTTACCTAAACGAGCGGTACGCGAGCGTCTCGCCGCCGCTAAAGCGTTTGAAGCGCTTTGCGAAAATCTTGCTGCAGCCCGGGGAAAGCCACCGGGTAGCGTTCGAGTTGAACCGCGAGGACCTGTCTTTCATAGGGGCGGAGAACCAGCGCGTCGTCGAGCCGGGCATGTTCGATGTGCGCGTTGGTGGGTTGCTGCAGAGCTTTCAGTGGCAATGATTTAGATATGGAGGCGGCGTTTCTGCGAGGGCGATGGCTGCGGCGCTGCCTCCTGTACGATTGTGCAGGAAGTGTAGGTTTTCCGCCCCTGAACCATAAAGTCAGGAATACAGGGTTGACTGTAGCAGATATGGAAATTAGTATTAGGGAGCATCGCGGGACGGGTATACTGGAAGTTCTTCGGAGTCGTTCTTCACGCGGGCAGGGAAATACCCGCAAACCAACATCTAGTTAAGACCGAAGCCTGAGGGGGCCTGTTGGGCATCACGGATAAGAGCTACACATTTTTTATCGCCTCGACGCCGGGCAAGCTGCGAAAGCTGGTGATTCCAGCTTACGTGCTGCACGCTTTGGCGGTGCTGGCCATCATCGGTGGGATTACGGTGACGGTGGCGGTGGGGTCTTATTCGCGGATGTTGTGGAAGGTGGGCAACTACAACGCCCTGCGGCACGACCAGGAAACCTTGAAGAAGCAGTATCGCGAATTGCAGAGCAATGTGCAGGACACCAACCAGCGGCTGGATTCGCTGCAATCGCTGGCGACCGAAGTAGCCATGACGTATGGCGTGCTGCGCTACCATCCGGCGGCGTTTGACGAGAGCGACGATCCGGTCAGTTCGCAGGATGCGTTTGACCGCAGCGTGGAGCAGTACACGTTCCTGAAACGGAACGCGGCGGTGATCGCGATTTCGACTGGCGGGTTGCGGCTGATGCCGGGGATGAGCTTTGCGGATTCGACGTATACGCCCTCCATCTGGCCGGTAATGGGTCATATAACGGATAGTTTTGGCGAGCGGTTGGACCCGTTTAGCGGGGAAGGCGCGTTTCACACGGGCGTGGATGTGGCTTCTGACTATGGGGCGCCAGTGCATGCGACGGCGGACGGCATTATAACCGTTGCGGACGATCATGCCGGTTATGGGCGGTTGGTGGTGATTGATCACGGATTCGGCATCACGACCTGGTATGCGCACCTGTCGGCGTTTTCGGCGGTAGCTGGAGCGCGGGTTAAGCGCGGCGAAGTGATCGGGTATACGGGTATCAGCGGGCGCTCGACTGGTCCGCACGTGCACTATGAAGTGCGTATGAACAACGCGCCAGTGAATCCGTGGCGCTATATGAAGGCTACGCCGGCCGGCGACTAGCGCGGCAGGGTATCTTCCACATCTCCGCGGCAGTTCCCGCGGGGACTCAACAACCTCTAAGCAGCAAAATCAGGGTCACCGGTTTTTGGGCGTTGCTGGCCGTTATTTCGCTTTGTGTTGGTGGGCT
The DNA here is from genome assembly GCA_003161195.1 of Acidobacteriota bacterium. Lineage (GTDB taxonomy): Bacteria > Acidobacteriota > Terriglobia > Acidiferrales > UBA7541 > Acidiferrum. Next base: position 9,167 of record PMOV01000304.1, on the reverse strand, counting down.
GGGGTAGCCGAGGCCGGAGAAGGCGCCATCTGGGGCGGGGCTGGAGCAGAACTGGGTAAATTTGCCACGGCCAAAAAATTTGGGTTTATCTCCAGCGCAACACGCACAGCTTTGGTTTCCTGACGGTCCACCTGGTCAATGGCGGCGGTCTTGAGGAGCTCGAGATACGCTTCCCGGGCTCGTGGGTCGAGTTGCTGGCGGGTTTTGGGGGCGTTCAGGCCAAGCCGCGCGAGGAGCACGATTCCGTTCAGCATGTCGGCCAGTTGGCGGGCGACCATATCGACTGGGCTTTCGCCCTCGGCCACCAGACGCAGGGAATCTTTATCCGGCTGGGCTGCGACGGTGATCCAAGACAATTGACCGAGGAGCGCGGTGAGCTGAGGCGACTCAAAGCTTTTGATTGCGGGCGTGTCGAGTGAACTCACCGATGCGAAATCTCGCCGCACGACGACAAAAATCGGCGAACCGGCGAGCCTCGTGAACCGCGTTTGCCATTGCGCGGGATCGGGGGCGGGACTTTTTTGTTCGAGATAGGCACTCACGTCGGCATCGTTGGTGGCCGCGATGCGTCCGGAACGCAGAAACGTCAGGGAAATGTGCGGCGGGGCATTCGATGTATTAACAGGCGATGAATTAGAGGGAGTGCCGCTGCTGGAAGGTTGCGCGCCGGTCGTATTCGTGGGAATCGAATAGACATCGTACTCGCCGCGCCGCTGCAACGCGCCGTTTTTGGCAAAGTATGCCGCGATTTTCTTTTGGTTGAAATTTCCATCGCATAGCGCGAACCAGATAGGTTGCAAGCCGCGCTGTGCGGCCGAGAACGCGATGCGCCGCAAGTCGCGCTCGTACTCAAAGCCCGTCTCTTGCACGAAGCGCCCATAGTCGGCGTCGGCTTGCGGCTGCGGAGCCCAGGCAAAGAGTTTTTGCGCGAAAGGGGCTTGCCGAACTTCCGCAACATCGACGTAGAGAACCGCGCTCGAATCCGCAGGCATATCGCGGAGCAGGAGAGCGAGCATTTCTTCGGCGCTACCTTCGCGCGAGGATATCCAGCCGCGAATGGCGAATGCGGACACCGCGAGCGTAAAAACAATCGCCGCGGCCCAGAGAGTTTTCGGTATAGGTTTCATCGGTCTCGACACTATTTTCATCGGTTTCAGACTACTTTCATCGCCCTCAAAACTACACCGGAAATTTGTGAAGCGTACAGCAAGGAAATGCATCTGATGGTAGCTGGCCGAATCCGTGCGAGTTGCGCAGGCAGTCCGACGCAGTCCAGCGACAACTTAGTTGAGATTTGGTTACATCGCATGATTACCCCGGTGGTTGGGCGTGCGACAAAACTTCGGGACACCGGGGCGGACTGTGGAATAGCGGCCTGGCGCAAAGGGGGGGCGCGGTAAGATATAGAACATGCTGGAGATAACTAGTAAGGAGAACGTGGACGGTGGCTCTCTTTTTCCACAGAGCTGGCTATCGACGTGCTCAAGTTTTTGCACCCAACCCTTGCAATCGCCTTACCGTTTCTGCTATCCTTACTCGGTTTGAGTAGCGCTGGCGTAGCTCAGCTGGTAGAGCATCTGATTTGTAATCAGAGGGTCGGGGGTTCAATTCCCTCCGCCAGCTCCACTAGCACGAGGCAGGGGAGTGAGGCGGAAAAATCCTCGCAGGGAAATTTAACGGGCTGGTGTCTTTTGACACGAGTCCATTTTGTGTTTTCTCTTAGGCCCTTTCGTTGGCGCACTTTGTAGGGAAGATTTGCAGGGAATGCGCGTGGGCATTCCGCAAAGGATTCGCGGGATGCGGCTGGGCATCCCGGATGAGTTTTCCGGGACGGGTGGGTGAGTGGCTAAAACCAGCAGACTGTAAATCTGCCGCTCCTTGCGGGCTACGAAGGTTCGAATCCTTCCCCGTCCACCAGATGCCGCCGTAAGGCGGCTGGTCGTGGCAGCAGAAATGGTTGTGCGGAAGCGGCAGTCGGCATGTGTGGTTTGCAAGCGTGGCAGCGGAAACCGCAGGGCAATCGCACCAGCGATGTTCTAAAGCGGATCGATTCGCGGTCGTGAAGCAAAAACGCCGCCGGGGCAAAGTGCGCCGCAACGAATGCGATGTGCGCGGGGGATTTTGACGGGCTTGGCCTGGGTAGCTCAGTTGGTAGAGCGCGTCCTTGGTAAGGACGAGGTCACCGGTTCAATCCCGGTCCCAGGCTCCAGGATTTGGATGGCGCAGGGCAACAAAAGGATTTGGTTCGGCGGCGGGGAAGTTTTGCAGGCCAGTGGAATTTGGAAGAGCTTGGGCGGGGGTAACTCAACGGTAGAGTCTCACTCTTCCAAGGTGATGGTTGCGGGTTCAAATCCCGTCCCCCGCTCCAGAAATTGCAGGGTGGTTTAGTAAGTTTTTAGCGGAAGCAAAGCGCGGTGAAGTGGGAAGCAAATTGAGGCACGAGGGCAAAGGAAATGGCCAAGGAGAAATTTGAACGCAGTAAGCCGCACGTGAACATTGGGACCATCGGTCACATCGATCACGGCAAAACGACGCTGACGGCGGCGATTACCAAGGTGCTCTCGAAGCACAATCCGAAGGTACAGTTCCGCGCGTTCGACACCATTGACAACGCGCCGGAAGAGCGCGAACGCGGTATTACCATTGCGGTTTCGCACGTGGAGTATGAGACGGCGAATCGCCACTACGCGCACATGGACTGCCCGGGTCACGCGGACTACATCAAGAACATGATCACCGGAGCGGCGCAGATGGACGGCGCGATCCTGGTGGTGGCGGCGACGGATGGACCGATGCCGCAAACGCGCGAGCACATTCTGCTCGCCCGTCAGGTTGGTGTGCCTGCGATCGTGGTGTTCCTGAACAAGTGCGACATGGTGGAAGACGCGGAGTTGCTGGAGCTCGTGGAACTCGAAGTTCGCGAGTTGCTGAAGAGCTATCAATTCCCCGGCGACACCATTGCCATCGTGAAAGGTTCGGCGCTGCAGGCTTTGAATGGCGACGCGAAGTACGAAAAGACGATTGATGAACTGATGGACGCGGTAGACAAGAACGTGCCGCTGCCGGTGCGCGACATCGACAAGCCGTTTGCCATGCCCATCGAAGATATTTTCTCGATTTCCGGACGCGGCACGGTGGTTACCGGCCGTGTGGAGCGTGGCAAAGTGAAGGTGGGCGAAGAAATCGAGATCGTGGGCTTCCGTCCCACGCAGAAGAAAGTGGTTACGGGCGTAGAGATGTTCCGCAAATTGCTCGACGAAGGGCTCGCGGGCGACAACGTTGGTTTGCTGCTGCGCGGCACGGAAAAAGAAGACGTGGAGCGCGGGCAGGTGGTTTGCAAGCCGGGCTCGATCACGCCACACACGAAGTTTAAGGCGGAAGCGTATGTGTTGACCAAGGAAGAAGGCGGGCGGCACACGCCGTTTTTCTCGGGCTACCGTCCGCAATTTTATTTCCGCACCACGGACGTTACCGGGGACATGAAACTGCCCGCGGGCGTCGAGATGGTGATGCCCGGCGATAACGTGAGCTGCGAAGTGACGCTGATCACTCCGGTGGCGCTCGAAAAGGGTTTGCGCTTCGCGATCCGTGAAGGCGGCCATACGGTGGGCGCCGGCGCGGTCACGGAAATTATCGAGTAGCTTTGGTACCACTAGCCAAAGGTTTTAGTTTTTGATCTGAAAGGTTCAAGGGCGTTATGCGAGAAATCATCACATTGCAGTGCGGGGATTGTAAGAACCGCAATTACACAACGACGAAGAACAAGAAGAAGCACTCCGAGCGTCTGGAGACCAAGAAGTTTTGTAACACCTGCCGGAAGCAAACGGCGCACAAGGAAGTGAAGTAAGTACGTCAGGCAGGCGGGCGGTTTTGGTTTTAGGGGAGTCGTCCAACGGCTAGGACTCCGGTCTCCAAAACCGGGTATGGGGGTTCGAGTCCCTCCTCCCCTGCCAGAGTTTGCAGCACCGGCATCCGGCGAGCAGCCGGGTACGGGGAGTGGACGAGCGGCAAAGATAAGAGGATTGCATGGCCACGCAAGCGGTCAAAAACGAAGAGCCACCGAAGAAGTCGGCAAAGCACGAGGAGCCACAAAAGAACGCCTTGGCAGAAACGGCTGCAGGGGTAGGCACGCGTGTTTCGGGAACGGTGACCGATACGCGGGAGTTTCTGCACGACGTGCGTGTGGAAATGAAGCAAGTCACCTGGCCATCGCGCGAAGACGTGATTTCCACCACTTGGGTGGTAATTGCCACGGTAGCGTTTTTTGGAATTTTCCTGGGTATCACGGACTGGCTGGTGCAGCGTGGCGTATCGGTGCTGTTCAAAAAGTTTGGTGTGTAAGGGGATCGCGAATTCATGAGCATGCAGTGGTACATCATTCACACATATTCGGGCTTTGAAAAGAAAGTGAAAGAGAGCCTGGAGAGCCGTGTGGAGGCTTTTTCACTCCAGGACCAGATCGGCCGCGTGCTGATTCCCATGGAAGAAGTGGTGGAAGTGCGCGGCGGGAAGAAAGTGGTCTCGCAGCGCATGTCCTATCCGGGCTACGTGCTGGTGGAAATGGATCTCGACGAAAACACCTGGCACATCGTGCGCTCTACACCGCGCGTGACGGGCTTTGTAGGCTCGGCGACCGCGCCTTCTCCGCTGACGGAAGCGGAAGTGGACGGCATTATCAACCGCGTGCACACGCCGCAAGACCGTCCGAAGCCCAAGGTGGTCTTCGAGCGCAACGAGCAAGTGCGCATCGTGGACGGACCGTTCGCGAATTTCAACGGCTCGGTGGAAGAAATCGACAACGATCACAGCCGGCTGAAAGTTTCCGTGACGATTTTTGGACGTTCGACGCCGGTGGAACTGGATTTTGCGAGCGTCGAAAAGCTGGGTTAGGGGACTGGCTGGCCGCGCGCAAGCCGCAGCCCCAGGAAGCAGCAGCAATACGAAAAATTTCGCAGCACGAAAAGATTTGAGGTAAGCAGATGCCGCCAAAGAAGATACAAACGACGATTAAATTGCAGTTGCCAGCGGGCAAAGCGACGCCCGCGCCTCCGGTGGGAACGGCGCTCGGTCCACATGGCTTGAACATCATGGATTTTTGCAAACAGTTCAACGCCAAAACCGCGAAAGAGCCGGACGGCATGATTTTCCCCGTGCTGGTCACGGTGTACACCGACCGCACTTTCACCTTTATTTTGAAAACCCCTCCGGCGTCGATTCTGTTGTTGCGCGCCGCGGGCATCGTCAAAGGCTCTGCCGAGCCGAACCGCAACAAAGTTGGCAAAGTCACCAGGAAGCAGGTACAGGAAATTGCGCAGTTAAAGCTTGTCGATCTCAACACCACCAATCTGGACGCCGCGATGCGCACGGTTATGGGCACCGCGAAGAACATGGGTCTGGAAGTCGTGGAAGCCTAGGAGTTCAGGCGCTACGAGATCGCGGGAGCAGGTAGCACTATGGCGAAGAAGTCCGGCAAACATGTGGAGAATGCGCGCAAGAAGGTGGAAGCGCGTCCCTACAAGCTCGCAGAAGCGTCCGAGCTAATCAAGAAGACGCATCACACGAAGTTTAACGAGACGGTGGAACTGGCGATCAATTTGGGCGTCGACCCCAAGCACTCCGATCAGGTGGTTCGTGGCACGGTCGTGCTGCCGAACGGCTTGGGCAAGAGCGTACGCGTGCTGGTCATTGCCGGCGGCGACAAAATTCGCGAAGCGCAGGAAGCGGGCGCGGATTACGCGGGCGGCGACGACATGGTGCAGAAAATCATGGATGGCTGGACGGATTACGACGCGGTCATCGCCACGCCGGACATGATGCGCTCCGCCGGCAAACTCGGCAAAGTGCTGGGCCCGCGCGGCCTGATGCCCAACCCGAAAACCGGCACGGTGACCATGGACGTGGCCAAAGCCATCAAGGAAACCAAGGCCGGCAAAGTGGAATTCCGCGTGGACAAAGCCGGCATCGTGCACTGCGCCATTGGCAAGATTCAGTTTGACGCGTCGAAAATTGCGGAAAACGCGCACGTGGTGATTGCCGCGGTAGTCAAAGCCAAGCCTGCGGCCGCCAAAGGCACGTACGTCAAGAAAATCACGCTGACTTCCACGATGGGTCCGGCCATTACGGTGGACCTGGCGGAAGCCGAAACGGAAGCGCTGGCAGCCTAAGCGAGAAAATTATGAAGAAACGCAGCGAAAAACAAGCGGATCTGGACACCCTGAAAACCGAGCTGGCGAAGGTCTCGACGCTCATCCTGACGACCTTTCAAGGCATCACCGTGGACAACGACACCAAGCTGCGCCGCGCGGTACAGGCAGCGGGCGGCAAATACAAGGTGGTCAAGAACACGCTGGCGGAACGCGCCGGCGCCGGTACGCCTGCCGAAGGCGTACTCAAAGACCTGAAAGGCACGAATTCCATCGCCTTCACCTACAACGATCCCGTTGCGCTGGCTAAGGCGCTGACCAAGATTGCCAAGGACGTTCCGGCGTTTCAGTTCAAGGCCGGCGTGGTGGAGGGCCGGGTTATCTCGATTTCCGAGATTCAAAACCTGGCGAATCTGCCGTCGAAGGAGGAGTTGATTAGCAAGGTGATGTTCCTGCTCAACGCACCGGCGCAGCGTGTGGCCATGGCGTTGAACGCCTTGCCGCGCAATCTGGCGGTGACCGTCAGCGAGGCCATCAAGATCAACAAGTTTGGTGCGGGCGGCAGCGCGGAAAAGGGCGCGGCTCCGGCACCAGCGGCGGCAGCAGAAGCAACTCCGGAAGCGGCTCCCCCGGCGGCCCCGGAACCCGAGCCGGCGCAATAGAGTTTGGCAACAAGGGTTTGGCAACAAAGGCTTGCAGTAACGGTTTTGCGGTAAGAATTTAAATTTCGTTTTACGTTTCGAGAGGAGAAACGCGGTCATGGCGAAAGTGGATACGATACTGGAAGAAATCAAGGGGCTGACGCTTCTGGAAGCGTCGGAACTCGTGAAAAAGATGGAAGAAGCCTTCGGCGTCTCCGCGGCGGCAGCCACGGTGGTAGCCGGCGGTGGNNGGCGGCAACAAGATCAACGTCATCAAAGCGGTTCGCGAAGTCACCAGCCTGGGCCTCAAAGAAGCCAAGGACCTGGTCGACGGCGCTCCCAAGACCGTGAAGGATGGCGTCAACAAGGAAGAAGCCGCGACCATCAAGAAGAAGTTCGAGGACGCGGGCGCCAAAGTCGAAATCAAGTAAGTTCGACGGGCTATTCTTCGCGCGATGGTTTTTGCTTTACGGTTTCTGATTTACGGTCCAGCCCATCGGTGCACTTCGCGGCGCACCTGAAACCAGCGGCGGCCGCGGTCGTCTCGCGCAATCGCCGTTTGTTGCCACGGGCGCCGCGGAAATCGTGGATGGGCGGGTCAAAAGGGATTCACGTACGCAAGCCGAGGCCGGTCATCACTGCAAGTCGATGGGCTCCTATGGAGCCGCCGGCAGCCGTGTGCGCGCTGATTTTTGGGCGGGCAGCGCAACACACGTCTGGACCACTGCACCGCGGTGGCAACCCCGGAAGTCTCTGGTGCCAAGCCAGCCGTAACCCGGCTGGCGCTTCGTATTTTCCGCACGCTGCCCAAGGGAGTGCACCGTTACGGCGGTGGCTCAGAATGAGGATCAAGCATGCCGACTAGCAATCACCATGTACGGGAACGCCAGCGTCTGGATTTTGCCAAGATTCACGGCTCCATCCAGATTCCCAATTTGATTGAAGTGCAGATGAAGTCCTATCAGCGCTTCTTGCAGATGGATTTGCTGCCGAGCGAGCGCGACGATGCCGGACTGCAGTCCGTGTTCACGTCCGTGTTTCCCATCAAAGACTTTCGGGAAATGTCGCAGCTCGAGTTCGTGGACTACGCCATCGGCAATTGGGAGTGCAAGTGCGGCAACCTGAAAGGGCTGCATCACCTGCGCGCCACCTGCCGCAATTGCGGCGCTTCGGTGGTCACCAACCCGTATCAGACGGGCGACGTTATTTGCCACAAGTGCGGCACGTTCAACAAGAACACGCCCACCTTCTGCAATAAGTGCGGCGACCCCGTCGCTATGCAGCTGAAATATGACGTGAATGAGTGCCAGGAACGCGGCATGACCTACTCCGCGCCGCTGAAGGTCACTATCCGTCTGACCATTTACGACAAGGATCCGGACACCGGCGCGAAGACCATTCGCGACATCAAGGAACAGGAAGTTTTCTACGGCGATATTCCGCTGATGACCGAGAACGGCACGTTCATCATCAACGGTACGGAGCGGGTCATCGTCAGCCAGTTGCACCGTTCACCCGGCGTGTTCTTTGAAAGCGCCAACAACCGCAGTTATTTCCTCGGAAAGATTATTCCCTATCGCGGTTCGTGGGTGGAGTTCGAGTACGACACCAAGAACATTCTGTACGTGCGCATCGATCGCAAGCGCAAATTCCTCGGCTCCATTTTCTTGCGCGCACTGGGCATGAAGTCCAATGAAGACATCCTGCGCACCTTCTATCAGGTGGAGCGCATTTCCATGCGCGACAAGGATCTTTTCTGGAACATTTCGCCCGGCATCGTGGACCGCAAGCTGACGCACGAAATCCGCAACCCCAAGTCCGAAGAGGTAATCGTTGGCGCGCACAAGCGCATCACGGAAAATCTCTTCAAGGAACTCATCAAGGCGCGCATCTCGCAGGTTCGTGCGGCGCTGCAGGACCTTGAAGGCGCGTGCAGCGTGGCCGACGTGGTCAATCGCCAGACCGGCGAAGTGCTGCTCGAAGCCAACAAGCCGCTCACCGGCGAGTTGTGGCAGGCGTTTGCCGAAGCCGGCATCACTGAAGTCGACGTCTTCTTTCCGGAGCGCGACGACATCGGCATGGTCCTTTCGCGCACGCTCGAAAAGGACGCCATCCGCTCCTCCAAGGAGGCGCTCATTGAAATTTACCGCAAGCTGCGCCCGGGAGATCCCCCGACGCTCGAAACGGCCACCAATCTTTTCCGCGGCATGTTCTTCGATCCGCGGAAATACGATTTCAGCCGCGTGGGCCGCTTGAAGTTCAACATCAAGATGGGTCTGGACACGCCGCTCAACAACCGCACGCTCGAGGCGCCGGACTTCGTCTCGGCCATCAAGTATCTCTTCAAGCTGCGCAAGAGCATCGGCGTGGTCGACGACATCGA
>PMOV01000338.1:8552-11868 GCA_003161195.1 Acidobacteriota bacterium | reverse complement strand
GCGGAACTGCTGGACCTCGTGAATTTGACGGCGGCGGCTAAACGGCCGCTCGGCGGATATTCGGGAGGCATGCGGCAACGCGTGGGGATTGCGCAGGCCCTGTTGAACGATCCGCAACTGCTGATTGTGGACGAGCCGACGGCGGGCCTCGATCCGGAAGAGCGGCTGCGCTTTCGCAATTTGCTTTCGGAGCTTTCCGGCGAGCGCATCGTGATTCTTTCGACGCACATCGTTTCGGACATTGAGGCGGTAGCATCCGGGATCGCGATTCTGGCGCAAGGCGAATTGCTGGCGCACGGCGCGCCGGAAGATTTACTCGCGAAGCTGGCGGGGCGAGTGTGGGAAGTGGTAACCAGCAGCGCGGAGCTTCCGGCGCTGCGCCGCGAGCACCTGGTGAGCAGCACGGCGCATCGCGCGGACGGCGTGCGTGCGCGGGTGGTGGCGGAGGTCGCGCCGAAAGCGGATGCACGGCAAGTCGAGCCGACGCTGGAGGATGTGTATCTGGATGCGCTGACGAAACAGCGGAACGGGGAACGCGCGACGGCAGGTACGCACCCGCCAGCGCCTCCAGCGCACGGAAACGATACGGTGACTGCGGCGCAAGGATCCGTGGCATGAAAACGTGGCGCGTGATCTTCGGGCTGGCGCGCGCGGATTTTCTCGAGCGCGTGCGGCGCTACAGTTTTTTTCTGACCATGATGTTCGCGCTGGGCCTCGGATACGGCGCGGCCACCGGCAAAATTTCCGTGAACATGCAGGGTTATCGCGGGGTGTATACGTCAGCGTGGATCGGGTCGCTGGTGGCGCTGATTACCACGTGCTTCGTGACGCTGGTGGGTTTTTACATCATCAAAAGTTCGGTAGACCTCGACCGGCAGACTGGCGTGGGGCAGATTCTGGCGGCGACTCCGATGTCCAAGGCGAGCTACGCGCTGGGGAAATTCCTGAGCAATTTTGGCGTACTGTCGGCGATGGTGGCGGTGCTGGGGATTTGCGCGCTGGGAATGCAGATTTTCGCGCGCGAAGACCGGCACATCGATGCGATGGCCCTGCTGGCGCCGTTCGTGCTGGTGGCGTTGCCGGCCATGGCGTTGACTGCCGCAATTGCGGTGTTGTTCGAGATGTTGCCGATCCTGCGCGGCGGCGCGGGCAACGTGATCTGGTTTTTTGTCTGGGTCTTCGGCGGACTGGCGCTGTCGGATCTATCCGGCAAGGCGTGGCTCGATCCCATGGGCTTCGGCGTGGTGTCGCACAGCATGATGGACGCGGCGCGGAAGGTGATTCCGGACTACAAGAATGGCTTTGCGCTGGATATTTCGCCCGATCACGTGCAGTTGCTGCAGAGTTTGCGTTGGCATGGGGTGGATTGGACGGCGCAGAGCGTGGGCTTGCGGATGGCCTGGTTTGCTTTTGCGATTGTGCTCGCATTGCTGGCGGCGGTTTTCTTCGACCGCTTTGATGGCTCGCGAAGACTGAATTTTTCGCTGCGCCGGGTGCGCACGGCCAAGTGCGCGGGCGCTGAAGAAGCGAGTGGCAGTGCAGCGGCTTTCTCCGGAGCGATCATTTCTGGGGCAATGGCCGCGTCTGCGGCAATCGGGAGTGTTGGCGATCGGCAATTGCACCTCTCTGCGTTGCCGGTCGCAGGGCGCAACGTTGGGATATTCGGGGCCTTCGGGAGAGTGTTTGAAGCAGAGTTGCGACTGGCGCTGCAGGGACAGCGCTGGTGGTGGTATGCCGTTGCGGCAGGGCTGCTGATTGCGGAGTTTTTTTCGCCGCTGGAGGCTGCGCGCGGGCCGTTGCTTGGCATTGCGTGGATTTGGCCGGTGCTGATCTGGTCGGCCATGGGTGCGCGGGAAACTCGGTTCGCGACGCGCGGCTTGTTATTTTCTTCTTCGGGGATTCTGGCGCGGCAACTGCCGGCCTGCTTCCTGGCCGGCGTGGCCGTAGCGGTGATCGCTGGGGCAGGGGTCGGAGTGCGATTGCTGGTCGTGGGGCACGACGCGGAATTTGCGGCGTGGGCGGCAGGCGCGTTATTTCTGCCGGCGCTGGCGATCAGCCTGGGCGTGACCTCGGGTTCGGGCAAAGCGTTTGAAGCGCTGCTGACGGCGATGTGCTACATCGGACCGCTGAACCACACTCCGGGGCTCGACTACACCGGCTCCGCGAATGGCGCCGCGACATTGCGGTATGCGGGGATCTATTTGGCGATGAGCGCTGCGCTGCTCCTAATAGCTTTCCTCGCACGGGCGCGCCAACTGCGCCACAACTGAAGAACCCTGAAAAAATCCACAGAATAACCACACCACTATATCTAGTAGGCCTTTTCTCTTGACACCACCGGCCTGGCGCGACAAAATGCCCGGCAGCAAGTGGGTCCTTGCAGCCATCCATGGGGAGCCTGACGTGACGCGCACCCCTGCGCGAGCGAAGGGCGGGACGGTTCTCAGGAGAAATCGCCGATGCAATATTTGCCGGGTTTCACGGTGCAGTGTATCAATGTGGCTTGCGAGGCGCGGGGACACTGGATGCGCGCGGACGTAACGGCACCGATCGGCAACGATGGACGATGCCCGTGCTGCGGGGAGCTTTTGCGAAATGTGCCGCCCCCGCTGGGTCCGCGGTTTCGCATGCGTCCGCGAGCGCTAACCGCCAGACCGCCGCTGCGCCCGCGTCCTCGCTAAGGCGTAACAAACGTCGGCGCGTTTTTTGCGCGCATGTCGCAGAAAGACGTACAAAGCACAACTAGCGCTTAGCCGTTTTCGACTAAACCTTTTTCCACCATTTCATCGTCGGTGAGCCACAGATCGGGGATATTGGCGGAGCCCAGCCGCAAAATATCTTCCAGCGCGCCGCGCACTTCCGTAACGCGAAAATCCACGCCGATTCTTTCCAGCAATTCAATCAGTGAGTGCGCGCTCTCCGCCAGCGCCGGCTTGGGACGCGCGCCTTGCGCATCCAGGCGATGATAGGTGACGACGTACAGAGCATTTGGTCCGCAGCCATGGCGCTCGATATGCAGGAAGCCACGAGTTTTTGGAGGCGAAGGTACGAGCTGTGGTGCGAGTCCTGACCCGGAGGAAAGTGCGCTCATTGCTTCCTTTCGTACTGGTGGCCGCCCGCCGGCAAAAACCGGCGGACGGCGAAAGCCGCGACTAGCTGCAGCCGCTCGTGCTGCCGCAGTTTTCGCATTTATAGCAGGCGCCGTTGGGCACCATCAGCATGCCGCACTCGCTGCACGTGGGTGCGCCCTCGTGCGCGTTGCTCGGAGACATGGAAGTCTCCGGCAGGCGCATGCGGTAAGGCTTGGCCCCAGTGG
>PMOV01000338.1:0-8438 GCA_003161195.1 Acidobacteriota bacterium | reverse complement strand
CCTTCCTTGGACATTTTGATGAACACTTCGCCGGGGCGATCGTCTTCATACATGCCCACGGTGATGTAGCCTTCATGGCCGCCAACGGAGAATTTATGCGTCAGCGAAGCCCGCTCCGGCGGCATTTTCTCGCGTTGCGCACGCGCGAATAGTTCGTGCTGCACAGGTTCCGGCGAAAGCTGGAAGGCCGCGGCCGCTTCGGGTTTCGCCGGCTCGTCTTTTTTCTCTTCCTTTTTGCCACCGGCATTGAGCGGCTGCGAGCGCTTGGAATTGTCGCGGTAAATAGCCACCGCCTTCAAACCAAGCTTCCAGGACTCGATGTACGCCTTGGAAATATCCTCGACGGTGGAATCTTCCGGCATGTTGATCGTCTTGCTGATCGCGCCAGAGAGGAAGGGCTGGGCGGCGGCCATCATCTTGACGTGACCAGTCCAGGAAATCGAGCGTCCACCGCCGGCGGGCGCCAGCGAGCAATCAAACACCGCGAGATGTGTGGGATCAAAGTGCGGCGCGCCCTCCACTTTGCCGTTCTTGTCGATGTACGAAACGATGTCGCTGGCCTGCTCCGGCGTGTAGCCCAGCTTCATCAGCGCCTGCGGCACGGTGTTGTTCACGATTTTGATTACGCCGCCACCGACCAGCTTCTTGTACTTTACGCATGCCAGGTCCGGCTCGATGCCGGTGGTGTCGCAATCCATCATGAAGCCGATGGTGCCGGTGGGAGCCAGCACGGTGACCTGCGAATTCTTGTAGCCAAACTTTTCGCCCAGGGCCAGCGCATCGTCCCACGCAGACTGCGCGGCCAGAAAAAGCTCCGGCTGCACGTGTTCGGGCTTGATGCCGCGCACCGAGTCGCGATGCATGCGAATGACGTCCAGCATGGGCTCGCGGTTCACCGCGTAGCCGGGGAACGGACCCATATTTTCCGCAACGCGCGCGGATTGCGCATAAGCTTCGCCGCACATCAGCGCGGTGATGGCGCCGGCCACATCGCGACCCTCGTCGGAATCGTAGGGCAAGGCCATGGACATGAGCAGCGCGCCCAAATTGGCGTAGCCGAGACCCAGCGGGCGAAATTCGTGAGAATTCTTCGCGATTTTTTCGGTCGGATAGCTGGCGAAGTCCACCAGAATTTCCTGCGCCGTGATGGTCACGTCCACGGCACTCGTGAACGCCGCCACATCGAAATCGCCGCTGCTATTGACGTATTTCATTAGGTTCAAGGACGCGAGGTTGCAAGCCGTATCGTCCAGGAACATATATTCCGAGCAGGGATTGCTGGCGTTAATGCGTGCGGTGTTTTTGCACGTGTGCCAGTTGTTGACCGTGGTGTCGTACTGCATGCCCGGGTCGCCGCAGTGCCAGGTGGAATCGGCGATCTTGTCCATCAGCTCGCGCGCGCGCAGCTTTTCGTTGGGCTGGCCGTCGAGCACGTTCTTGGTCCAAAAATCGCGGTCTTCTTCCACGGCGCGCATGAAGTCGTCGTTGACGCGCACCGAGTGGTTGGCGTTTTGGAAGAAAATGGAGCTATATGCATCGCCGTCGATGGCGGAATCGTAGCCATTGGCGATAAGCACGTGCGCTTTCTTTTCTTCCTTCACCTTGCATTCGATGAATTCCACGATGTCCGGATGGTCGATGTTCAGGATAACCATCTTGGCCGCGCGGCGCGTTTTACCGCCGCTCTTGATCACTCCGGCGAACGCGTCAAAGCCTTTCATGAAACTGACCGGGCCGCTGGCGATGCCGCCGCCGGAAAGCGTTTCGCGGCTGCCGCGCAGGGTGGAGAAATTTGTGCCCGTGCCGGAGCCCCACTTGAAGAGCATGCCTTCCGTGCGCGTCAACCCCATGATGGATTCCATGGTGTCGTTCACGGAGTTGATGAAGCAGGCGGAGCATTGCGGCTTAGCCTGCACGCCGACGTTGAACCATACCGGCGAGTTGAAAGCCATTTTCTGCTCGACGAGCAAGTGCGTGAGTTCGTCGCGGAAGGCATCGCGGGAAGCGTCCTCGGCAAAATAGCCGCCCTCTTCGCCCCAGCGAACGATGGTGTTGACCACGCGGGCGATCAACTGGCGCACCGAGCCTTCGCGCTCCGGACTGCCCGGCTTCCCGTGAAAATACTTGCTGGCCACGATGTTGGTAGCGGTCTGCGACCAGTTCTTGGGAACCTCAATGTCGTCCTGGCGGAAGATGGTCACGCCTTTTTCGTTGCCGATCAGCGCCGTGCGCTTTTCCCACTCGACGGCGTCAAACGGGGAGATTTTGCCGCTCGTGAAGTAGCGGCCAAAGGTCAAACCCTTGCGCGTGCCCCCGCTGGTTTCCGCGATGGATTGCGTTTCTACCGATTTGCCGTTCAACGCTTGCTTTACCGTTGCCATTGCTTCCTCCTGCCACCAGGCCGTCTCCTCGAAGAACGCCTGTCCTCCTACTGCCGTACTGCCACTGCCGTATTTGCCACTGCGATTACCACTCCGCATCGCACGAAGTTTGTTGCACTACGTACTGCACTTCCTGCGCCACTGGGTTCCTGTGTACTTCTTAATCCCGCGCTTCTGAATGTCTCGGCGCCTCTCGAAACCTGGCGCAACCCAAACCGCCAAAAAATAGTATCCGCCGCCAGCACTAAAGCGGCAATTCGCCAACGCGCTGCCGGTGGCTGGGTGAGCTGACAAATCACTCCGCCTTCACGGCGAGCTTCGCGCCCAAGCGGAAGGCGCTGGGCTGGACTCGCGCTTTCGGTTTTTCGCTTAAAACCCGGCTGGCTTAGTGGCTCTCAGTACGCGGACCGATACTGCCATCCCCGATCCGGTCCGCTCTGGCGCTTCCACGTCCCCCGAATCTGGATTCGCAGTATCAACGGATGTAAATTCGCTGTCAAGCGAAAAACGCTAAATGTCGGTGAGAAATTTCCAAGATGTCTATTTGTAGTGGTGGTCTTGCTGAAAAACCCGGACGGAGCGGAGCGTTTTTTTGCGCAGCTTGCGCGCGCAAAATTTTCCGCATGTGGTTCACCATGAAACATTTCCACCGAATCCGCCGTGCTCTTTGCCGCAAACGGACGGCCCAATTTCCCGTAGTACTAACGTACTGTAGCACCGGAACGCTTGCTTCATTTATGCTGAACTCCCTGAGCTTTACCTTCTCCTCAGACTACCTGCTGGTCCATTTCGGAAAGGCCTTCTCGTGCAAGCCGGTCGTTATCAGATATTGGAAATTATTGGGTCCGGAGCCAAGAGCAAAGTGGCGCGCGGATTCGATCCGCTCATCGCGCGTACCGTGGCGATCAAGTTGCTCTCCAGCGAGCTGGCAAAGGGCGACGCTCGAGATCGTTTTCTGCAGGAAGCGCGCGTGGTGGGGCAGCTTTCCCATCCTTCGATTATTACGCTGCACGATATGGGCATCGAGGAATCCACGCAGACTCCGTACCTGGTGATGGAATATTTGGAAGGGCCGGCCCTGGACCAAATTATCTCGAAGGGTCCGATACCGTTTCCCAAGGCGTGCGCGTGGTTAGCGGAAGTGGCCGTGGCGCTGGGCATAGCGCATCGCAAAGGCATCATCCACGGCGACGTGAAGCCCGCCAACATCCTGACCACCACCGACGGGCGCACCAAGCTCACGGACTTTGGCATGGCGCGGTTAGCCAGCCGTGACGCCATCGGCAGCCCGCTACAGGGCACGCCGGCGTACTGGTGCCCGGAGCAGATCGTGGGAAAGCCGCAGGATGCGCGATCGGACTTTTTTTCGCTCGGTGTGGTGCTGTACGAAATGCTAACCGGGCGCCGGCCGTTCGACGGGCAAACCTTGCCGGCGATTTGCGAACGCGTGCTTTCGACCACGCCGCTGCCTCCGTCGCACGCCGATCCCTCGTTACCGATCGCGCTGGACGAAATTGTAAACAAGTGCCTGGCGAAGGATCCAGGCGCGCGCATAGGTTCTGCCGAAGAGCTGGCGAACCTGCTCTATCCGCTGGCGCGCCGTAAGCCAGTTTCGTCCGCCGTTTCGCCCGCGGCCACCTCGAATTCGTTGCGCAGCCGCGCCACGCGCTTGCTGCGCTCCGCCTGAAGTTCTTCAGGCTAGTCACTTTCAGAAATAAGTGCCGTCTAATCAACGCGTTCTAGGGTGTTCACCTTAGAACTGGAGGCAGGTACTCCAGTTTGCCATTTTTGGGACTAGCGGGGGATTGTCCCGGACAGTGCCACAGCGCAATGTAAGGACGCTCGCAGTGCATAGCGCCCGGGGGGCAAACGGTCATGAAAATTTCACCGCACAGATACGAGGTCATCGGAACCATTGGCAGCGGGGCCACCAGCCGCGTGGACAAAGCGCGCGATGCGATGATTGGCCGCACCGTGGCACTGAAAACGTTTCTCCACAACTTCGGTTCCGGCGATCTACAAAAGCAATTCCTGCGCGAAGCACAGATCATCGGCCGCCTTTCGCATCCCAATATCGTGGGACTGTACGATGTGGGCGTAAATGGCCAAGGCGCGCCCTACCTGGTGATGGAGTATGTGGAAGGCAAGACGCTGGAGGCCACACTGGACGCCGGCCCCTTGCCTCTGGAACGAGCATCCGTTTGGGGCATGGACCTGGCTGCGGCGCTGGCTCGCGCGCAGCAATGCAACATCATTCACGGCGACGTAAAACCTGCCAACGTGTTGATCACCAAAGACGGGCAGGTGAAGCTAGGCGATTTTGGTATCGCACAATTCGCCACCCAGATGTCCGGCTCCGGAAGAGTGTTGGGCACGCCCGCGTATCTTTCGCCGGAACAGATTCAGGGCCAGCAGCAGGACGCGCGTTCGGACCTGTTTTCTCTGGGCATCATGCTCTACGAGATGACCACCGGGCTGCGCCCCTTCAACGGTACGTCTATCGGCGCAGTGTGCGCGCAGATCGTTTCCGCTGTTCCCGCGCCGCCCTCGTATCACAACCCGGCGCTGCCGCCGGAGTTTGATCATGTGGTGATGCGCTGCCTGGCGAAGAATCCTGAGAATCGTTACGCCTCGGCGGAAGCCTTGAGTGCGTCCCTCTATCCATTTGCGTATGGCAAGGCCCCTTCCTTGCCGCTGCCTCCGCGCTCCTGGTGGGAGCGACCTATGCAAGGGCAGGACTTGCGCGCCGCCGCCGTTCTGCTGGCGGTGCTGGGGGTGTTGGGAGTGGGAGCACGCGCATTAGTCGATCACCATAACGCGCGGAAAGCGGCCGCATCCGCCGCGCAACCCGCGTTCGCCGCCACGCCGGCCAGTGCATCCATGCCTGGTGCATCCGCGGATTCCTCGGCGGTTGCTGACCTGGCGGCCCAGCCTTCGTCTTCGTTAATCAACGTTAGCGATACAGACCTGGCAACGATGCAACAACAGGCGAACCCGCCGGGCGCTGACGCAAATCCGAAAGCCGGGGTTGGCTCATCCACGTTTGACCCGCCGGCGGACTTTTCGGGCACGACGGCAAACGAAATGACACCCGGGCCGGGCGTATCGCAAGCGTTTGAGCGGCATATCGTGGGCCCAGCGAAATCTTCGACGCTGCACCTTTCGGGCGGCGGCGCTTCTGCGAAAACTCCTGCGGCCGGCTCGTCGGCGTCTGCGGCGGTCGCGCAACCTGTAAATGCCGGCACAAAATCAGCGGCTGTGGGCAAGTCCACCTTGCACGTCGATTTGTTGGCTAGTGTTGCCGACGAGAAACTTTCCGTGTATGCGGGCGAAGAACTTCTGCTGTCGACCCCCTTGCAATCTGCCCATCTGGGAGACACCTTGCGTTTTGATTGCCAAGTAGAGCCCGGCGAACATGCGTTCCGCGTGGTGCTTACGCGGCCGGATGACAGCATCGTGCTGGAAAAAAATAGCACCTCCGAGATTCGGGCCACGGGGTCCAACTTCATGGGCATCCATGTGACGCGCCGCACGAAGCTGCTGGTGAAACACGAGGTCGCGCTGGAAGTGGTGTGGCCGAGTACCGGTGCTCCGGTGCTGGCGCCAGCTACGCCAAAAGCTGCCGACGTGATGGCGTCGCGCTAAGGCGGACTTACTCGAAGAACACGAGATCGAATTTACTCGTAGCGCAGCGCTTCGACGGGATCGAGTTTGGCGGCTTTGGTGGCCGGCCACACGCCGAAAATCAGGCCGATGCTGACGCTGACGATCAAGCCTGCGGCTACCGCCCAGAGCGGCACAGCGCCGCGCCATGACAGGGTGAGGCGAATAATCAGCACCAGCCCGTTTACCAGGATCAGCGCGATGACGCCGCCGGAAAAGGTGAGCGTCATAGCTTCCAGCAAAAATTGCCAGGTGATGTCCGCGCTGCGTGCGCCGATGGCTTTGCGCACGCCGATCTCCCGGGTGCGCTCGGTGACGCTGACCAGCATGATGTTCATTACGCCCACGCCGCCGATGAGCAACCCGATGGAGCTCAGCACAATCGTGGCGACGTAAACCATCACCATGATGTTGTGAAACTCCGCCACTTGTTCTTCCGCGGTGGTGATGGAGAAATTATCCTTGCCCCCATAGGGCACGCCGCGGCGGCGCTCGAGAACTTCCCGTGCCTGATCGACCGCTTCATTCAGGTGACCCGGATACGCTTGCACGCGCATGCTGACTTCTTCGGCGTCGGGATAAATCTTTTTGAAGGTGCTCAAGGGAATCAGTACGCGACGATCGTCATCGCCCATGCCGAAGCCGCCCTTGGGCTTTTCCACCACGCCGATCACACGAAAAGAAGAACCGTCGATGTTGACATCCTTGCCGACCGGGTCGCCTTCCGGAAAGAGCACGGGCGCGACGTTCTCGCCGAGCATCACCACCTTTTCCTTGTGCAGATCGTCGCCCTCGCCGATGAAGCGGCCGGCCAGGGTGGCCGCATTGGCGTACACCTGGCCGAAATTCGGCTGCACACCGCGGAAGTCGATGGCGGATACCTCGCCGGCTTTGGTACGCACGGTATGCGGGTGCTGCCAGTCGGTCTGCAGGAATGCGGTAACGCTCTTCACCATGGGACAGCCATCGAGGATGGCCCGCTGGTCGTCGATGGTGAGCGCTTTACGTTGACGCTCTTCCAGCGGGGCGTCGCCACGCCCGCCCTGATCCCACTTGGATACGAAGGCGGTGTCCGAGCCAAATTGTTTGATCTGGTCCTGGATGGTCTGGTCAAAGCCGTTGATCAGGCCGGCCACCAGCATGATGACGCTGACGCCGAGGACCACACCAAAAATCGTGAGCGCGCTGCGCATCTTGTGAATGCGCAACGTGCCGAGCGCTTGCTTCAAATTTTCGCCGTACGCCTGTGCCATAAAGTACTCCTCAGCCGTCCGCGCGCAGCGCTTCGATGGGATCGAGTTTCGCGGCCTTCATCGCGGGATAAATTCCGAAGAACAAACCCACGCCGGTGGAAACAAAAAGCGAGAGCAGGACGGCGCCTATCGGCGTTTCCATGGGAATGGAAGTGGCGGCGCGCGCCAGGGCCACGCAAACGTAGGCCAGCACCACGCCCAGCAGTCCGCCCACGGCGGCAAGCACGGCGGATTCGGTCATGAATTGCAGCAAGATATGATTTTTGCGCGCACCGAGCGAGCGACGAATACCAATCTCGCGGGTGCGTTCAGTAACGCTGGCCAGCATGATGTTCATGATGACGATGCCGCCAACGACCAGGAAGACGCTGACCAGCGTGACGGCGACGGCGGCCAGATTGCCCGTCAAGTCGTGCCACAGCTTCATGATGGAATCGGAGCCGAGAATGGCGAAATTGTCCTTGGCGTCGTACGGCAAGTGGCGCCAAGCGCGCATCAACATGCGCGCTTCGTCTTGCGCCGCGGGCATCAACTCCGCGGCCGGGGCCTGCACGAAAACGGTGATCCAGTCGCGCTGGCGGTGCCATTCCTTGGCATAGGTACCCATCGGTATCATCATGTAATTGTCTTGCGACTGGCCGAAAGCGCTGCCGATAGGCTCCGCGACGCCGATGACCGTGTAACTGTGAGTTTCGGCGTTAATGTTTTTGCCGATAGGATCGACGTTGGGGAAAAACTTCTTGGCGACGTCCGAGCCAAGGAACACGACTTCCGAGTGGTGTTCATCGTCGGCTTGCGTGAGGAAGCGGCCCTGCGCCACGTTAATGTTGCGCACCTCGGCGAAGTTGTAGGTGACGCCCATCACGTCGGTGTTGTCCATCTTCACGTTGCCGGAGCGCACCTGCACGTTGCGGTCGTCTTCGGCGGCCACGGCGCGGGCGGTGCGCATGGTGTCGCGCAGGCGCTCGTAGTCCACCATTTCGATCAGTGGGCGCTTTTGCGCTTTGACGTATTCATCCTGGCTGGTGATGATGCCGAAGCGGTCGACCAGGAAGACGTTGGCGCCGAGATTGGCGATGCGGTCGGCAACGTAGGTGTTCATGCCGGTGACGACGCTCATGACCACGACGAGCGTGGTGAC
>PMOV01000327.1:6977-13491 GCA_003161195.1 Acidobacteriota bacterium | reverse complement strand
GTTATCAAAACAAAGGGGCAAAATTTGGGCGTTTGGTGGAAGCAAAAATTCAGGTGACTTCGCCAGAAAGTGGGGCGGGAAGGCCGGGCGGGCGTGAATTCTGGAACTCACGTGGTATGTTGGCGTGGAATTGGTTTTATGTCAATGGACGTAACGCTCCAGTACTGCTAGGCGGGCGTGGGGCACGAATCCGGCGGGAACAGCTTCGACGAATGGTTGGTTCGCAGGTGAGCTTGCGTTGGGTGCACAGGCAGGAGTGCCTGTGCTACTAGAAGCAACACCGGGGACGCCATCGCCGTTGTAGTGGCCGCCTTCTGAGGCGGTCGCCTTTGGCTCGGCCGGTTGCTGCGGCGTACGTTGCCGCACGTGATTCGCACGGACGACGAATGCGCGCGCCTCACCGCCGAACTGCTGCGCCCCAACTAGCTGGAAACCAGACGAAATGGAGAACGCCAGCCCGGAAGAGCAGGAACTGGCGGAGTTGCTCACCGTGCTAATCGGCGATTATGAAGAACGGCGGTATCCCATTGCCAAGGCCAGTCCGCAGCAGACCTGCAACATTTGATGGCGGCCCGCAATCTTACGCAGAAAGATCTTTGGAAACTGTTTGGCTCCAAAGGGATCGCCTCCAAGGTCTTCCATGGCAAGCGGGCTATCAGCAAGACCCAGGCGAAAAAGCTGGGGGCGTTTGTTCACGTCAGCGTGGAATTGTTCATTTAGAGGCGAACGTCTCGTCTAGCGATCGAGCGGCTGGCGCGGAGGCAGATACGCCTTCCTCAATTTGACGACAAACGTGAGGACAATCGCCATGTTCAGTACCCCCACCAATACAAAGAGTTGATGGGGCAATTTGGTGGCGCGTGGAATGGCTATCAGCATTGCGATGAAGTACAAGCCCGCCGCGGTCCAAAGCGCTCGAAGGTTCCTCGCCTTGGGGCCGGTCGTGGCTTCCGCTGTTTCGGGTAGCGCTGCGGTTTGGGCTGAGTTTCGCGTTCGTTTGTAGATTTTCACCAATGTCGTAGCGACGGTCGCCAGTATCGCCGCATTAAGACACGCGCCGAGAATCACGATCTGGTAGGGAAGCTGTCCAAAATAGCGCAACCCATTCAATAGAATTAAAAGATACACGCCACCGCCAAACCACAGCATGCGAATTTTGCGCCGGTCACCTTCGGTTGCGGACATTGAGTTGTCGCCTTTGCGTGCCTGTGGGCGTGTACCAAACCATTTTAATGATGGACTTTCGATGCTCATGGCGGAACTGGCAGAAGGTTCAGGTGTATTTAAGACATCAATTCGCCGTACGCTACACTTTGACCGGGAACTGGCGTTGAAAGTCGTTCCGGAAGGGTTGACCGACAGTGTGCTTGCAAAGGACAGAGTTAAAAGAAAGACCCAGGCTCAAAAGGCCGAGCCTGGGGCACCCAGAAGCATTCCTGAGGGCTACGCCCGGGCCACCCGCCGGGGCCGCTGAATTCAGATGATGTCGCTTTGTTCCAAGAGCGATTGCAGTTGCTGCCCGTCGATCAGTTCTATAGGGAGAGAACGAGCAAAATCCCTGGCCTGATTCGTAAAGGTGGATGTAGTGACAAAAATGCCTTTCACCGCGCTCCCATCGGCCACAACGGCCCCGTAAAACTCCCGAATCATGGGAGCCCCAATTTGCGTTGCGACATCGAATCTTTTGCATTGAATTAGATATCGTCCTCCGACAAATGGTTTATCTAGGCTCGCGACGATGTCGACGCCCCCGTCCCCGGTGGTTTTAGTTATTTCAGACCTAAAGCCCATTCTCCCCAGCATTGCGCTAACGACTTTCTCGAAATCGACACCGGATAACTCACATAGATTCGCAAAATCAGGTAAAGATCCGACTGGTCGAGGTCCTAACCCGAATGCTGCTAACATTTCACGACACTCTTCAACCCCGACTTTGCTTTGGCCCAGACGGCTGAAGCGAAGGATTAAGTTAGCGACGTGGTTCGGGGTTCCTCCAGCAACTTCCGCAATTAGTCGAATTGCTTCGTCGTCTATCGCTAATCCGTTCTGGTCAGCCAGTGCGCTCGTTAGCTGCTCTAGTTCTTCGAGGTGATATCTTCGTGTAGTCAAGCGCAACGACAGGCATCGTAATAATTCAGGGCGTATCGAAGATTCCGCAGGAGCCGTAGCGACCAGGGTAAAGCGGTTTAACGGGAACGCAAAAGGCCTTCGGTGTGAGCCTTGGCCAATAATGAGGTTCATACTAAATTGCTCAAGAGCGTGGACTAGCACATCCAGGACTTGCTCTTTCAAATCCTGGACATTCAGGAGAACTAACACAGATCCTGGTTCCATTGCGGTGAGTATCGCGGCCAGGTCAGGTGCTCTTCTAAGGCTTCTGCATTCAGATTCACGCAGGTTCGCACCGTAGTCCTTGGCGAAAGCCCGAGCTATCGTGCGCTTCCCCATCCCGTCAGAGCCAGCAAGCAAGATATGTTCCGGACTCGTAGATTTTCCCCTGTAAAAATCCGCATAGGCTTTGAGTTTGTTTAGCAGCTCAATTTGGCCAAACAATCTGTCGAGGCCCGGAAGGTTGCTTGTAGCGATTGCAGTCGGATCGTCCGAGTTGAGGTGTTGCGGGGGAATTTTATCCTGTGCCGGATTCATGTGTACGTAATTGGTAGCACGTTTTATGTAACTCCGGCAACGAGTCGAAGTGGCGTTCGTAGGCCGCACGACGGCGGCCTAGATCATGAGACTCGCGAATTTAGGAACCCATGAAGAACACCCGTCCACACGTCCGGCTGTGGTTTCCAGAACTCAAACAACATAAATAGTTCGGCGCACACTTCTTCGACAATCGTTTCTATGGTCGGTTCGATTATCCCTAGCGAGACCGTTTTTACCCACTGGCTTTCGTTCTCATGAGATATTCTTCCGGACATGGTGACTGCCCGCAGCTGATCAGATGCAGTGAGCCTTCGGCCCCGAAGACCCTGATGAACAATCTGCATGCGGATTTCGGTCTCAGCTGGTAGGTCCAGAGCCTGATATAAATTGGCGCAGTGAAGGAGCGACTCCGCAACCCTCCAGATCCGCGTGTCAAAATAGAGGGACGTTCCAGGTTTGACCCGTTCGTCCGAGTCCTCCTCGAACCTCCTGAGAAAGTAGAAATACCCGCGCTTATCTAAAGACCAGAAATCGAACCTATCGATGAAGGTTGTCGTCCTTATCGCTGCACGAATGCCATCGCTAACAGGTTTAGGCGATAGTTCCGGCTTTGTAAGGACTACTCCAATTGGCCAGCCCGTATTACGGCAGACCGCCTTTTGAGCTGCGAGCAGTAACTGCTCGTGAGACCACGCAGCATCGTGAACGATTGGATGATGGGCAACCTCAATATAGGAGTGTTCCGGGTCCGTCATATCCGCTTCCTGCTTTTGACCAATTCATCGAACGCGATGGCTCTTTGTTTTTCGGACCATTCCCGGAATTGGGCATCAGACGTGGCATTTGGAGATGCGGCAATTCCCGGCGGAAGTGACAAGCCCATTTCAGTAAAAAGCGACCGAAGCTGATTGAGTACTTCGGCTTGGCGCCTACCCACCGCCACTTTGAGCAGAGTCCTAAATTGAACAGGACCGGCGATGATTACTGTCTTCGCCGCGACATCACGAATGTATATCGCTCCCTCCTTAAGAATTAGTTTTCCATCCCGTCCCTTAAACTCCCGTCCGCAAAATAGAGGGCTATCGTCAAAACCTTGCACGGAAATGACCGGGTATACGATCGGAGTTACTTCTATTTTATGAACCTGTAATTCGACGCGTTGTCCTGACGCCAAGTATTTGTCAACGCACTGTGAGAGGCGCGTGGTTTCATAGGAACCTGACACGGTGGCATTCATTCCCGAGTCAGGCACAAGTTTCCCGCTCGCGTCTTCTTTGAACCCTATAACGATGTAGCCGCCGCCCGCGTTTGCCAAGCCTAGGATGTGTTTTATTAGCTTCGCGCCGAAATCGTCGTCCTGATCAAATGTTATTCCACTCTTGTATTCCGCCGTCGCAGTTTCTTCCGGGTATTGCGCCAGAGTCGTCAAGAATCGCTGTTTTTCAGGATCCATAGCTGCTCAAGGGTGCTTAAAAAACGTGGTTCTCGTCAAGTTTTGTGGTCTCTGCGTCGTTCGTGGCCTCCGAGTAACTCTTCGTCTTTCTAGTAGCACAGGCACTCTTGCCTGTGGACCCAACGCAACCTCACCTGCGAACCACCCCTTCGTCGAAGCCGCTCCATCGCATTCATGCGCCAGCCCCGCCTAGCAGTACTGGAGCGTTACGTCCATTGACATAAAACCAATTCCACGCCAACATAGCACGTGAAGTTCAGAATTCACGCCCGGCCTGCCTTCCCGATCCACTTCCCGGCGAAATCACACAAAGTTTTGCTCCCGGCAAACGCCCAAATTTTGCCCCTTTGTTTTGATAACGATATGCATTGCTCCCCGCGCAAACCCTCTGCTTTGATAACGATACAAATTGCCCTACCGTGTACCCCGTCACCCATTCCTCCACCTTTGTTTTCAATAACTTACGAATTCCCCGTTTCGTCAGCCATCCCCGAGGCCGATTCCTTTCGCCACATCGCCGCCCTCCCCCACCGCTGCGGATTCGCGCTGCGCGGTGCGCCGCGCTAAGATGTTCCCGCATCGCGCCACATCCCTTGCCACCGCTTCTGGAGGAACCAGTCCATGGATGTTTTTAGAAAAGGCCGCAACGACGACGAACCCGCTTTCACCATGCGGCCCGCCATCCCCGGTCTCAAAGCCATCGTCATTGCCATTGCCGTGCTCATCGCCCTGTTGATTCTGTTCGCCCTGCTTCTGCGCGTCACACGCATCGAGGCCGGCCACGTCGGCGTGGAAATCAATCTCGCCGGCCAACAGCGCGGCGCTTCCGAAATTCCCATCCGCACCGGCTGGGTCGTCTATTCCCCGCTCACCACGCAGATCATCGAATTTCCCACCTACGTGCAAACCGTCAAGTGGACCAAAGACGTCAACGAAGGCCACCCCATCAACGAGGAAATGGGCTTCAACTCCAAGGAAGGCATGGAAATTTTTGTGGACGTCTCGCTCTCTTACGCCATCGAGCCGTCCAAGGTCCCCGATTTTTACGTGAAGTATCGCGTCGACGATCTGGAACGCTTCACGCATGGCATCCTTCGCGATATCGTGCGCAATTCGCTCAACGAAGTGGCTTCGACCTATACCGTCGAAGATATTTATGGTGAGCAAAAAACCAGGTTTTTGAACGAAGTCCAGGCCATGATTCAAGCCAAACTCACGCCCGTCGGCGTCGGCGTGCAGCAGTTCGGCTTCATCGGCGCGCCGCGTGTCCCGGCAGTCATCGCCCAAGCCATCACTGCCAAGGCTCAAGCCATTCAAAAATCGGAGCAAGCCCGCAACGAATTGGCTACCACGCAGGCGGAAGCCGCCAAGAAAATCGCGGAAGCGGAAGGCGACGCTAAATCCCAGGTCACCCGCGCCCAGGGGGAAGCCGACGCCAACCGCATCCGTCAAAGCTCGTTGACGCCGCAACTGCTCGAGTTGCGCCGCCTCGAAAACAATAAAGCGCTGATCGACAAGTGGGATGGCCGCCTGCCCAGTGTGCAAGCCGGCCAGAGCGGCATGATCCTGCAACTGCCGAAACCGGAGTAAGCGGCGAAAAAATGAACGAGCGAAGAAAAATGTCCGTGAGAACACCAAAACTCAGAACATTGCCACTCGGACCACGGGCGCTAAGAACGTCGGCGCTTGGAACGTCAGCGCTCAGAACGCCAACGCTCACAAACGGGGGCGCGCGCCCATGACGCAGCAGGTCGTCTTCATCACTGGCGCAACCGACGGCCTTGGTCGCGCCACCGCCTTGTTGCTCGCGCAGCGCGGCTACCGCGTCTTCGCCGCTGGCCGCTCCGCGGAGAAACGCGCGCAGCTCGACGCCGTAGCTCGCGAGAAAAAGCTGCCCCTCGAAACGCTCACCATGGACGTCTGCGATGACCAGTCGGTGAAAGAAGGCATTACGTACGTTCTTGCCGAAGCCGGCGCCATCGATGTGCTCATCAACAATGCCGGCGTCGTGTACGTCGCCACCGTGGAAGAGTTGCGCATGGAAGATTGGCGCCGCCAGTTTGAAACGAATTTTTTCGGCGTGATTCGCGTCACGCAAGCCGTCTTGCCGCACATGCGCGAACGCCGCAAGGGCCGCATCGTGATGATGAGCAGCGTCGCCGGGTTCGTCACCCCGCCCACCTACGGTCCGTACAGCGCCACAAAACACGCCATGGAAGCCATCAGCAACGCGCTGCGCCTGGAGCTGTATCCCTTCGGAATCTCCACCGTCTTGATCGAACCCGGATACATCGTCACCGGAATTCAGCAAGCCTCCGCCGATCTGTCCAAGGATTATCTCGGGCGCTCCACCGGGCCCTATGTAAAGGTTTACGGCAGCTCCCGCGGTTCGGCAAACAAATCACGCGCCGC
>PMOV01000327.1:0-6932 GCA_003161195.1 Acidobacteriota bacterium | reverse complement strand
TCTCGCGAGGAAGTCGCGAGACAGCGCTTATGGATTGGAGATCTGGAAGGACAGGCTGTTCTCGCGTTCGGCCTGCCACTGCTTGGACCACGCGTCGTGTACCGGACTCTCCGCGTAATCCGCCGCGGCATCCGGGCTGGTGAATTCGATGGCGTAGACGCCGCTGAAATCCTTGATCTGGTTGCGTTCCGTCTTGAGCCAGATATTCTTGATGCCGGGAATTTTGGCGGCCATGTCCTTGATGCCGTTGATGGCAATCTCGCGGTCATTGTTGGAGACGTTGTCGCGGAATTTGTAGATCACCACGTGCAGCACGGTCTTCGGCTGGCCGAAACGGTTCACCACCGCGGCGGACTTGGCGTGCAGCTGCCCGGCGGTGACGCCGGCAAGAAAAATAGCCGCGCCAATGGCGATCTGCCAGATGCGTTGCTTGCGGTTGCTCATGATTGTTCTCCGGTGCGGCCTTAGCGCGTGAATGCTGGGCGCAGCTTGATGCTGGTTATTTTGACGCTGCGCGAACAATTCTAGCGCCTTCGCCGGATTTTTTCTGGCGAATCTCGCGGCGCGAAGCACGCAACGCAGGCAGCCGTCGAAACGCGCGTGCAAAACAAAATGGGAGGAAGAATGCGATCTGTTCTGAAAATGTTTTGCCTCGGCTTGCTGTTGGCGCCCTTCGCGGCAATGCCACTGTGCGCACAGGAGTCCTCCCCGCGAGATTCGCTGGCGCACGATATTTTTAAGCAGTTGATTGAGATCAATACGACAGACTCTGTTGGTAACGTCACGACGGCGGCGGAAGCGATGGCCCAGCGACTGCGCGACGGCGGCTTCGCGGCGGAAGACGTGGTGGTGGCCGGCCCCAACGAACGCAAGAAGAATCTGGTGGTGCGTTTGCGCGGCAGCGGAAAACGCCAACCGATTCTGTTCATCGGGCATCTGGACGTGGTGGAGGCGCGCCGCGAAGATTGGACCACCGACCCATTTAAATTGGTGGAGAAGGACGGGTTCTTTTACGGGCGCGGCAGCGGCGATATGAAAGAGGGCGACGCCATGCTGGTCGCTAATTTCATTCGCCTGCGCCAGGAACATTATGTTCCGGACCGGGATTTGATTCTGGCGCTGACCGCGGATGAGGAAGGAGGCGACTTCAACGGCGTCGACTGGCTGGTGAAGGAGCATCGCGACTGGATCGGCGCGGAGTACTGTATCAACCTGGATGGCGGAGAGTTCGACAAGAAAGATGGGAAAAAACTGCGCGCGGCGATTCAGACCAGCGAAAAGGTGTACGCGGATTTTACGTTTGAGTCGCTGAATCCCGGTGGCCACAGTTCGCTGCCGAGCCCGGACAACGCCATCTATCATCTGGCCGAGGCGTTGACGCGGCTGCAGAATTTCGCATTTCCCGCCAAGACCGACGAGACCACGCGAAAATATTTTCAAGAGTCCGCAAAGCAAGCCAGCGGACCATTGGCAACGGATCTAAACGCTTTGGGCACGGACACGGGCGGACGGCCGCCCAACGCCCGCGCGGTAGAACGCCTGTCTCGCGATCCCTACTACAACTCGCTGCTGCGCACCACTTGCGTAGCGACCATGCTCAGCGGCGGGCATGCTCCGAACGCTTTGCCGCAAACCGCGCGCGCCAACGTAAATTGCCGCATATTCCCCGGCGAAGATCCCGAGCAGGTGCACCAGACGCTGATCCGCGTGGCCGCGGATGCGAAGGTGACGGTGAATTTTGTGGAGCAAAAGGCCGCCGACGGTAGCGTGGTTCCCGTGGTGAACGTGCCCGCTTCGCCGCTGCTGCCGGAAGTGACCCGGGCCATGGACGAGACGCTGGCCGCGACGTGGCCGGGCGTGCCCTGGGTGCCGCAAATGTCCACCGGCGCGAGCGACGGCAAGATTTTGCGCATCGCGGGCATTCCCACCTACGGCATTTCCTGCATGTTCTACGAAGTGGGAGAGAATCGCGCGCACGGCAAGGACGAACGCATCGGCGTGCAAGATTTTTATGATGGCGTGGAATTCAATTATCGCCTGCTCCGCGCCCTCTCGAGCAGTAAATAAGCCCTGCGCAGCCGGGGCAGACGGCTATAAGCAGGAGGGTGGCAAATTTCGGAGGACAAAGTCCCGAGCCTGGTGAGAGAGCCAGCTTCTTCGTCCTGTCCCCCGAGGCTATAAACGCCGCAGCTGCAATCGGTTACGGCCGTCGGAAGGGATTGTCGAATTGCAGGGATGCGGCCGACTAACCGGTAGCAGCGAGCATGCGCTGCGACTCTAAGACCCAGGAGAACGTTATGAAATATTTGTGCGCAGTTTATCTTGTACCTGCAGAGATGCAGAAGCTAGCCGCCACGGAGAAGGCCACTTTGGACCGCGCGTCGGTGCAGTTCGACGAGGGTTTGCGCAAGAAGGGCCACCTCATCGCGGTCTCGGCGCTGCAACCCACAAAGACGGCGAAGACCGTGCGCAGCCGAGGCGGGCGCATCGCGGTGACCGACGGTCCCTTCGCAGAAACCAAAGAAGTGCTGGGCGGATTCATCTTCATCGAGGCGCAAAACATGGAGGAAGCAGTGCAGATCGCGTCAGAAATTCCGATGGCGAAGTACGGAAGCATCGAGGTGCGTCCGGAGATGAAGATCGGGTAGGAAGTCAACCGCGTCTATCTTGCTTCTTTTCGCGCATATAGATATTATCTAGATATGCTGCGGTTCGATTGGGACGAAGCTAAGAATAAAAGCAATCGAACCAAACACGGTATTTGGTTTGAAGAAGCACTAGGAGTGTTTGACGATCCGAATGGCCGCATGTTTGCCGACCCGAAGCATTCGGACGAAGAGGAGCGGTTTATCCTTCTGGGAACGAGCTCCGCGGGACGAACACTGGTGGTCGTGCACTGCTATCGCGATGGCGAGTCGCTGGTACGGATTATTTCTGCACGGAAAGCAACCAAGAAGGAGCGGCGATTCTATGAAGAGGGAATATAACTTCTCCAAGTTGAAGGAGTTGAAGAACCCCTATCCGGGCAAGAAAAAGGCAATCGGTATCAACTTGAGTCCGGAGGTCGTGGATTATTTCAAAGGCTTGGCAGAAGAAACTGGCGTTGCCTATCAAAAATTGATCGACCTTTATCTCTTGGACTGTGCGAAGAAGGGCAAAAAGCTACGAATGAAATGGGTAGCGTAGGGCCTTCAAGATTGTGGCGAAGTGGCGCGGGAGGCGGATTCGGTGGGGAGGTTGGCGGAGAGCCAGCCCGAGATGCCCGCGGACATGACCTGGACGTTGGTATAGCCCATTTTTTTGGCTTGGCGGGCGGCGTTGGGAGCTTTGGTACACAAGGGATTCGAGCAATAGAAGACCAGACGGGCGTTTTTATCTGGCGGAAGATCGCTGGCTTGGTAGGCGGCGGGATCGAGGTTTACGGCGCCGGGGACGTGGGCCTGATTCCAGCTTTGTGGGGAATTGACGTCGATGACGGTGGCTTGATGCTGCTGGATGGCCTGGTGCAGCTCCTTGGGGGAGACGGTTTTCAGGCCCATAAGGAAAGCGATCATTTGAATGCCTCGCTACAAAATTCCNNTGCATGGCGGGCGGGTGCAGGAGGGTCTGCAGGACTACGCAGTATTGTTCGGTCTTTTCGCGGAGGGAGCGGAGTTGCTCGGCGGTGGCGGTGGGCGCGACGACGTCCACGCGCAGACGGAGGCGCTCGAAACCTACGGGGACATCTTTGGCGAGGCCCAGCGTGCCGCGAAGATCGAGGTCGCCCTCGACGGTGACGGCGAGACGCTCGGTAACCAGGCCCATGGAGGCGGCGACCATCTGGCAGGTGAGCTGGGCGCAGGCGGAGAGGGCACCGAGAAGGAGATCACCGGAGCAAGCCGCAGTGCCGGCGCCGCCAACGCCCTGATGAGCTTCGGCGTTGTAGATAGCTTGCCCGACGGCGACGGTGCAGGCGATGGGGGTTTCGGTTTCGCCTCCGCGGGCCTTCAGGGTAATTTGCGAGGCGCGGGGATCTTCGCGGTAGCGATCCCGAAGCGGTTTCTGAATGGATTTTAGATCCATGGCGACCCTCCCGAGCGAGTGCGAAAACGGCGGTGAAGACGCGCGATGTGCTTCCGGCCAGAAAGACGGCATTCTGGCGGCGCGTACGACCAACACCACAACAAAAACAGCGAACGATCAGTCTAGCGACAAATGAACGAAGAAAGTAGCCCGGTACCCGGAGAGGCTTGCGGCGACGGCGGAGATTGTAGCGTCTGGCGGTGCTTGTTACCATGCGGTAGGCGGAGGTGGTCATGCCGAAGTTTGTAATTGAGCGAGAGATTCCGGGCGCGGGAAATTTGACGGACGCACAATTGAGGGAGATCTCGCAGACCTCCGTGACGGTGCTGAAGGAAATGGGTCCGGGAATTCAGTGGCTGCAGAGCTACGTTACGGGCGACAAGGTGTACTGCGTGTATCTGGCGCCGGACGAAGCAACGATCCGAGAGCATGCCAAGCGCGGAAAGTTTCCGGCGAATCGGATTTCGGCGGTGCGCGCACTGATCGATCCGACGACGGCGGAGTGAAGTCTAGGCCGATGGGCGTGCGGAGCCGGAAGCGGAGGCGAGCACATCCTGGATGGCAAGCTCGACGGGCATAACCCAGCCCTCGAGCCAGGCAGTACGTCCGGCGGTGACCGACAAATCCTTGCGAGCTGGTTCCAACCCACGTTCAAATTTAGCCTGCTCGATGGGAGTGAGCGGCGCGCCAATGCCTTCACGGAGGGCGACGGCTGCGCCGGCAAGCCGCAAGGCGCGCTGGGCTTGGGACTGGACGGCAAAGGAACAAGCAAACGCTTCCAGCAGACGGGCCACGCCGCGCTTGTGTTCGAGCGAACGAAAGATTTCGAGGCTCTCGCGATAGAGAGCGTCGGAAGTGACGAACTGCCGTTGTTCGCGGGCGAGATTGCCTAAGTCGGCGAGCGTGCCGGCGATGCCCCAACGATCCTGGAGTTCGCGAAATTTCTGCAGGCTCTGCTGATAAAGCGCACGGGCGGCGGCGAAATCGCCCTGCTGAAGCGCCGCATCGCCCTGATGATTGAGCGCCCAGGCGATGCCAGTGTTGTCGCGGAGGCCGGCAAAGATGGCCAGACATTCTTCGTAGAGGGCGCGGGCGCGGGGATAGTCTTCTTGTAATTTTACGATGCTAGCCAAATTGCTGAGGGCGAGCGCGATGGCATGGGTATCGTGGAGTTGCCGCCAAATGGCGAGGCTCTCTTCGAAGAGCAAGCGGGCGGAGGGCAAATCCCCGCCATTGCGCGCCATGATGGCACGAGCGTTGATGCAGATGGTGGCACTGCGATCATCGCCGGCGGCGCGAGCGAGCTGCAAACTTTCGGCGATGAGGGTATCGCCAATCGCGTAGTCGCCCTGCTCGCCCGCAAGCACGCCAGCGGCAAACAGAACGCGCTGGAGCGGTTTGGCGAGTTCGCCGGAGGCGGGCAATTTCAGGAGGCGGGCGAACCACTCGCGGCCTTCGGCCAAATGCTCGCGCATTTCCCAGAAGCGAAAGAGCGCCGCGCCGAGGCGCAGGCCCCAATCGGCGTTGCCTTTCTGTAGGAGCCACTCGAGCGCGGAACGAAGATTGTCATTTTCAATTTCGAAGCGGTCCAGCCAGGCGGTGCGGTTTGCGCCGTCATCCTCAGCGGCGCCCTCTTCGGCGAGAACGAGGCAGTAGGCGGCGTGGGCGCGCCGCACGGCTGCTTCTTCGCCGGCGGCGATCATTTTTTCGAGGGCGTATTCGCGAATGGTTTCGAGCATTACGAAGCGCGGCTCGCCATCGGCTTGCTCGACCTGGCGGACGAGGCTTTTGTCCACCATGGAGGACATGCCGTCGAAGATGTCGAGGCCGAGATCCTGCCTGGTGTCGCAGACGGATTCAACGGCTTCGAGGGTGCAGCCGCCCTGGAACGCGGAGAGCCTGCGGAACAGGCGCTGCTCGGGTTCGGTGAGGAGGTCGTAGCTCCAGTCGATGGCTTGACGCAAGGTTTGTTGGCGGGCGGGAAGATCGCGCGCGCCGCCGGTTAAAAGCTGCAGGCGGCTGGCGAGCCGGGTGCGCATGGCGGACGGGGAAAGAAATTTTGCGCGAGCTGCGGCCAACTCTATGGCCAAAGGAAGGCCATCGAGGCGCGCGCAAATATCGGCGACCGAAGGAGCGTTTTCCTCAGTGAGGACGAAGTCCGGCTTGACGGCGGCAGCGCGCGCGACGAAGAGAGCGATGGCGGGAATTTGCGCGAGTTCTTCGAGGGAAGGCAAGGCGCGTGCGTCTGGGAGGGCCAACGGGGGAACGGGAAATTCGTGTTCGCGGGAGACGTGCAGCGGGGCGCGGCTGGTGACTAGGATTTTTAGGTTGGAGGAACACGACAAGAGTGCGGCAAGGACTGGGGCGGCGTCGATCAAGTGTTCGAAATTGTCGATGAGGAGGAGCATGGGGGCGTGGACGGAGTGGCGGAGAAAGTCCTGCAGAACGTCCAGGGGAGCTTGGCTGGGCGTCTGCTTGATGCCGAGGGCTTGGGCGATGACGAGAGGAATGAGCTGGGGATCTTTGACGGTGGCCAGGGGGACAAAGTAAACGCCTGCGGGGAAGCTGGGGATTAGTGCGCGGGCGGCGTCAAGCGCGAGGCGAGATTTGCCGATGCCGCCGGGACCGGTGACGGTGACGAGGCGAACATCTTCACGCGACAACAAGGCTTGGGCGGCAGCCAATTCCTTATCGCGCCCCACGCAGTCGGAGCCGGGGACCGGGAGATTGCTCGGACGCGCTTCGGGACGACTGCTCTGCAGGGCGGAAAGACGATCGCGGATGGCAATGAGATCGCGGGCGAGATCGCGCGTGGAGAAGTAACGCTTCTCGGGTTCTTTGGCGAGGCAACGCTCGACCGTCCAGCAAAA
>PMOV01000284.1 GCA_003161195.1 Acidobacteriota bacterium | reverse complement strand
TGGTGGCGAACTATAGCGCGTAGCTGGGGTCGTGGTTATGCGGGCCCGTGGAGTTGACGGTGCCTAGAGTCCCTTGGTTAACGGTCAGGAGATTTCCGCTAATCTGCTCGATACGCCGCGCGACTCCGAAGCCGTGCAGCGGCCCCAGTACATCGAGAGTCTTGAGGACCATCAAAGCCAAGATTCCTTGCAGGACCTCGGGTTTTTGTTTCAAGGCAACGCCTCGCTGGCCATTTTGGTTTCCAACACGAGAGATGGCACACTTCCTCTGGGAAAGCAACAGGTGAGCCGCGCGGCCGGCGGCGAACCATGGCGCGCGGGATTGGGCGGGGTGATGCGGGAATGCATGGCCTTGCGTTGTGATATTGCGAGGTCGGCTTGCGACGGTGCGCGCGGGGTGCGGTGGTCCGCCGGCGTCACGGGCTCAGCGGAGGCGGTTGGGGTCGTGGGTGAAATTCATGAGGCCATCGCGGTAGTCGATGGTGATGTCGAGGAGCCAGAGTAGGGAGAAGCCCAGGAGACCGGAGACTTCGACGCCCGAATCGTTGCTGATGCCGGTCAGATCGAAGGCGGTGACGTCTTCGTTGTCTTGCATGAAGTGGGCGAAGGCGATTTTGACCTTATCTGCCACATAGACGTTTTTCACTCTACCGCTGACACCCTTGATGATGCTGTCTTCGTCGGTATGAACCCTGGTGTATTCGCGAGCGACATTCGTGGACAGAAGATTGTCGTAGCTGCCGGTGTCGATCAAAAAGAGGCGCGGCGTGGTGGTATTTACGTAGGTGTTGATGAGCAAGTCGTGGCCGGAGCGAAAGATGCGTTCGTAGTCCTTCATTTCGGGGGCCACGTAACGGTCGTGCAGGCTCAGAACGGGATTCAAGCTGGTTTCGACGGCGGCCTCCGCGGGATCCTGGCCCGGTGGAACAGGCAGGTCGCTGAGCTTCAATTTTTCGTCCGGGAAGTCGATGTCCACTAAGAAACTTTGAAAGACGTCAGCGCCGATGAGGCCGTCCTCGCCAATGCTGCGCTTTTTGTCGATGACATCGATGAAGCAACCCTGGAATTCCAGGTCGCCGACTTTGATGGAATCGGCGTAAGCGATGTAGCCGTCGGCGGCGCCTTTGTCGCCGATACCCCCGATGGGACGGTCTGCGACGCGATGCACGCCGGCCTTCTCGGCGATTTTTGAACTGACCACAATACCGGTGGCTCCGGTATCCAACAGCAGCTTGGACGAGGCGCCATTCACCTTGGCGATCAGGGCAAAGCCGCGGAACTGCGTGGGGTTAAGCATCAAGCGTTCCAGAGTGATGACGGTGGGCGCTTTATTGACCAGATGGCACGCGTGGTTGGGCTGTTTGGCCTCGGCGTCGAAGACATCGGAAATGAATTTCATGCTGTCTCGATCATTGGCACTATCCGGCTGGGCAGAGGCGAGGCGCTGGCGCAGAACTTTGGCGCGTTCGGCAAGATCCAGCGTTTCCACCCACTCGTGGAAGATTTGCATGTCGGCGGGATCGAGCGCGTAGGCTTTATCGATCATGCGTTTGGCGCGTTTGGTGCTGGAGGTGAAGCGGGCGATCTCGCTCAGGCCGTAGTACGCACGGGCGTCGGCAACGCCGGAGCGAATGGGAATCAAGTACTCGCGTTCGGCATCGGCAATTTTGCCCTGGCGGAAATAGATGTCGGCGAGAGCGGTGTGGCCGGCGGAAAGCGCGGGAGAGAGCTTGACAGCTTCGCTGGCGGACGCCAGGGCCTCCGGCATTTTTAATTGCGCGAGATACACGCGGGCCAGGCCGGCGTGCGCAGTTGCGGCGTCGGCGGGGGTGGCCTGAATGGCGGCCTGATACTGGGTTATTGCTGCGCCGTAGTCCTCTTGGCGGAACAGCAACTGCGCCTGGGCGAGCGGCGAGAGAGAGGCGGGAGCGGCGGGGGTGGCAGGATGATCGGCAAGTCTGGGAGATGTCTGGGTGGCCGATGAAGGGGTGGCGGACGGAGGAGCCTCGGCCTGGGCTACGGGATTCTGCGCCCGCAAAGACGGAGAGAAAACCGGTGCCAAGGCAAAGAGCGCGAGGCAAAAAATCGTCATGGTGCGGCTGGAATTGGGATTCGTCATTGAGAGCGTCGGCCTCCAGAACCGGATGATACCGCAAGGTAACGCGCCACTTACGGGGCAACGACGCCGGGCACGGTATGGCAGGGCATGCCCTCCCACGGCTCAGTGGGCAGTGGACTGGGCGGGGGCGGAAGGCTTTAGTACGGCGTTGTTGCGTTCGTCGCCGGCGATGTAGCGGTAGAACTTGCGCAGGTCGTTGAGTTGGTCTACGGGAACAGTGACGCCCTTGATTTCGAGGCTGCGGGTGTAGCGGATAACGTTGCCCTGCACCTCGGTCTTGCTGTGGTAGGCGCCGAAGGGGTAGTCGAGGTTCACGGGGGGCGGAAGATCGTCGACTTCGTAGCCGGCGGGCATGGTGATTTCAAAGGTATCATTGTCCAGGCGCGGCCCGGGGAATTCCACGGGAAATTTGCGCGGCTCCTTGGTTTCCAGCAAGCCGCTGGATTCCTCGCCCAAGACGCGTGGGCGCACCAGGAGCA
>PMOV01000298.1:3064-19156 GCA_003161195.1 Acidobacteriota bacterium | reverse complement strand
TGTGGAACGCCGCCATGATCGCCACGCTGTGGATTTTTGGCGCACGCTACGCCCAGTTTCCGTTGGCGCAGATTCTCGCCTGGGGCTCGGTGGTCGGCAGCGCGCTGCAAGTCGCCGTGCAGCTGCCCGTGGTCCTCACGTTACTGCGCGGCTTCCACTTCACGTTGCACTTCGGCGCGGAAAATATTCGCACCGTGGTCCGCAACTTCGGCCCAGTGTTCATCAGCCGCGGCGTGGTGCAGATCAGCGCCTTCATTGACGCGNNTCCGCTGCCGAGTTACCGGCCATGTCCGGCGCGCTCGGCGCGCAAGAGGAAGTCGCCGTGGTGCTGCGCGCGCGTCTCAATTCCGGCCTGCGGCAAATCGCGTTTTTCGTGCTGCCGTCGGTGGTGGCGTTTTTGTTTCTCGGCGACGTCATCGTCGCCGCCATTTATCGCTCCGGCCGCTTCACGCAAGCCGACGTGCTGTATGTCTGGGGCATTCTCGCCGGCGCCACCGTAGGTCTGCTAGCCTCGACTCTCGGCCGCTTGTACGCGTCGACGTACTACGCGCTGCGCGATACGCGCACGCCGCTCAAGTTTGCAGTCTTGCGTGTGGCGCTTACCACCATTCTTGGTTATTTATTTGCGCTGCCGCTGCCGCATCTTCTCGGCATCGCTCCGCGCTGGGGCGTAGCGGGGCTCACCATCTCCGCGGGTATTTCCTCGTGGGTGGAATTTACGCTGCTGCGCCGCGCGCTGAATAAGCGCCTCGGCCAAAGCGGCCTCCCCGCGGAGTTCCTGGCGAAACTCTGGGCCGCCGCATTACTCGCCGCCGCCGCCGCATGGGGCGTACATCGCGCGCTAGGCCCGCGTTCGCCAATCCCGCTCGCCCTCGTGGTGTTGGGAATGTACGGCGCAATTTATTTTGCCGCGACGCTGCTCCTGAAACTGCCGGAAGCGCAATCCGTATTTCGCCGCGCTCGCATTTCCGTTGGAGGCGTCTAGTGTCCAAACTGTTGAGACGGAGCGTTGCGCGTTTAATCCTTCGAGGTGGGCAAACCCGCCGCCGCCCAGGCGCCGTAGCCGCCGTCCATGGACTCGACATTGGCATAGCCCATCTTCTGGATGTTGTCCGCGGCCAGCGCGGAGCGGAAACCGCCGCCGCAGTACAAAATTACTTTCGTGCTGTCGTCGGGAATCAGTTTCTCGATATCGCGTTCAATGATCCCCTTGCTGAGGTGAATCGCGTCGGTAACATGCCCGTTGGCCCATTCGCTTTCTTCGCGGACATCCACCAGCAGAAATTTTTCTCCAGCCTCGCGCCGCTTCTTTACATCGCCAACGTTCGTTTCTTTCACGCGGCTTTTCGCGTCGGCGACAATCTTCAGAAATTTATCGGAATGCTGTTTAGCGGTGGCGGCCATAGTGTTCTCCTCGAAAAGGCGGGGAAACACAGAATAGCACAGCGGGCAGGCGGATATCGCGAAGCGCCCCGCTCAAAGAAATCTTCGTCGTGGAGCCGCCTGAGGGGCTTGTGTGGATGGTACGACGCAAGCGCCTTGCGGCGAGGGGAGTTAGCCGCGGCCGGAGCGGAAGCGACTGGATTCGCGGACGCGGGTGCGCACACCTTCAATGACTGGCGGAATGGGCCCGTGCGCTGCCCCGCGAATCTCGAAAATCATCAGCGCGGCTTCGCCGGGAGCGTCGATGCTGCTGGTGATGCCCACGCGATGAACACGGCCCGGCGCATGCGTCCTCACTGAGGGGATGAGTCCTTTTTCAAACTATCACGCGAGACGTAGGATGCGCGGAAATCGGGAAACGCCGTTTCCATGCGCGGACTGTCCGCAGGGGCAGCATAACGCCGCGAGAACGAAAAGCTGGAGCAGGGAAAAGGATTCGCGCAGAGGAAGGGCCTGTGAATTACGCGCGATCCGCTATTCCATGTCGCGCCAGTTGGGCCCGGAGCCAATCTCCACCAGGAGCGGCACCGCAAGCGTGTACACCTGTTCCATTTCCCTGCGGACCAGCTTTTCCAGTTCTTCCTGTTCGTCGGGAGGCGCTTCAAACAGCAATTCGTCGTGGACCTGCAGGATCATGCGCGACGCGAATTTTTCTTTGCGCAGGTGCGCGTCGATGCGAATCATGGCCAGCTTGATTAGGTCCGCGGCCGTGCCTTGCAGCGGGGAATTGAGCGCCGCGCGTTCGGCGAAATTGCGCAGTTGCACTTGCGGAGAATTAATTTCCGGAATGGGGCGGATGCGGCCGAACAGCGTTTTGGCCACACCGGTCTTGCGCGTCTCGACCAGCACGTTGTCGAGATACGTTTTTACGCCTTTGTAGCGCGTGAAATAGGCGGAAATGAACTGCGCGGCTTCTTTCTGCGGGACGTTAATTTGTTGCGCGAGCCCGAACGCCGAAAGGCCGTAGATAATTCCGAAATTGATGGCTTTGGCGGCGCGGCGATGCTCGGCGGTCTGTCCGAGTGGACCGATGCCGAAGACTTCCTGCGCGGTGCGCGCGTGAATATCTTCGCCATTCCGAAAAGCGTCGATCAGGACCGGATCTTGGGAAAAATGCGCCATAACCCGCAGTTCGATCTGCGAATAGTCGGCGGAGACCAAAATTTTCCCTTTATCGGCCACAAAGGCGGCGCGAATCTGCCGCCCCAACTCGGTGCGGATGGGAATATTTTGCAAATTGGGATCGGAGGAGCTGAGGCGGCCCGTCGCGGCGTTTGTCTGCGAGAAGCTGGTATGCAGGCGTTTGGTTTCCGGATGAATCAGCTTGGGCAGGGCGTCGACGTAGGTGGATTTGAGCTTGGCGATTTCGCGATACTCGATGACTTTCGCGGGAAGCGGATGCTTTTCCGAAAGCTCTTCGAGAATTTCTACCGCCGTCGAACGGCCTTTGGCGCGGCCGCGCTTCACCGCGGGAGCAAGATGTAGTTTGTCGAACAGAATTTCGCCGAGTTGCGACGGCGAATTGACGTTGAACTCCGTCCCGGCCAGTTCCCAGATGTCTTTTTCGAGGCGGCGCACCTCGCGCTCCATGGATTCGGACATAACAGCCAACGCTCTGGGGTCGACGCCGATACCGACGCGCTCGATGTCCGCGAGAACGGCGGCCAGCGGCAGATCGATGTCTTCGTACACGCGGGTGAGTTCCTGTTGTTTGGCGGCTTCCCGTAACACCGGCGCGAGGCGTTGCAGATAGTCCGCGCGCTCGCCTGCGCCGCCGCCGAGCATGCTGTTCCACTGGCGCATCACCACGTCGGCGAAATTGTGGTTTCCCGTGGTGGGACGCAGCAGGTAGGAATAGATTTGCGTGGCGTCACGCAGATTTTCCGCGCGGCCCGCCAACAATTGAAACAGTTTCGCATCGTGCACGATCTTCGGGCGAGTGCGGTCTTCCAGCAGCGGCCTCAGAGCGCGCATGGCTTCGCCCGCGGCATCGATCCAGACGGCGCGCCCTTCTCCGGGCTTCGTGGAAACTTCGATCCCGGAAATACGCGTGCCAAAACCTTCCGACTCGCGTTTCCCCGCTTCGAGATTCAGCCAAATGGCCACTTCCTGCTTGGCGGGAATTTTCTCGAGATACGCGCGAAACTCCGCGGCGTTGGCGAATTGTGCGTAGTCGCTTTCCAGCCGCGGACCATCCGCCGCCGGGGCGGAGGAGGCCACCGCTTCCGAACCCAGTTCGCGCAGCAGCGAATTGAAGCCCAGCTCACGGTAGATGCCGCTGAGCGCTCCGGGGTCAGGCGGCCGGCGAGCCAGCTTTTCGAGTTCGAGCTTGACCGGCACTTCGGTGGCGATTTTCGCCAATTGCTTGGACATCAACACCTGTTCGCGCTGTTGCTGCAGGGCCTCGCGATAGCGCTTGTTGGGCACTTCGTCCGCATGATCCAGTGCGTTTTCCACCGTGCCGTATTTCTGAATCAGCTCGGCGGCGCCCTTTTCGCCGATGCCTTTGGCGCCCGGAATATTGTCAATGTTGTCGCCGAGCAGGGCCATGTAATCGACCACCTGCGCGGCAGTGACGCCCAGCAACTCCTGCACTTTCGCTTCGTCGACGAGCACGTCGCTCTTTGCGCCGCCGGTCCCGGTGCGCAGAACGCGCACATTGCCGTCGACGAGCTGCATCATGTCTTTATCGTTGGTCACAATGAGCACGTCGAGCCTGGCTTTGGATGCTTGCTGCGCCAGGCCGCCGATCAAATCGTCGGCTTCAAAGCCGTCTTTTTCGAGAATCGGCAGATGGAGCGCTGCGCAGAGTTTGCGCACGTAGGGAATCTGCTGCGAAAGCTCGTCGGGCATCGGCGCGCGATGCGCTTTGTATTGTTCAAAAAGCTTGTCGCGAAAGGTGGGGGCCTTGGTGTCGAATACGATGGCGATGTAGTCCGGCGAATAATCCTTGATCAAGCGGCGCAGGATATTGGAAAAAAGAAAGGGCACTTTGGTAGGCAAGCCGCCGGGCGCATTCATGCGCACCATGGGCGCGTAAAAGGCGCGGTAAATATGCGCCATAGCATCGACCAGAAAGATTTTTTTCGCTGCGGAGGGCATTGATCGAGTATAGCGCAGTGAATCCGTGCACGCGTTTCCCTGAGCCGAGAATGGTTTGAACGCGCGCGGGAACCACGAGGGGCCGCTAGGAATTCCAAGCGGTGCGCGCGAGCTGCTTTTTGCGCGATTCCCACTCCGCGCCGATTAGAATGCGCGGCGAGACTTCCAGCACGCGCGTGGTCAGCATAAAGACGCTGGCGGCGTTCCACGGCCGTCCATCGCGCGTGCGATAGTCGCGCGCGTTCAGGGCGTCGGCCATGCTACGAAACGAAACGTCCTGCACCAGCATTTCCGCGAGAAAGCGCAACGTGCGCATTTCGAGGGGATCGTCTTCGAGGTGCTGGCAGTCCGCGGAAATGCGCAGACCGAACGGGACTTGCTCGGAGCCAGCTTCCATGGCTTGCCCCGCCAGTTCTACGCTTGCGCTGGAGTCCGGCGGGTCGGTAACTTCCACCTCGCGTTCCCACTCGAGCGCGACCAAACCCCACCCCGCGTCATGCATTTTCGAGAGGTACAGTGAAGTCGGCAGCACGCTGACTTTTTCGCGAATCCGATCGATTTTCTTCATGGCGAACCCTCCGGGACTGCTCTTGGTTGCGGGGAATCGGCACACCAAGACGTACCGAGGTTGCTCTCAGAGCAATTCCGTTTCCTTATACCGAAAAATATAAGCGATAGAAACGCGGCAAGTTAGCGCATCGGAAGAAGCAGCGGCGGCGCAGGAAATGTCCGATGGTGGGATGGGCTGTCCGGGAGGCGGACAGTCGGCAAGCACTACTCTAATGGAATACCCAAAGAGACTGAAGCTTAGTTGGCGCTGGCCGCCAAGCGGGGCGGCTGAATCACAATCAGCAGGCGCGTGCCGCGTTCCAGATGCACGTTGTTGCGGGTGGACATCAGCACCGTGCCATCGGAGCCTTCCGAAAGCGGGGTATACACGCGGATATCGGGAGCCCCAAGCGCGCCTTTGCTATCCGAAGTAAGCAATCCGTGCCTGGTAAACGCGCCCTGGGTCAGCGGCAATTCCAGCGCGGGCGGATGGAGCATGGAGACGTGCGCATCGGCAGGCTCGTGCGAAACGGCCATCACATTTTTCGCGGAAACATCGGTCTCCATGGTGGCATCGGCCGGCAACGCACGGGCCACAGCGGCGTCTCGAACGGACGCATCGGCATCGGGATCTTCACTGCCGGCGGCGGCTTCCGAAACCGGCGGCGGATTGGCGCCGACGGCCATCGCCTGAATCCCGGCATTCATCACGGCTTCCTGGCCGTTCTTCAGGACGGCTTTATCAAATTGGAGGAACAGCGCAGCGCGATCCGGACCATGCGTGGAGATGGACCTGCGCACCACATGCCCCACAATCAGCGTGCCGCGCGGGAAAATGATGCTGCGGCCGTAGCGCACCGTCTCGGTGGTCTCGGCGGTGAATTTGTCGCCACTCTTGCTGCGACGCGCGTCCAGCGTTTCGACAAGTCGCGCGTTAAAAGCGGTCCCGACACTGAGCGGGCAGACCACGGCGGAATCGGCGTCGTCGTGATTGGTGTCCGCAGGTGACGGGCTTACTGTCACCGTCGTGCCGGCGGGGGCCGGTTGCTGCGCGGCGGCAGCGGTAACCAAGAGCGCCGCGGCAGCCATCGTAATCACGGAAAGTCTCCAAGAAGTTTTCATCGCGGCCTCCTTTGCGGCAGCGTCCCAGCCTGAAGTTCGAAGCGGGAAGCTGGGCGGATTCCCACGTTTGAAACTTTTGCACGACGGGAACCATTCTACATCCCGTTTATTATCAATGCTGTAGGGAGATTGCTGTATTTGCTTGGCAGAAAATACGAAGTCCCAGTACTACTATTTTACGTGCCCAGCCGCGTTGCCGGCCAGGCATCTAAAGCACTTAGGGGTGGAAAGGTCGCCGACCCGCTACTTGCGATACCGCGCGAACGTGCGGGCCCAACTACGAAATAATCCCCAAGGGCCGCGCTACAGCCGCCAGCGTATCGGCCGCCTGCAAAAGCTGTTCCCGCTTGTGTGCCGCGCTGACGATGGCCCGCAGCCTTGCCTTGCCCTCCGCCACCGTGGGGTAGCCGACCGCGGGCGCAAACACCCCGGCATCAAACAGTTTCCGCGAGAACTCAAACGCTTTCGCCGCATCTCCCACATGGATGGGAATAATCGGCGTCTCGCTGACCTTGAACTGGAACCCGCGCTTTCTCAACTCACGCTTGAACATTTTCGTATTGGCCCACAGCTTTTTAACCAGCCGCTCGCCCTCCGGCGAATCGAGCAGCGTGAAGGCCGCCGCGCACGCCGCCACCGTGGCCGGCGGATGGGACGTGGAAAATAAAAAGGGCCGCGCACG
The DNA here is from genome assembly GCA_003161195.1 of Acidobacteriota bacterium. Classification (GTDB taxonomy): domain Bacteria; phylum Acidobacteriota; class Terriglobia; order Acidiferrales; family UBA7541; genus Acidiferrum. The sequence continues at coordinate 12,258 of PMOV01000298.1, read as the reverse complement.
CAAATAAAGAAAATCGATCAGTTCGCGCGAGCCGCACACGTAACCGCCCATCGAGCCGATGGCTTTGCTCAGCGTGCCCACTTGAATGTGTACCCGGCCGTGGCAACCGAGATGGTCCACCGTGCCGCGTCCGCCGCGGCCCAGCACGCCGGAGGAATGCGCGTCATCGACCATCAAGATGCAACCGTAGCGTTCGGCAAGGTCGCAGAGCGCGGGCAAGGGGGCGATGTCGCCGTCCATGGAAAAAACGCCGTCCGTGATAATCAGCTTTTTACCGGGGAAATTCGCATGTTCCTGCAGGATGCGCTGGCAATCGGCCACATCCTTGTGCTTGAAGACCTTGATGGTGGCTTTCGAGAGCCGCGCGCCATCGATAATCGAGGCGTGATTCAGCTCGTCGGAGATAATCAGGTCTTCTTTGCCCAGCACCGCCGAAACCGTGCCCGCGTTGGCCGTAAAGCCGGACTGAAACACCACGCAGGCTTCCACATTTTTGAAGCGCGCGATCTGCTCCTCGAGCGCCATGTGCGACTGCATCGTGCCGGCGATGGTGCGCACCGCGCCGGCGCCCACGCCCAGGCGCTTCACCGCGTCTACCGAGGCTTTGCGCAGCGCTTTGTGCGTGGTCAGCCCGAGATAATTGTTCGACGCCAGGTTGATTACCTCGCGGCCGTCGAACGTGCACACCGCCTTCTGCTCGCCTTCCAGCACCCGCAAGCGCGGCGCCGTTCCTTTGGCGCGCAAATCCTGCAGCGCATCGCTGATGTGTTGCAGCGGGTTGCCCTTCGTCGTTACTGTCGTCGCGGTCGTCGTCGCGGTTCCTGCGTCGCTCATAACATTCTCCCTACTCTTTCATTTCGTTAGCGATTTGCGTGCGTTCCGCTATTGATGCGTTCGGATGCAGCAAAATCTTGCCCGCCCAACCATGCTGTAGTTTCGCAAACGCGTCTTCAAATTTCTCGAGCGGCGCCTGTTCGCCAAACAACGGCTCCAGGTTCAGCCGCCCAGCCTTCAGCAGCGCCGTCATTTGTACCCACGTTTCATACATGCGCCGCCCGTAGATACCCTGTACCGTGGCACCCTTGAAAATCACGTCTTTCACCAAATCCAGCGGCACGTTCTCCGTCGGAATCCCCAGCAGCGAAGCGCGTCCGCCGGCCCGCAGCGCGGAAAATCCCTGCTGGATGGCCGTTGCGTTGCCGGACATTTCCAGCAGCGCGTCCACACCGGTTCCGCCCGTGTCGCGCAGAATTCTCGCCACCGCGCCCTCGTTCGCTGGGTCAATCGCTACATCCGCGCCCATCTGCAGAGCCATGGCCCGCCGCTGCGGGTTGGTTTCCGTCGCGAACACGGTCGAGCTTCCACAAGCTTTGGCCACGGCGATCGCCATTAACCCAATCGGCCCGGAGCCCGTGACCAGCACCGTCTGCCCCGCGATGGGCCCCGCCAGCACTGCATGCACAGCGTTACCTAGCGGGTCCAGGATCGCGCCATAGCGCTCGGGAATCGCTGCGTCCAGCTTCCATATATTGGACGCGGGAATCTTCACCAGTTCCGCGAACGCGCCGTCCTGGTCGATGCCGATAATCTTCAAATTCTGGCAAATGTGCGCTTCGCCCAGCCGGCACTGGCGGCAATGGCCGCAGTTGACATGCATCTCCGCGCTGACAAAATCACCGGGCTTAACGGCGGTAACTTCCTCACCCACCTGCTCGACCACGCCGCAAAACTCATGCCCCAGCGTCACCGGCGGTTTGATCCGCCCCTGCGACCAGCGGTCCCAGCCATAAATGTGCAAATCCGTCCCACAGATGGACGCCGCCGAAACCCGCACTAGCACATCGCGCGCTCCCACCGCAGGCACCGGCACCTCGGCAATCTCGAGGCCCTTCGCCGCCCGCACCTTGCGCAGCGCGTTCATTGTCCCCGTCGTCATGCAGCAAATCTCCAGTCTTATCTCACTCTATCACGCGCCTTGCCCCGCCACCGGGCGCCGCCCTGCGGCGAGCGGTGGCGATGCTGGCCGTCCACTCGCCAGCATCTCTTTTTAGAGAAACACTACATTATTTATAATGAGTAAGGTGGGAAAGAAAATGCGGGGTGAAGCATGAAGCGAAGATGGAATCTAAGTCCTAATCGCCCTCGATGGCGCGCGCGGCGAAGGCGTAAAGCAGCCACCCCAACTCATACGGCCAGCACTCATGCAGCACATGCAAAGTTCGCGGCACCGGCGCGCGCGACCCCAGCTTCAACATGGCCTTCGCCTCATCCAGGTACCGCCGGGTCTTCGTCGGCCGGATGCACCGCCACACCGTCTGCGACGCCGCATCCCGCATATCGAGGTGCAATTCGTTGGCCCCATAAATCCACTCGAGGCCAAGATAAATCTCGCGCGTAGAATCGCGCCCACCCGCATCCATCAACGCGAACAGCGCCAGCGGCGCCATGGCATGTTGGTGCACCGAATACACCGGATACTTCCCCACCGCCGCGCCAGACTTGGCGTCGTAGTGCCACCACCACTGCCCCAGCGGCCCCTGCTCCTTGCAAATATTGTCGGCGCAGGCATTGGAAATGTTCAGGGCTTCGCCAAACTGAAATGCCCGGCTGGCCCACGCAAATGCGTAAATCGGATACACCTGATCCGCAAAGCTCCCCAGCCTTCCGCGCAACAATCCTTTTACTCCACCGCCGAGTCCCGCCGTCGGCGCCTGGTGGCCAAACGCCCCCGCCGGCCCGCGATTTTCTTTCAACAGCGCATACAGCCGCGAAGCCAGCGGCGTCAGCCGTTCGCGCAACTCCGGACGCGCGTGCACCGCGTGCGCCAGCCCGGAAAAAATCCACGAAAGCTCCATGGTGCGCCGTTCGCGCCCATCCGCAAATTTCTCCAGCGCCGGCTCCAAATCGTGCCGCGACAGGAACTCCGCGATGCGCTCCGGCGCCACCAGCGCGCATAGCCATAGCAGCAAACCCAAATCGCCGGCGCTCTTCACCCAGGCGGTCTCGCGCAGCAAGCCATCGAACGCCAGCATAATGCCGATCGGCGACGCCGTTCCGGCGTGCTCCATACGGTGCAAGCCCATCAATGTGATCAGCGTATAGCGATGCGAAATCCCGTCCTGGACCATCCCGCGTGCGCTGATGGCGCTCTGGGACTGACCGCTCTCGCTCTGGCCGAGTTCGCTCTGAATCAGGCGCGCGCAGAAAAGCTGCTTCTGCGCATCGAACATGGGAACGAGGCCCGCGGCGGCCGAGGCGATCAACGCCTGAATGTCGCGGTTATTCTGATGTGCAGTGCGCGCAGGCGAAGGCGTCGTTGGCGTTGAGGCAGTTGCTGGCGTGGTGATAGTCATCGTTCGCGGAACTCTTTCAACGGCGCGCAGTTTAGAATCCGGGCACTTGCAAAATTTCACGGAGTTTGCGCGCTTGCAAAATCCAAATGCGCCCGGGAAATCCGGCGCCGGCAAGAACTAGCGCCGGCAAAAATGACCGCCCGTGAAATTAACGCTTGGTGGCGGCTTCGCTTTTCAGCACCAAGGAGACTTCGTCCACGATGTCGCGCATCGCGGAACGGTGCTGATCTTCCGGCTCGCCGGTGCGGGAACGGTGCGCCAGCTTTAGTTTTCTCTTGGCGTCCGCCACATCGTCGAGCAGCACCAAGCGGCCCTGCTCGGAAAGGTACTGATCCACAAAGCCGATCTTGCCTTTGAAAATGCTGTAGACCGGGACGCCTAGCGCGGCTGCTTCGCGATTCATGGTGCCGCCGCCGCTGACCACCAGGTCGGAATGCCAGATGAGGTTCATGCCGTCGAGGACCTGCTTGGGAATGATGATTTTACCGGAGGCGATGAGTTGTGGCCACTGTTCGCGCAGTTCCGCGTCCTGGCGTGCGTTGCGGGGCAGGACCACCATTTTCACGCCGGGCTGTTCCGCAAGATGTTCGATGACGCCGGCGAACAACACGTCGCTTTCCGGGCGATGATAATGCGCTTCGGTGGCCGGCGGACGAATGGTCACGACGAGATCTTGTTCGCTCAGGCCCAGCTTGCTGCGCGTCGCGGGATCGGACTTGAAGCTGGGAACGTAAACGTCTTCCTTGATACCGCGGTAGCGCAGGATGTGCTGTTTATCCTGCTTCAGGGCTTCGTCCGGAATCACAGACGGGCAGATCACCCAACCGGCGTTGACCCACAGCAAACCCTGGTGCGCATGCTCGTAGTCGATGATCACGATGCAGGGAATACCAAGCAGGTAGGCGGCGAGTATTTGCGCGCGCGAACCGTGGGAAACTGCGAGATCGGGTTTTTCCCGGAATACCAGCGGAAGGAGTTTGAACGTGCGGTTCAGAAGGCCGAAGACCTTCATGATTTTGTTCTTGCCCCAATGGCGGCCTACGCGGTGGCACTGGAGACCAAACAAGTCAACGAGTTCGGTGACCTGATAGGCGTCGCGCGCGGTGAGCATCACGGAGCCGCCGCGGGCTTCAAGTTCCTTGATGATGGGAGCAAAAAAAGGGATATGCGGCGAATTATCCAGATCAATCCAGATCTTTTTGCCCAAGGCCTCCTCGGCGCGTGCGCCGGCGCTCACCAGAGGCTTTTCCGACTGCAAGATTTGACTACTTGCCATAAAACCAACGCCCTCGAAAAGCGCGGTGATCCAACAGGCAGGGCTGGAGTCTGCGTGGATACCAAGATTTCTCTCATCTTCCACAAGTAGCTGCGTGCACGAAAATGCGCGCAACAACCGTTCGCAACAAACACAGTGCAAAAGGCCGCTTATTGCCAGGGACCGCGGCCCCCAAAACGATACATCCGGAGCTAGTTACTACGGCTTAGCGCTGGCAATCCCACAAATTCTAGCACCTTATCGACGACGCGGGCCTGCTGTTCCCGGCGCAATTGCGGGAACATGGGCAAAGAGACAATCTCCGGGGCGATTTTTTCCGTGACCGGGAAATCGCCGGTTTTATAGCCCAGGTGCGCGTAAGCCTTCTGCTGGTGCAGGGGCACAGGATAGTGAATGCCGGTATCAATTTTGGCGTCGGCGAGATGCTTCTGCAGGCCGGCGCGATCCTGCACGCGCACGACGTAGAGATGGTAAACGGGGCGCGAACCCTCCGGAGTGAGCGGGGTGATGACGCCGTCAGCGTTGCCGAAGAGGTCGTGGTAGCGCTGAGCGGCTTCCTGGCGGGCGCGGGTCCAATCGGCGAGGTGGCGCAGCTTGACGGTGAGGAAACCAGCCTGGAGAGAATCGAGGCGGCCATTGTAGCCCTCGACGTCGTGATAATACTTTTTGGCCTGGCCGTGATCGCGAATCATGCGCATCTTGCGCGCCAGCTCCTCGTCGTGAGTGGTGACCGCGCCGGCTTCGCCGCAGGCTCCGAGATTCTTGCCGGGGTAGAAGCTGAAGGCGCCAACGTGGCCCATGGAGCCGGCTTTGCGCCAGCGATTTTCCTTCTTGGAAAAATATTCTGCGCCATGCGCCTGGCAGGCATCTTCGACGACGATGAGCTTGTAGCGATGGGCGAGTTCGAGAATCGCGTCCATGTCCGCGCACTGGCCGTAGAGATGAACGGGAACGACGGCGGTGACGGGTGACTTGGTTTTGTTGTTGAGCAGTTTGCCGGAAGCGGAGTCGACGTGGCATTCCCGCTCGAGATAGTGCTTGAGCTTGGCAGGATCCATGTTGTAGGTGCGCTCGTCGATGTCGATGAAGGCGATGTGCGCGCCGGCCTGGGAAATGGCTTCGGTGGTGGCAATGAAGGTATGCGGGACGGTGATGACGGTGTCGCCTTGCTGGACCCCCGCAGCCATCAGGGCAAAGCGCACGGCATCCGTGCCGCTGGCGAGACCGACGCAATGGGGCGTGTCGCAATACTTGGCAAATTCGCGTTCGAACTCTTCCACCAAGGGGCCGCCGATGAAGCCCGCGGAACGAAAAACCTGCCGACAAATGGCGAGCAATTCGGATTCGAGCTCGACGTGCGGGGTGACCAGATCCAGGAACGGGATTTTTTCGTTGCTTGACATGATGGCGTCCTTTTCAGCGTTTGATGAAGATACCCAAAGAATGGATTTTAAGTTAGCAGCCTAAGTTTACGGTGTCGCCAGATAGCGGAGAATGCGCGCCGGATTGCCAGCCACGACGGCATTGGGCGGCACGTCCTTGGTGACCACGCTGCCCGCGCCCACGAGAGCGTTTTCGCCGATGGTGATCTTGGAAAGAATCGTGGAACCCGAACCAATCGAGGCACGTTTCTTGACCAGAGTTTGCTCGACCTTCCAATCCTGCTCGGTCTGCAGCTGGCCATCGGGGGCAGTGGCGCGAGGATAGGAATCGTTGATGAACGCCACGTTATGGCCGACAAAGACTTCGTCTTCGATGATTACGCCTTCGCAGACGAAGGTATGGCTGGAAATTTTGCAGTTGCGGCCAACCCTGGCGTTTTTCTGAATCTCGACGAACGCGCCAATCTTGGTATTATCGCCAACCTCGCAGCCGTAAAGGTTAATGAATTTTGACAACCGCACGTCCTTGCCGAGCTTGACGTCCGGGGCGATAGCGACGAATTCGTTCATAGCTGAATGATTTTGCCTTTCAGTTTGAGGGACGCGTCGGCAGCTTCGAGCATGCGGACGATACGCAGTCCGGCGTGGCCATCGTTAAAAGGTGTCTTGTTGTTGAGAATGCAGTCCACGAAGTAAGAGGCTTCCAGCTTGAGGGCTTCCACCTGTTCGACTTTGGGCGCCCACATGTCGCCGGCACGGTAACTGACCAGCATCTGGTAGACGCCTTCGGTGTTGCCGGCCATCTGCACGCCTTTATCGTAGAGCTTGATCTTCTCGTCGACCTCGATATCGTTCCAAACGAGCATTTTCTTCTCACCGCCGATGAGCGTGGTACGCACTTTCACGGGGGAGAGCCAGTTGACGTTGATGTGGCCGATGACGTTGTTGGGGTAATAGAGGGTCAGGAAGGCGATGTTGGCGAGGCCGTTGAGATGGCCCTGGCCGGTGGCCACGATAGCTTCCGGCTTTTCGGCGATGAGGTAATCCATGATGGACAAATCGTGGGGCGCCAGGTCCCACACCACGTTGACGTCATGCTGGAAGAGGCCGAGATTGACGCGCGTGGAATCGTAGTAGTAGAGCTTGCCCAGGGTGCCATCGTCTACGAACTCACGGATACGCTTGACCGCACCGGTGAAGAGGAAAGTGTGGTCGACCATGATTTTGAGATGCTTGCGTTCAGCGAGTTCGATGAGTTCTTCGGCTTGGGCGGCGTTAGTGGTGAAGGGCTTTTCGACGAAAACGTGTTTGCCATTTTCAAGAGCGGCCTTGGCCAACTCATAGTGGGTCCAAACGGGGGTTACGACGGCGATCAGGTCAATATCCGGAGAAGTAAGCAGTTCCTGGCATTCCGATGTGCAGTGTATGCCGGGAAAGGAGTTCTTGACGCGCTGTAGGGATTTGGGGCTCTTGTCGCAAACGGCCACCACAGTGGAATGATCCTGGCCGTGGAAATTACGGACGATGTTCGGTCCCCAATAGCCGAATCCGATGACGCCTACTCGAATCACGCTGTCTCCCAACTCATTGCCGGGCCTCAGGTGTTCGGAGGGTCCAGAAACGAGACTTGTAGCCATTATTATCCTCCCGGGATTGTGAATCTCGTGCGAGAAGCTAAAGAACGGTTGCGAAACGAACAAGGTACGAACAGGGCTCACGCCTAGATGCCAGCGTGGGAGAAATTACAGAGACAGCGAACTTGCGAACCGGGCTAGGAAAAAGGCCATCGCGACCTAGTTCCGTAACCCGGCGAAGCACAACGAGAGAGTCTTAATAGGCACCATCACCCATCAAAACGGCCCGGGGAGTATCCAGCAGAATTTTTACATCGAGCATGGGAGACCAGGTACGGGAATACTGCAGATCCAGGCGCACCATCTCATCGAACGTGGTGGAGCTGCGGCCACGGACCTGCCACAGACCGGTGATGCCGGGCTTGACCTCGAGGAGGCGGCGGCGGTGCCAGACATCATAGGCTTCGAGCTCGTAGGGGATCGGGGGCCGCGGACCGACGAGGGACATTTCGCCGATAAAGACGTTCCAAAATTGCGGCAGCTCATCGAGGCTGGTGCGGCGCATGAAACGGCCGATGGCGGTAACGCGCGGGTCGTTGGTAATTTTGTAGACGGGAGCTTTCTGGCCATGCTTCTGGCCATCGGTCGCGGAATCGGCTTTGCCGGCGATGAAGTTCTTGACGTAGTCCTTGTGGATGGTGTCGTTGTTGGAAACGCGCATGGAGCGGAACTTGAGAAAGGTGAAATGCTTGCCGTACTGCGAAACGCGGGCCTGGCGGAAAAAGACCGGGCCCTTGCTGGAGAGCTTAACGAGCAGCGAGAGGACCAGGAAGATCGGGGAAAAGGCCAAGAGCGCCATACCGCTGCCCACGATATCCATGGCGCGCTTGATGACCAAGGAGGTCTTCTTCTTCTCTTCTTCTTCGAGGAGGTCGGGATACAGCGGAGCAGAGACGGAACGTCCGGTGCCGTCGCCGGCCCAGCTGTCCGGGAAGGCGTAGAAAGCGATTTGGAGCTTATCGACCATTTCGCGTTTGAAGGATTTGTGCAGTCCCGCGGAAATTTTGGCTTCGATGGTGGTGATGGCATCAGCGGCCTGGGCATCGCCCAATTCGGTGAAGATGGCACCTATCACGGCGTCGTTTTCGAACCAGCCGGCAAGATCAGTTTCACGAATTTCGGAAGCGACGGCGGCGGCAACCTTCTCCAGCATAGGCTTATCGGCGACGCGCGAGGTGGAACGCTTGAAGTCCACGAGCATGAGCAAGAGATGCTTGCGCGAGCGTTCGGAGCGCTTGCGCTCGCGGCACAGCATGCGGCGGAACTCCTCTTCGGAAACAAAACTGGCCATACTCTCGGCGGCGCTTCTGGCTGCAGCAGCGGGAGCGGCGGCCTTGGGGGCCACCTTCGCTGAAGGCAGTATGACTGTGCTGACGCTCACGTTTATTCCCTCGGTTCGCTTTCGCAAGTTGCTTTGTTCCAGCATGAATGCAAAGACTCGCAAAACTCTCTAGACGGCTACTTGCTGCAACTCGCGCGAAGCTTCTCGCACGCCGGCCACTTCGCCGCAGCACGGCACCACGGACAAGGAGTCCAGCTCCACGGCGAC
>PMOV01000298.1:0-3033 GCA_003161195.1 Acidobacteriota bacterium | reverse complement strand
TGGATGGCGGCGATTTCCGCTTCGTCCACGGAAATGGGTTGGCGATTGTAGCCAACAACGTGCAGCACGCCGGGAGTCTTCAAAATGGGCAAGCGATTCTGCACATCGAAGCGGCAGAAGAGATAGCCGGGGAAAAGGGGAACGGCGACTTCCTTGATGCGGTCGGACCAGCGTTTGCGGTCGCGCGTCAAGGGCAGAAACCATTCGTAGCCCATGCCGCCGAGATGATCGGCGACGACGCGCTCATAGCGGGTGCGTACCTGCAGCGCATACCAAGGAAGGCTCTCTTCGGTATCGCGCTTCGCCCAGGAGTGTGCGTTCAAAAGTGGCATGTTCGGTGTCCAAGTGTCCAAGCTACCGCAGACAAAGTCCCTACAGCAGAAGCCTTATCTATGGAGGGGAAGTGCACGATGGATGCCACGCGCGGGGCAGGCCGGGCAAATACCGTAACCCTTGTTATATCAATGACTTATGCAAAACTTGGGGTACGCCTGGCAACACCGAGCAAGGCCGTTCGCCGGTTGGCAGTGAACATTGCTATCCCAGAGTTGCAATTGTTTTCCATAGTCTATCTATAAGAAAATTAACGACATACAGCGCTTATATGCAAAACTACCAGATTGTGCTGAGGCTTCTCAGCAAGCGCTGGCCGGGTTTGCGACTAGGTATTTTGGCTGCGGCCCTTCCCTCGAGTCATTAACGGCGGGTGAAGCTGCTATCGAAACTTCAAGAACGAGCCGCCGGGAGCAATCAAGCTGCCGCCACCGAGCAGCAACCCTTTGGACAACCACAGGGAAGCAAGCCAACGGTGCTCTTCGCGTGATGGCGCAATTGCTATACGATGAATTACGTACGAGTGGATTCGCGAGGAGAAGGCTTGCTGCCCGAGGAGAAGAAAAACGATTGGCGGCTGTATCTTTTTTTCGCGCTGTGGGTGGTGCTATGCGTGGCGGTGTTCTGGAAGCCGGCGAGCGGAGTGCTGCGCTATGCGTTGGGGAACGACAACGCCTCGCACATCGTGCTGATCCCATTCATCAGTGCATGGCTGCTCTACGTTGAGCACAAGCGGATTTTCAAGGAGCTGAAATTCGATTACGCCGGCGGTGCAGTGCTGGCCGTGCTTGCGGCGGGCGCGGCGATGCTCACGTCTCGGTCCTTCGACAACTGGACCGAGACGGAAATGCTGACGGGCTACACGACGGCGCTGGTGCTGCTGGTGATTGCGGGCTTCGTCTTGATTTTCGGGCGCGCGGCGACGAAGGCTGGCCGTTTTTCGTTGCTGTTCCTGTTTCTGATGGTGCCGTGGCCCGATCCACTGCTGAATGGGGCGATCTACTATTTGCAAAAGGGTTCGGCGGATATCGCGGAGATGATTTTCGACCTGGCCGGAGTGCCGGCGCTACGCGAAGGTTTTGTGTTTCGCCTGGCGCACCTGAGCATCGAGGTGGCGAAAGAGTGCAGCGGGATTCGTTCGAGCCTGGCGCTGCTGATTCTGGCGCTGCTGGTGGGGCACCTGTTTTTGCGGACGTTCTGGAAGCAGGTGGTGTTCGTGGTGCTGGGGCTAGTGATTATGATCGTGAAGAACGGAATACGTATTGCGACGCTGACGATTCTGGCGCAGTACGTGGACCCGGGATTTTTGTATGGCCGGCTGCACCATGAAGGCGGATTCGTGTTTTTTGTGATTGGTCTGGCGCTGCTGTTGCCGGTGTATTGGGTGCTACAGCGCGGGGAGCCGCGCAAGGCGGCCGCCGCGGCGGAAGCACCGGCACTGTAGTTTTTTCAGGCTTTTCTGAGGGACGTTTGCCAGCGCTGCGTCAGTCTTCGTTTCTGGGGTCTTTTTCGAGCGGGTAACCGTAGTAGTAGCCGCCGTAGGAATCGCCTTTTTCGACGCAGTTCAAAACCACACCGAGAAGGTTTTTATCCTGAAATTCGGAGGCAGCTTTTTCCGCCATGTCGTAGGCGGTTTGGCCGGCGCGTACGACGAAGAGCACGCCGTCGCAGAGATCGGCGAGCATGCTGGCATCATGTACCGGAAGCGCAGGCGGGGAATCGAGGATCACCCAGTCGAAGAGCGGGGTGGCGAGTTCGAGAAGGCGCTTAAAGCGGTCGACGAGCAGAAGTTCGCTGGGGTTGGAAACCGGGTTGCCGCCGGGGATGAAGCAGAGATTGGCGTCCGAACCTTTCTGGATGACTTCAAATTCGTCGGCTTCGCCACGGAGATAGTCGGTGAGGCCGGGGGTGAGCGAGGCGCCCATGGCTTGGTGGAGGCGGGAGGCGCGGAGGTCGGCGTCAATGAGGAGGACGCTGCGATCATGCTGGCGGACGATGGATTGGGCGAGATTGGCGGCGACGAAAGTTTTGCCCTCGGCGGGAATGCTGCTGGTGATGAGGACGGTCTTTAGTTTTTGCGCGCTGGCGATTTGATAGAGGCGGGAACGCAGCGTGCGGAAGCGTTCGGCGCCAATTCTATGATGGTCGGCGCCGTGGAAAACGCTGCTGCGCGGGTCGGGCTTCCAGACGGGGTGAGCGCAGCGCTTGATGAGTTCGTTGAGCTTGAGGCGGGAGAGATCGTTTTCCTTGCGCGGCGCGGGTGGTGCATCGGGCTGGAGCTGCGCCGATGGCTGATCGGGTTGCGGCATAAGCGCGGCTTCGCGCTCGGCGACGGTGGTGCGCGTGACGTCGGCGGCGACGTCGACGAAATCGATGGGAGCACCGGACGCCAGACGGGAGGAGCGTTCCTCGGCGGCCTTTTTGAGTGCTTCGTGGATGCGGCTCATCGATTCCTCATGGCTACGCGCTCAAACCTTTTTGCGGGGCGGGGAGTTTCGCGCCGGCGAGGCTGGCCGCGCGCTTCACCTGGCCCGCGACGACGTCAAGAGATGGGATGGAGACGAGTAGCGGGAGCTTCAAACCGGTTTCCACGTCGCGCTCCGTGTGCAGAGACTTGTCCAAGACGGCAAGCAGGTAAAGAACCGCGAGGCCGAGAACGAGACCGCCGCCAAAACCGCCGCCGGCGAAGACCAGCTTGTT
>PMOV01000280.1 GCA_003161195.1 Acidobacteriota bacterium | reverse complement strand
TCGGGCGCAGGCCATGGCTAGACGAAGACGCTGCAGAACTCCAGGATGCGGGTGCGCGCGGACTTTACCGGGACGACAAATCCTGCGGCAGCGGCTTCATCGAGGAGTAGCAGTACGCGGTCCAGAGCGCCTTCGCCGGAGCGGCCGGTCAGCGCCAGGCGGATGGGGTGAAACAGTTCGCGGCCACGCGGTTCCATGCTGTCCTTCATGGCGATGATGATGGCGCTGAAGCGCTCGGGCGTTAACGGAATGTCGTCCAAAAGCTCCAGCGCAATGCAGCGCAGCACGTCGCGCGCGGCGTAGCGCGACATTACGAGATGGGCTTCGACCTTCGTCAGCACTTCCGCGGCATCGTAGTGGAAGACCAGCCCCAGTAACTCGGCGAGTTGCGCGCGGTCGCTCACTTGTGCACCCAGCAGGAATGCCGCGCGTTCGCACCACGCGAGTTGCGGAGGCGAAATCGGTTCCGGAGAGGCCGCGAGCCAGCCGCGTTCGCGCAGGAGCGTCGCGACATCTTCGCCCGTGAATGGGTTTACGCGAAGAGTCGAGGAATTGGCGCGGGTAGCGGAGGGCTCGCCTGCTTGCTCGCGCGCTTCTTCCCAGGTCAATTCTTCACGCAATTCTTCGGACTGCGAATCGGCGGGCGACTGGTCCTTCGATTTATCTCGCGAGGTGTCTGGGCGCATGCGCGGCGTTCAGGGAACGCGGACGGTGGCCACGACCCACGCGGCGATGGCTTCGCCGCGGCCGATGCTGTCTACGCCCTCGTTGGTCTTGGCTTTGAGGTGGATCTTGTCAGCGGAAACTTCGAGGGCGGTGGCGAGAATCTCGCGCATGGCGGGAAAATGCGGGCCGAGCTTGGGCTTTTCGAGGATCACGACGGCATCGACGTATTCGATGGTGAAACCGTGTTCGTCGAGGAGTTCGCCGGCGCGCTCCAGAAAAATCAAGCTATCCGCACCCTTCCACTGTGGGTCGCTGTCCGGGAAGTGCGTGCCGATGTCACCGAGCCCCGCCGCGCCGAACAGCGCATCGCAGAGCGCGTGAGCCAGCACATCTCCATCGGAGTGGCCTGCGGGCCCTTTTTCGAAGGGCAGCACCACGCCGCCAACGATGAGTTTGCGCCCGGCCTCGAGGCGGTGAAGGTCATAGCCAATGCCAGAGCGTGTACCGCTCATCGGGCGGTTCGCTCGCGTTGGAGGTAGAAGCGGGCGAGGTCCATGTCCGCGGGTTTGGTGATTTTGATATTGCGTTCCGCGCCGAGGACCACATGCACGTCGTGGCCCAGGCGTTCGATGAGGCCGGCTTCATCGGAAGCGTTCACGCCATCGGCTATCGCTTGCGCGAAGGCTTCGCGCAGCAGCTTGGCGGAGAAGGCTTGCGGCGTCTGGGCCAGAACCACGCGCTCACGCGGAATCGTGCCGATAATTAGCGCGACGTCTTCGGGTAAACTTGCGCGCTTTACCTCTTTCACGGTGTCCATAGCAGGAACGCCGAGGATCGCAGCGTGGCATTTGCGCGCTTCTTCGATCACACGGGAGATTTGCTCCACGGTGACGAAGGGGCGCACGGCGTCGTGGACCAGGATGATTTCCGCGTCCTCCGGGACGTGCTCCAAAGCCAAGGCCACCGATTCCTGACGCGAATCGCCGCCGCGGATGACGTGCACCTGCTGACGGAAGCCTTCGGCTTGCAAACGGGCTTGCCACGAAGCCACAACGTCGCCGCGCGTAGCGATAATAATATCGGTTACAAGTGCGTAACTGGCGACGCGACGGACGGTGTGAATCAGGATGGGCTCGCCGTCAAGCTCGAGAAATTGCTTGGGCGTTTCCGCGCCCATGCGCGTTCCAAGGCCAGCGGCGGGGAGGATGGCGGCGATGCGATTCATAGGTATGCTTCGGCATTCAGGCGCGCGACCGCAGATTACCTTAGCGGGGGCACGAACTTAGGCGCGAACGTAGGAGTGTACCTGAAGGCGGGGAGCGCTACAACGCGACGGGGGCGACGAGGGGGCGACGGCGCCCGTAAATGGAACCGGCCCTAGGGCTTGGCGGCAAAGCTCAGGTGGCCAAATGCTTCCGGGACGTGGAAGTTGGGCTCGGGGCTGTGCGTCGGGCGCCAGGCGGAGTAGAATCGCGGTTCGGCGGCGCCCTCGACGCGAAAGAAATTGACGCGCCACGACTTAGCGGAATCGAAGTTGGCCACCAGGGCCTTCATTGGGATGGCAATTTCGGCGGACCACACTCTGGCGCGGTGGTCGATGGCCACCCGACTCTGCAGGCCGCTATGCAAATCACGGATGACGCGGCGCTTAACGTCGAGGTCAAGCCACATGCCGTTGGGGGCAATCTCGATCTCCTTGTAGACCCAAGGGTCGGAATCGTCAGGCTGCAGGAACACCTCGACCACGTCGCGGTCCCAGAGTTGGTCACGGCGGCCGCTCGGGTCGGCATCGGGGAATACGCTCAATTCGCGATAGTGCGCCTCAAAACGAAGGAACAGCGTTTGCGGGGTCCACAGCAGACGTATCTTCGTCTCGCGTTCCGGGTCAACGTTGCGGCCCTGCCAGTCCCAGTCGAAGCTCAGCGCAGGAACCGCTTGCCAAGCGGAGAGTGGCGGGAAGCCTTCCGCACCGAGCGGCGCAGCGCAAGGGAACGCGGTTGCACCAGCTTCACCGCGTGTGGTCATGGCAAAGAAGGCGGCCGTCAAACAGCACAGAATGAGCAGGCATGACGATATTCTAACGCATCGAGTGAAGCGGAAACCGAGAGGCAGGCGAGGGAATAGCGCGGCGCGCGCACGGGTTTGTGAGCGCGAGATTACGGCTTTTTGACCGCTTCGTAATTTTTGCAGTTGCAATTGGGGTGATTGCAAGGGCTTTGATAGCGGTCGTTGACGCGGACGGACTCGTGGATGGATTTACCGTGTTTGCACACGCACGGCTGTTTGCGGAATACCTTTCTAGCCATACCGCGAGTTTAGCATAGCCCGGCTGCGGAAAGGCGGGGGATGGTACCGGAACGTACCTCGATGGCGGGCACTGATTGCGCACCTTGGGTCAGGCCTGTCCGCAAGGGCGAAATTGCGGATGGTAGATTGGAGGTGCGTCTTAACGGCGTTTGCCGGGCTTGGACAACGAACGGGCCCGAGTTTACCGGCGAATGCGGATTTGCGCGGAGGAAGCATGGCGAAGCTGGGGAAAGTGTCGGTGGAAGCGGAGTTCATGGCGCAAGTGGTGCGTCGGCAGCCCTCAGAGTTTGAGTTCGTGAAATTTGCCATTGAGGGAGGCGTGGCGCGCATCACGCTGAACCGGCCGGAGCACAATCTGTTGAACGAAGTGATGCTGCGAGAGATTTCCGACGGCATTGCGGCGGCAGGCGAAAGCGACGACGTGAAGCTGGTGGTGATGGATTCGGCTTGCAAGGTATTTTGCGGCGGGATCGACATCGGGGAATATACCTCGCAGCGCGTATTTCAGATGCTGGATGCGTTTCACGGGGCGTTTGCGTCCATGCTGGAGGTGGGCAAACCGGTGCTGTGCGTGGTGAATGGGCCGGCGATTGGCGGGGGCGCGGAACTGGCGGCGTTCGGGGATTTGGTGATCGCGTCGCCGAAGGCGCGGTTTGCGCAGCCGGAAATCACCATCGGCGTGTTTCCTCCGCTGGCCTCGACGATTCTGCCATATCTCGTGGGTCCGAAGACCGCGTTGGAACTGGTGTTGATGGGGGAGGCGGTGAGCGCGGAGCGAGCGCTGGAGCTGGGATTGATCAACCGGCTGGTGCCCGAAGCGCAGCTCGAGCAGACCGTCAAAGAGTTGGTCACCCGCATTACCGCGCACTCCGGGCCAGTGCTGGCCATGGCGAAAAAAGCGATTCTGGGCGGCATGGGACTGTCGTTGCGGGATGGCATGAAGAAGTCCATGGATATTTTCCTGAATGAGTTGTACCGGCTGGAGGATTCGCAGGAAGGGTTGCGTGCGCTGGTAGAAAAGCGGAAGCCGAACTGGAAAAATAAGTAAAACCGTGCGCGTTCGTTGACAGAGTGAGCCGCGGGGACTAAACTCAACTTTCATTTTGCAGGCATGGGTTGCGGGGAAGGCCGTGTGAATCGGCCGCGGTCCCGCCACTGTGAGCGGCAGTAATGCCGTAAGCCAGGCCACCCTCCCATGCTGCCGAGATGCGCGTTCTTCGCGAGAAAGAACGCGGTCAAGAAGCCCCCAGTGGTCTCGCGGGGCTTTTTTTATTGCCTGGCGGAAACGACCAGCTTCTGATGCGGTGCGAGTCTTTGGTCTGGGGAGAATTTCTCTTTGCGATGGAGCGAGCACGCGCGACGGCTGTCGAGAGCGCAAAAGATGCTGTCTGTGGCGCTGCTGTGCGCCGCGTTTCTGTCCGGGCCCTCTGGCGCGGCTGGGCAGGCGGGCGCACCTGACACAGCGGCAAACCCGTCGGCACCGAGTTCGCAAACACCGACCGCCACAGCGCCAACCTACCGTGAAGTAACAGACGAGGCCGGGCGGACGGTGCGAATTCCGCAACCGGTGGAGCGCATCGTTTCGCTGGCACCCAGCTTGACGGAGACGGTGTACGCACTGGGCTTGCAGGATCGTCTGGTGGGCGTCACGGACTACTGCGATTACCCGGCTGCCGCGCTGAAGAAGCCGAAGGTCGGCGGGCCAGCCAATCCGAGCATCGAAGTCATCGCGGCATTGCATCCGGATGTGGTGCTGATGACCAAGAGCGGCAACAACTTTGAGACCGTGCGGGCGCTTGAGGATCTAAAAATTGCGGCTTANNCGCAAGCGGGCGCGGCGGTAGCGGCAGAATTGGACGAACGACTGGCGGCGCTGAAACAGAAAATTGGCGACCTGCCGGCGCGGCGCGTCTTGTTCGTGGTATGGACCGACCCGCTGATTTCCACGGGGAACAACACGTTCGTGGCCGATGCGCTGCGGCGGGCGGGCGCCACTTCTATCATCGACGCCAAAGAAGACTGGCCGAAGGTGAGCCTTGAAGAAGTGGTGCGCTTGCAGCCAGAGTTTGTGGTGATGGCGGCGCAGAATACCTCGAACACTCCCGCGGAACTGGAATCACTGGCGGCGCAGCCGGGTTGGCGCAGCCTTGAGGCGGTGAAGAACCGCCGATTTGTGGTGGTGAGCGACGCGGTGAATCGTCCGGCGCCGCGGATTGTTTCGGTGATTGAGGACATGGCGCGACAGATGCACCCGGAGGCGTTCCAGGAGCAGGCGCCGACAACACCGGCTGGAGACGCGGGAAAGCGGGCCGGTCCCGGTACTCCCTTGCCGCCACAGAGCACTCCTCCTCACGGGGCGCGTCCGCTGGCTGAATCCCAAACCAAGGACCGACTTATTGCCGAGGCGTGCGCATGCGGCCGCTAACGTGGCGTCGCTTGCTGCTGCGCTGCGCGGCTTTAGCAGGCGTCCTGTTGATCGTGATGGTGCTGGCCCTGAAACTAGGCGCGGTGCAAGTGTCGCTGTACGGCCTGGGCCGGGACCTGATTCACTATGCGCTACATTCGAGCGCGGGACTTTCGAGCGAGTACAGCTTGATTATCTTTGATATTCGGTTGCCGCGGATTTTTCTGGGCATTTTTGTGGGTGCGTCCTTGGCGGTGGCGGGAACGAGTTTTCAAGCCTTGTTGCGCAATCCGCTGGCTGACCCGTACGTGCTGGGCGTTTCGAGCGGGGCGGCCGTGGGCGCGATTGTTGCTGTAATGATCGAGCCGCATTTGGCGCTCACGCCGGACGCGGCGGTGCTGCTGACGCCCGTGGGAGCGTTTCTGGGCGCGTTGATCACCATCGCGGGAGTTTATCTGCTCGGCCGGCGCGACGGCGAGATCGACAGCACTACGCTGCTCCTGGCGGGGATTATTACCGCGTCGTTTCTAAACGCGCTGATTATGCTGCTGCTCAATTGGCTTTCCGGGCGCGATCACGGCGGCATGGCGTTCTGGCTGATGGGCGATCTTTCAACGCCGCTGCAAAACAATGTGCACTGGGTGATCCGCATCGGATTTTTCGTGGCGGCCGGAGCAATCTATACCACGGCGGCGGATTTGAATTTGCTGCTGGCCGGAGAGAAAGAAGCCATGCACCTCGGCGTGGACGTGCCACGGGTGCGCGTGGTCGTGTACGTAGCGGCGTCCATTCTGACGGGGTTGGCGGTGTCGGTGAGCGGTTCGATTGGCTACGTGGGACTGCTGGTGCCGCACGTGATGCGCATGATTTTCGGCTCGGACCACCGCATCCTGATTCCCGCGGCGGCCTTGGGCGGGGCCATCGCCGTGGTGCTGGCGGACATGCTGGCGCGCACCGTGGCGGCGCCGAGCGAATTGCCGGTGGGCGCCATGACCGCGCTGGCGGGTGCGCCGCTGTTTATTTATTTGCTGCGGCGGAGGCTGGCGTGAGCAGCGCGGCGCGCAATATGGGCGCGGTAACCGCGGCAGTGCGCACGAATGCGACGCTGAGCGTGGAGCAAGTAAGCTATGCGTATTCCGCGAATCCCGCGCAGGCGCCGCTATTCACGCTGGAAGCCATGAGCCTGCAGGCGCGTTCGGGAGAGATTCTGGCCATCCTGGGGCCGAACGCCTGCGGCAAATCGACGCTGCTGAAATTGATTGCCGGCGTGCTGGCGCCGCTTTCCGGAAAGGTAACGCTGGACGGCATAGCCACGCATACGATGACGCCGCGGCTGCGCGCACAGCGCATCGCCATGGTGCAGCAGGAGAGCCAGCTGCTGTTTCCTTCACGGGCTTGGGAATTTGTGCTGCAAGGGCGCCATCCGTATGGCAAAACTTTGCGCTTTGAAACGGATGAGGATGTTCAGGTGGCGCGCAACGCGTTGGCGCAGGTTGGTGCGGAGCATCTGACGGACCGCTGGATGGACAAAATTTCCGGCGGCGAAAAACAACGCGTGATTCTGGCGCGGGCGCTGGCGCAACAGCCGACGCTGTTGCTGCTGGACGAGCCGACGCTGCACCTGGACATTGCCGCGCAGGTGGATCTGCTCGATACGCTGCGCAAGCTGGCATCGGTGAATCGCTACATCGTGGTGGTGGTGACGCACGAACTGAATTTGGCGGCGCAGTACGCGGACCAGGTCGCGCTCTTGCAGCGCGGGAGATGCTTGCGCGTGGGGTCGCCGTCGAACGTTTACCAACGGGAGTTGCTGGAGCAGGTATTTCAGACGCCGCTCACCGTGGAGACCGGCCCGTCCGGACGGCCGCGCGTGCATGTCTGGTCTGGCGGAGCTGGTGGCGGGTCGGGCGCTGCGTGATTTTGCTCAATGCGAGAAGTTGCGCGACGTTCCGTACCGCGTCGGGCAGCTTTGCGATTTTGTGGATGTACCTCAACAAATGCCGCGACTGCCGTGATTTTCTGCCGCGGAACTGAATAACCTCTAGCGGGCAGCGGCCGGGCCGGGCGACAAGCTTCGAACCACGCCGCAACTGCCCCTGACAACCATCGCAGACTTCGTGCTCGGGAAGACGGGCGGCCTTGTTCGTAAAGCCGCACTCGCAAGAGAAGCCGTCGCCGCCGCGCGACTGTAAGGCGGGAGTCGATCGCTTGGCGATCGCACTCTGAAAGCCGGAAGGCCACTGTGGCGCATCGTTCGTCGCACAGGACGGGCAGCACCGCGGGAAGGTCGCCGGCAAGCAGGACCGCCAAGCCAGGAGACCGGCGAAGTCTGCAGCCATCCGGTGTGCAACGCCGTGATGGACAACCTTCAAGCTCCCGCGCGTGAGGGAGCCCGGAGGAACCCATGAAAATGATCTGCGTTCGCCTGGTAGTCTTTTTGTTTTTGCTTTTCGCGATTTGTTTTTCTTCGCAAGCGCAGGGCAATTCCCAGCAAGCACAACTTTCCGGCCGGCTCATCGACGCTAGCGGTGCGGGCGTGGGCGGAGTCGAAATCACGTCGTCGCCGGACCATGCGCCAGCGGCCCGCAAATGGACCGCCAGCTCCTCGAGCGACGGCACTTACAGACTTGAGTTGCCGCCCGGAAGTTATCGCGTGCGATTCGCGCGCGAGGCGTTCGCCCTACGTGAGTTGACGGTTGACTTGGCGGCAAACGAGCGGCGCAAATTGGATCTTCGCCTGGAACTGGAGCCACTCTCCGCCAGCGTGGTGGTTACCGCCGAAACGGAGCCGATTTCTGTGGATCAAGCCACCGCCCCGGTTTCCGTCATACCCAAAGAGGAGATCGACGCGCGCCAAGCCGTCGCGCTGACGGACGCTCTGCTCTTCACCCCGGGCGTGGCCATTGGGCGGACGGGGCCGGAAGGCGGAACGGCCTCCGTTTTCTTAAACGGTGGAAACTCCAACTTCGTGAAGGTGCTGGTGGACGGCGCGCCGATAAATCCCCCGGGCGGCGCCGTCGACTTTTCCGACGTGACGCTCGATAACATCGACAAGGTGGAAATCGTGCGTGGGGCGGAAAGCGCCATTTATGGTACCGACGCAGTCTCCGGCGTGATCCAGTTGATCACCCATCGCGGCGAGACGCGCACCCCGGAGTTTAGCGTGTTCGGCGAGGGTGGTGATTACAGTTCGGGGCGCGGCGGTGCGCAACTAAGTGGGTTGCTCGGCGCCTTCGACTATTCGGCGGCGGCTTCGTATTTTTCTGCGGACGGCCAGGGCCCGAACGATGCGTTCATCAATCGTACGCTCTCCGGCAACTTTGGCTACAAGTTTAGCGACAACAATCATCTGCGGCTCTCGCTGCGCAACACCGACAGTTTTGCCGGTATCGCCGGGCAGACCCTATTGCTGCTCCCGAGTCTCTATCAAAAATACTTTCAGCATATATTCAGCGCCAACGCGCGGTGGGAGTTTGCCACCGGGCAACATTGGCACCACGCCATCAGCGGAAGCGAATCCTATACCCGGCAACACGACTACAATCCGCTGCAAAGCTATTACGCGACGGATCCGAATGCTTTCTGTCCCCAGACAAATCCCACGGCGGTGGCCACGCAGGAATCGTGCGATTACACGTACGACGACCGTTACCAATACAGTCGCGCGAGCGTCGTCGCGCAGACAACCTTTCTGCTGAGAGACTTTGCGGCCACCGCAGGGTATGAGTACGAAGTGGAGAACGCTTTTCTGACGTCCGTGGACGTGCCCCACGCGCGACGGAATAACCAGGCCGGCTATCTCGATTTCCGCTACCGGCCGCACCGGCGCATTTCGCTGAATTTTGGCGGGCGCGCGGAAGACAACGGCTATTTCGGCACGCGCGTGGTACCGCGTGCGGGCGCAGCCATGGCGCTGCGGTACGGCAAAGGACTCTGGGGCGACACACTGATACGCGGTTTTTACGGCGAAGGCATCAAGGAGCCGCGCTTTGACCAAACCTTTGGCGATAATTTCGGCGATTACGGTAATCCTTCGCTGAAACCGGAAGCCAGCAAGACCTGGACGGCCGGTGTTGAACAGAAGTTGCTCAACGACCGGGCCCGAGTGACGGTGGAATATTTCTACAGCAAGTTCTACGACATTGTGAGTTTTGAGTATTGCGCGAACTACAACAACTATTGCGATCTCGCCTCTCCGGTGGTGCCTGCGGGCTTCGGCTACTACTTTAATACGGACCGTGCGCGCGCGCGCGGGCTCAACCTGAGCGGCGAAGTTCGCCTGGCGCACTGGATGACCATCACAGGTAATTATACCTACGACGACAGCCTGGTAATTTCCGCGCCGAACTCGTTCGATCCATCCGAGGCCGCGGGGAACCGCCTTTTGCGTCGCCCAGTCAATTCGGGTTCGCTTACGTGGAGACTGGCGTTTCGGCGGCTAGACGTTACCGTGGGCGGCTATTTTACTGGCCAGCGGACAGACAGCGATTTCCTTGAGCTAAGTTCGCTCCCTGAACATAATCCGGGCTACGCGCGGTTTGACGTGGCCGCAAGTTATCGCTTCGGGCACGGCGTTTCAGTCTATGCTCGCGCGACCAACCTCTTCGATAAACCCTACCAGGATGCGCTCGGCTATCCCGCCTTAGGACGCGATGGGCGTATCGGCGTGAAATATACCTTCAGCGGGAGAAACTAACACGCGTGAGCGGCACGGAACCTATCCTCTTCTGCTGGAGCGGCGGGAAAGACAGCGCCATGGCACTGCACCTGCTGCTTCAGCAGAAGGAATATCGCGTGGTCGCATTGCTGACGACCGTCACGGAAGGCTACGATCGCATCAGCATGCATGGCGTGCGGTGTGAACTGTTGCGACAACAAGCGAAATCCGTCGGCTGGCCGCTGCACGAGGTGCGCATTCCGCGCAAGTGCCCTAATTCCACCTATGAAGCGCGCATGGAAGAGGCGTTGCGTGTTTTCTATGCGAGCGGGGTGCGCAAAGTGGTCTTCGGCGACATTTTCCTGGAAGACTTGCGGCTATACCGGGAGAAGAATCTGGCGCGTATCGGAATGACGGCCCTCTTCCCTCTGTGGAAACGTGATACGCGGGAGCTAATCCGCTTTTTCCACGCGGAGGGTTTTCGCGCCGTGGCGGCGTGCATTGATGGAAAAATCCTGCACCGTGGCTTCGCCGGACGCGAACTGGATGCTGAGTTTTTTGCTGAGCTACCGCCCGCTACGGACCCGTGCGGGGAAAATGGCGAGTTTCACACCTTCGTATTCGATGGACCGATCTTTCAGCGGCCGGTGCGGATTCGCACTGGCGAAATTGTCGAGCGAGACTCTCTTGTCTTCTGCGACCTGCTCCCGGCCGAAGACGACTCGCCTTCATGCGGGCGGTGAGATTCGGCTTGACGAAGCTGGACTTGGCCGTCCCACCCGAACCTGATGCTATAATCGCGTTTTACGATGGCGCAATCCGCACCACAAACGGCCGCCGTTTCTCCCGTAGTGCTCGCCAGATACGAGCCGGTCATCGGGCTGGAAGTGCACGCCCAGCTGCAAACCAAGACGAAGATTTTCTGCGGCTGCTCCACGCGTTTCGGGGATGCCCCGAACTCCAACGTCTGCCCGGTGTGTCTCGGCCTGCCGGGAACGCTGCCAGTGCTCAACAAGCGCGTGGTAGAAATGGCCGTACGTGCGTCGCTGGCGCTGAACTGTACCGTGCACGAGCATTCGCGCTTCGCCCGCAAAAATTACTTCTATCCCGATCTGCCCAAGGGTTACCAAATTTCGCAGTACGAATTGCCGCTGGCCACCGGCGGCTGGCTGGAGATCGCACACGACGCCACGTGCAAGCGCATCGGCATCACGCGTCTTCACCTGGAAGAGGACGCCGCGAAAAATTTGCACGAAGGTTTCGCCGAGTCCGCCGAAAAGGGCTACATCGACTTCAACCGCTGCGGCACGCCCTTGACCGAAATCGTCTCCGAGCCGGATATGCGCGCCCCGGAGGAAGCCCACGCGTACCTGACGGCACTCAAGGAAATTCTTCTCTACACCGGCGTGAGCGACTGCAACATGGAAGAAGGCTCGCTGCGCTGCGATGCTAACGTGAGCGTGCGCTTGCGCGGCGCCAGCGAATTCGGCACCAAAGTGGAAATCAAAAATCTAAACTCCTTCCGCTTCGTGCAAAAAGCCATCGAGTACGAAATCGAGCGGCAAATCGGTGTGCTGGAGGGCGGCGGCCGCATCGCGCAAGAAAGCCGCCTGTGGAACCAGGCGGAAAACCACACTGTCTCCATGCGCTCAAAGGAAAAAGCGCACGATTACCGCTATTTCCCGGAGCCCGATCTGCTGCCAGTACATGTCAGCGCGGGGTGGCGGGCCGCTGCGACGAAAGGCCTGCCGGAATTGCCGGAAGCCAAGCGCCTGCGCTTTGTGAACACCTACGGCATCACGCCTTACGATGCCGAGGTTCTCACCGGTTCGCAATCGTTGGCGGACTATTTTGAATCCGTGGTGAAAGCCGGCGCGCCGGGCAAGAGCGCAGCAAACTGGATGCAGACTGAATTACTGCGGCGCCTAAAACACGCGGGCAAGGATATCGTCGCCAGCCCGGTTTCGCCCGCCGCGCTAGCGGAACTGCTGCAACTGGTGGAGTCCGGCAACATCACCGGTGCCATCGGTAAAAAAGTATTTCCCATCATGTTTGACTCTGGCCGCGCCGCCGGAGAGATTGTCGCTGCCGAAGGACTGGCGCAAAGCAGCGACACCTCGGCAATCGAAGCCATCGCTCGCGAAGTGATCGAGAAAAATCCCGACAACGTGGCGAAGTTCAAAAGCGGCAACGAGGGCGTCTTTAAATTTTTCGTCGGCCAGGTGATTCGCGCCACGCGCGGTCAGGCCAACCCGCAAGTGGTGAACGACGTCTTGCGCAAATTGCTGTCCTGATCACGCGCCCGAAAGGTCTTTAATCACCGATGGCAAAAGCGGCACTCAAAGTCGGCGACAAAGCTCCAGACTTCACGCTGCTCGACGCCCGCGGCAAAGAAGTCTCGCTGAAAGATTTTCAGGGCCGGAGCGTGGTGATTTATTTCTACCCCAAAGCGAATACGCCGGGCTGTACCGTGGAAGCCTGCGAATTTCGCGATTTGCGCCCGAAGTTTATCAAGCAGGATGTGATGGTGCTGGGCGTCAGCGCTGATCCGCCAAAAATGCTAGCCGGCTTTATCGCCAGGCAAAAACTGAACTTCACGCTGCTCAGCGACCCCGATCACAAAATGATCGAAGCCTACGGCGCGTGGCGCATGAAGAAATTCATGGGCCGCTCGTTCATGGGCATCGTACGCAGCTCCTACGTGATTGCGCCGGATGGCAAAATCGCCGCAGTGTGGGATAACGTCAAAGCGAAAGGCCACGCCAAGGAAGTACTTGCGGCCGCGGCCTGGTAGTTCGAATTGTACGTTTGCCGCCCAAACGGATTACTCGTTCTCCTACAACTGAATCGCGAACTCGTCCGCGCCCTCCGCCACCGGCTCGATAAACATATTGTCGATCAGACGCGTGCGCCCCAGATACGCTGCCAGCAGCACATACGCGGGCCGCGCCACGCGAAGCACCGGTTCAAACGTTGCCGCGTCCACAATCTCCGCGTAATCCACCCGGGCGAGCGGTTCGGCGGCCAACACCCTTTGCATCGCTTCCTGCAAACGCAACACATCGCGCACGCCCGCGCGCACTTCGTCTCCAGCCGCCGCCAACGCGCGCTGCACCACCGCGGCCGCCCGCCGTTCCTCGGCACTTAAATACGCATTGCGCGACGACATCGCGAGCCCATCGCCTTCCCGCACGATGGGTCCGAGCACAATCTGCGTATCAAGGTTCAGGTCGCGCGCCATGATGGTGATCAGCCGTGCCTGCTGCGCATCCTTGCGCCCGAAATACGCAAACGTCGGCTGCACAATCTCCAGCAACTTCAGCACCACCGTGGTCACGCCGCAAAAATGTCCGGGTCGGGTGCGGCCTTCGAGCCGTTCACTCAGCCCCTCGACATTTACGTACGTCGCAAAACCCGCCGGATACATTTCCGCCGCTTCCGGCAGAAACAGCGCCCCCACTCCCGCCGCCGCCAATTTCGCCGCATCCTTCTCCAGCGTGCGCGGATACTTCGCGAAATCCTCCTTGGGCCCAAATTGTTTGGGATTCACAAAAATCGAAGCGATCACCGGATCGCAGTCCCGGCGCGCGCGTTCCACCAGCGAAAGATGCCCGGCGTGCAGCGCGCCCATCGTCGGCACGAAGCCGATCACGCGGCTCTCCGCGCGTGCCTGCCGCGCCGTTTCTTTCATCCAGGCAATGGTGCGGATGGTGTCCAAGGATTGGGCGAGCGTGCTAGGCCGCGGCTCCCGCGGAGCGCTCACGATAGAAATGCATCAGGTCGGTCAGCACCGGCTTGCCACCCAGTTGCCGAATCAGCGTAGTGACCTGCCCGCGATGATACGTTCCGTGATTTACCACATGCTGCATCGATTGCCAAAGTGGATTGCGATACGTGCCGAACTTTAAAGTCCGATATTCCAAGACGCGCTCAAGATCCTGCTGCGTAAGCCCGCGCACAAATTTCAGCAGAGCGGCCTCTTGCGCTAGCCAGTGTTCGCGAAGAACGGTCACGGTGTCCAGGTGCGTTGCGTCCGGAAATGCCGTGGGCGAGCGGCCTTCAAAACGCTCCAGCCAGACCCACTCCCCACTGCAGATATGCACCAGCGTGTCGCGCACGGCGGAAAAGCTGGAGCCGAGCGAACGCGTATATTGCTCCGCGGTCAGCGCGGACGTCGCCTCCAACGCACGGTGGTTAGCCCAGGCGTTGAAGTCGAACAGCACGCGCATCTCTTCCGGCGACATGGTGGGCGCGAACCTCCTAAATCCTAAAGGAAATGCAATTTAGCTGTCTACGGAAACCGGTTTGCGCGGCGCGCCCGCAGTATTTCCCGCGCCGGCGTGATACGACTCCGCATCCGACGGAAACGACCCACCACGCACATCCGCGCAATATTCCCGTGCCGCGCGCTTGATAATTTCTCCCACGCCCGCATATTGCCGCGTAAATTTCGGCGTATGGCCAAAATTCAGTCCCAGCAAATCGTGCAGCACCAGGATCTGCCCGTCGCAGTCCGGCCCGGCGCCAATGCCAATCGTCGGGATGCGCAGCTCGCGCGTAATTTGCGCCGCCAGTTCGCGCGGCACCGCCTCCAGCACCACGGCGAACGCCCCCGCCGCTTCCACCGCGCGCGCATCCCGCAGCATCCGCTCCGCAGCGTCCACGGTCTTGCCCTGCACGCGATAGCCGCCCAGCGCATTCACCGATTGCGGCGTCAGCCCCACGTGCGCCATCACCGGAATTTCCGCCTCCGTCAGCCGCACGATCAGTTCTAGCCGCCGCTCGCCGCCTTCAATCTTCACCGCTTCCGCGCCCGCTTCCTTGATAAAGCGCACCGCATTTCGTAGCGATTCGGCGTTGTCCGTGTGATAGCTGCCGTACGGCATATCCGCCACCACCAGCGCGCGTTTCGTCCCGCGCCGCACCGCCGCCGTGTGCCGCAGCATATCCTCGAGGGTCACCGGCAGCGTGCTCTCATGGCCCAGCATCACCATGCCCAGCGAATCGCCCACCAGCAGCACGTCCACGCCCGCTTCATCGAGCAAACGCGCGGTCGGATAGTCGTACGCCGTCAAGCAGGTGATTTTTTTGTTGGGGGAATCGCCGCCGCCATTGGACTTCCGCTGCAGCAGCTCGGGCACGGTAATTTTCTCGCCGCCCGCGTGGGGTAAAGCGCTCATCTTGGCCTCCGGTGCCGTTCCCTACCCGCGGGATACAGCCCTGTACCTTCGCGCAGCATAACAAAATTCAATGCACAAAACCATAGGCTGAGCAAACCGGCTATGCACACGGCGGCGCTTGCGCGCGGCCCTTCCACTGGCCTCCGCGGCCCAGCCAAAAGCGAACAGCGCTGAGCAGCGTAGCGTACGCGTAAAATGCCGCCACCGCGGGTAGTAACAGCGCCCACGCGGGCGACAAACAATAGTAGCGAATGGTGGGCAGAAACGACGCGGCCATTAAAACGCAGGCAATTATGCTCAGCGTGCGTGGCACGTTCGCGCCCGTGAAAAGTAATGCCACCGGTGCGAGATAGGTCAAGAACAGCGCAACGATCGTGAGGAATAGCAGCGGAGCCGAATAGCGCAGCTGTGTGAAGGCGGTGCGCGCGATCACGTCGCGAATTTCGGCGAAGCCCGTGTAATCGCGCAGGCTGGCGCTGGAACGCGTCACGCCCATCCACAGGCGACCGCCGGCGCGCTTCACCGCGCGGGCCAGCATGCAATCGTCAATCAACTCGCCGCGCACCGCGGTCAGTCCGCCGATGCGCCGCAAGGCGCTATCCCGAATCAGCAGGCAGCCGCCGGCGGCTCCGGCGGTGCGCGTCTTAGGGTCGGCGATCCAGCGCGGTGGATAAAGCTGCAGGAAGAAATAAACGAACGCCGGAATTAGCAACTTTTCCGGCGGCGTGCGGGCTCGCAGCAGCACCATCAGCGAAGCCATATCTAGGCGATCGCTTTCGGCGCGTGCGACCAGGCGTCGCAGGGTATCCGGCGCGTGTTGAATGTCGGCGTCGGTGAACCAGAAAAACTCGACCGCTCCGCCGCGCTGCTCGGCTTCCGCCCAGACGTGGCGCACACCTTCGTTGAGCGCCCAGAGCTTTCCCGTCCAGCCGGTTTGCAAAGCCTCGGCAAAATAAATGGGGAAACGATTTCCATCACCGCGGGCGTTTACATCACCGTCAGTGCTTGTGGCTCGCGCGGAGGTTTCCCTGGCAATCTGCGACGTGCCGTCGTTGCTGTGGTCATCGACCACAGCGACGGAAAACTCTCCCGGATAGTCCTGTTGCATCAGCGAGGTTACCGTTGCGGCGATGGTCGCAGCTTCGTTGCGCGCCGGAACGATGGCGCAGACGCGCGGGAATTTTTGCTCTGCGGAAATGGCACGGCGATCGTCGTCAAAATCGCTGAGCCGCCAAAACGCCCCGCGAAAGAAAACCAAATACACCCAAATGCCGGCGCTCAGCACGGCAACCCCAAGACCCACCGAACCGCTCACGACTCCGCGGGTGCCGCGGTCCGCCGCGGTTGCGGCGCTGGCGCATCGCTGCGTACCCCGTGCCAACCCACCGGCCGCCCGCTCACCGCCTCTTTCACCGAGCGGAACAGCACCACGTACATCAGTTGCCGGTAATAAAAGCGCTGCAGCAACACCGGCCACAGCAGCGACCAGTCTTCATCCTTCTCCAGCGCAAACGCCACCGCGCAGGTCAGCACATCAATCAGCAAAAATCCCAGAAAGAAAAATACCGAGCGCAGCAAATCATCCGACGAGGAATGAATCTGCGGAATATACGGAAAATGCCATTTCTCCAGCGCCCACAAAATCACCGCCCCCAAAAACAGCAGATCGATAAGCGGAGAAATCAGCGGCAGAAACACCTGAAACAAAAAAATATTCGGCAGCGCCACCCAGCCCAGCGTCCCATATTTCGGCCGAAACAATGTGTCCTTGTGCTTCCAGAAGGATTGCAGCGTGCCAAACGTCCAGCGAAAGCGCTGGCGAATCAGTACCCCGGGCGTTTCCGGCGCATCCGTCCAGGCGATGGCTTCTTCGTCGTAGCTCACCCGCCAGCCGAGCCGCCGAATCGCAATCGTCAGGTCCGCGTCTTCCGCCACGGTGTCCGCGGTGATGCCGCCCGCCGCTTCCACCGCCGTGCGCCGCCACGCGCCCAGCGCACCCGGCACCACGGTGATGCAGTTCAGCAAATCGAACGCGCGTTTTTCCATGTTCTGGCTGGTGATGTACTCCAGCGCCTGCCAGCGCGTCAGCCAGCGCGAACGGTTGCCCACCTTCACGTTGCCCGCCACCGCGCCCACCTGCGGATCGGAAAAATGCCGCACCAGCTTACTGATGGCGTCCGGCTCGATTTCCGTATCCGCGTCAATGGTCACCACAATTTCGCTGTCCGCCTCCGCAATGCCCGCGCTCAGTGCCGAAGGCTTGCCGCCATTTATCTGGTGGATGATATGCACCCGCGGATCGCGGCCAAAGTTTTCGTCGAGCAGCGTGCCGGTATTGTCGGTCGAACCATCGTCGATCACGATGACGTGGAGCTGCGCAAAATCCGAAGCCAGCACGGAATTCACCGTTTGTACGATGACGCTCTCTTCGTTGTGCGCCGGAATCAGCACGCTGACGGTCGGCGGCGGATCGGACAGTTGGTGATGATCCGGACGGCACTTTTCGATCAGCGCCAAAATGCCGATGATCACCGCGCGGCCGCTCACCAGCACAATCCCCAAAATGAAAACGGTCGCAATGCCCAGGCGGAACCAGTGATACATGCCGAAAATCACGCCGTCCGCGCGCGCCTCCAGTTGTTCCTGCATCGAGAGCGGCAGCATCACCTGCGCGCGCTGCTTGTGCAGCAAATCGGAAACAGAGACGAAGGAATAACCCCGCGCGCGGAGCGCATCAATCACTTGTGGCAACGCCGCAATAGTCTGCGAGCGGTCGCCGCCGCCATCGTGAAATAAAATAATGTTCCCGTCGTTGGCCTGTTGCAGCACCTCATCGAGTATTTCCGAAGCCGGGTTGGGCTTTCCATTCACCTGTTGCCAGTCGTGCGGATCGATCTTTTGCCCGATGATCAGGTACCCCATGTCTTGCGCAAAGGGCAACTGCGCCACTTCCTCGGCATATTCCGGCTGGTGATCGATGCCGTATGGCGGACGAAACAAGATGGTTTTCACCCCCAGCGTGCCCTCGATCAGCCGCTGCGTCAGGTTCAATTCCCACCTGGCCTGCGTCTTGGAAATATCTTCCCAGGTGGGGTGCGTCCAGGTGTGATTGCCGATTTCGTGCCCTTCCGCATATTCGCGCCGCAATATATCGGGAGACTGGCTCGCGTCCAGGCCAATCACAAAAAATGCCGCCGGCACGTGTTTCTGTTTCAGGATATCCAGGATCTTCGGCGTCCAGCGCGGGTCGGGTCCGTCGTCAAAGGTGATGGCGATTTTCTTGTACGCCGCGCCGATCTGGTCGATGTTGTACGACAATGGATACGCGTCGTACTTTTCGTTCGTAAATAAATCGGTATTGGCGTCGTAGGTGAAGCTGCGTTTGCCATCCGTCGGCGTGTTCACGAAGTGCCAGATGTCGCCCTCGCCCTCGAGAATCAGATCCGGGCCGGGAGGCAAATCGGTCAGTTTGTTGCGCGCGGCATCGTCCGGGCGCGTGGCATCCCAGATGGGCCATATCGAGGTGTCCGCCGAGCCGAGCCGCCACAGGGCCGTCCCTTGCACACCTAATCGTTCGCTGGCGCGCAACTCGTTGTACGCGGTCACGGCATCCAGCATCCACACTTGATGCACGTGATTCTGCTCGTCCGAATAGGAATAGTGTGGGTTCAGCGAAGCCGCATCGAAATCCATCGGGGCATCGGATTCGTACGCGTGCAGTAGCGCTTCCTGAATGGAGAGCGTCTCGGACGTGACCAGCTTGCCCTTGGCCGCTTCCGTCCAGTCGTACGCATAACTTCCGATTGTCACCACGATTTTCTGCGCCGGAACTTCTTCCAGCACTTGGCGGAGATTTTCCACAAACCAATCCTGCGAGGCGATCGGTCCAGGCTCCGAAGAGAGCCAATGCTCGTCATAGTTCATCAGCACGATGGCGTCCGCCTGTTTGCCAAAGAATTCGTAATCGTAGGCGTCGTCGCGCGCGGGCAGCGCGATCATCAGCTTCAATCCCGCGACGTGCATGCCGGCGCCGAGTTCCGCGGCAAAGTCCCGATAGTTTTTCTGGCTGCCTTCGGGCACTTCCTCAAAATCCACCACCACGCCGGCTTCGTGTGCCAACTGCGCAAATTGCACCAGGTCCTTCGCCAGCTTGTGCCGGGCCGCGGGGCTGGCCAGCATTTCCACCATTTCCTTGATGCGCCAGGTGACGCCGTCGTAGTTGTTCAGCAAACCCATCATCGGAACTTTTTCCGTCGGGGGCAGACTCCTGAGCCACTGGTGCAGCTTGTCTTCGTTCAGGGTGGCTACCGCTTCGGCGGGCGCGCTTTTGGCGGTGCGCTGCCCGTGCTCATAATCGACGATGGTGAGGGAGCCATCGGCGCTAACCGCGTGCAATTGCTCAGGCATCAGCAAGTCGAGATCTTTGTAGTGTTTGCGCAGCGACGCCAGGCTGTTGGGATCCCAGCTCACGAAAAACGCCGCGCGCAGCGGATCGTATGCCGCGGGAATGGTGCCGAGATGGGAGACGCGGCGCTGCCGGCCCTCGCGCGTGGGCGTTTTCTTTTTTAGCTTTAGCCCGTGCAACCCAGGATTTGTGCTGGGCAGCAAGCCCGCCGGCAACTCCACGCTGACGGCGATAGTAATAAAAAAATACGCCAGCAGCAGCGTGAGCAGCGCGCCGGAGACTTCCATGGCGCGGCGCGCACGTCGCCAGCGTACGCGCTCCGCGTCGTAAAATATGGGTTGCCGTTCCTTCATCTCTCTGCAGCGGGCGGCTGCGCCGGCCGTTCTCCGTCGATTCGCGTGAAGCACCATAACGCCGGGCAGGCGGTACGGTTTTGCTGGTACTTCATTGTAAGATGCGTCTCATCCATGAAGCGAGTTTTCTCTACGCTGTTTGCTCCGCTACTAGTGGGCCTCGGGTTGCGGCTCCTGTTCATCCTCAAGTTTCCCGCCAACTCCGGCGACACCATCCTGTACGAGCAGATGGCCACCAACTGGCTGCAGCATCACGTCTACGCCATGAACGTAAACGGGGCCATCGCTCCGGTAGACCTGCGCATGCCAGGCTATCCGGCGTTTCTGGCAGTAATCTACTGGCTCACGGGAAAAACCGGGGTCGCAGCGCACGGCGTGGTGATGTTCGCGCAGGCTTTGGTGGATTTGGCGGATTGTGTGGTCATCGCCGCGCTGGGTGTGGCGCTACTCGTGCTTGCCGATGGCACGGCGCGTGTTAAGCCGGTCTTTGTGGCGGGCATGTGGCTTTCCGCGCTTTGTCCTTTCGTGGCGAACTATGCGGCTACGCTGCTGACGGAAGTTAACGCCGTGTTCTGGACCTCCGTGGCGCTGCTGTTTGCCGTCTATCTGGCGGCGGACACGTGGCAGGTAATGTATCCACATAGGCACCGACCGTGGGACTGGGGCACGGATTATCGCGCCGGCGCAATACCCACCGGACTCGCGGTAGGGCTCGGCACGCTATTGCGTCCGGAGACCCCGCTTTTGCTGATCGCGGTTTGGGCGGGCAACGCCTTTGCGCTTTTGCCGCAACGCCAAACACGTCATTGGCTGCGCATCGTACTGGTGACGGGAATCGCCTGCGCCGTGCCGCTCCTGCCGTGGGCTTTGCGCAATGCCATCACACTGCATCAGCTGCAACCTCTGGCGCCAAAGAACTCCAACCTGCCGGGCGAACTGGTTCCACGGGGATTTATGGCCTGGGAGAAGACCTGGCTGTATCGCGTGAGCGATTGCTACCTGGTCTCCTGGAAGCTGAACGACGATGTGATCAACCTGGAGCAAATTCCGGCGCGCGCGTTCGACAACGATGAAGAGAAAGAGCGCGTCGCGGCGATTCTGGAGCAATACAACGACGACCTGACGCTGACGCCGCAGGAAGACGCGGCCTTCGCGCAACTGGCCGGCGAGCGCACGCGGCGCCATCCACTGCGCAGATACCTGCTGCTGCCCGTAGCGCGAGCGTTTACACTCTGGTTCACGCCACGCATCGAGCTGCTGCCGGTTTCCGGCACGGTGTTTCCGCTCAAGCAATCGTGGCAAGACGACAAGGTCGACCAATCCGTGACGGTATTGTTTTTCCTGCTGAACATCGTCTACGTCGCGCTCGGAATGGTTGGCGCGGGGCGCCTGTGGCGGTGGAATCCGGCAGTACGGCCGGCAGTATTCATGCTGGCGTTCTTCATCCTGCTACGCACGGCGTTCCTCACCACACTCGAAACTCCCGAGCCGCGCTATGTACTGGAGTGCTTTCCCGCGCTGATTGCGTGCGCCGCAACCATCTTCGGCAAACCCTGCGTCGCGTCTTCTACCAGGTAACCTTCGACGTGCAACTCGCACCGGTTAACCGAGCTCAGCTGGCTTCCAGCGGTTCGGGATGGATGGTTACGCGGGAGACCTGCGGGAAATGCTCCTTGACGCGGTCCTCGAGCGCGGCGGTTACGTCGTGAACCTGCGTGATGGGTAACGCGCTCTTCATGGCGCAGTGGCAGGTGACCACGATGCGGTGTTCGACTTGGCGGACGCGGACGTCGTGGCAGTTCACCAGTTCGTGGTATTCCGCCGCCAGGCTGTTGGTAAATTCCTCGATCCCGCGTGAAAGCTGCTTCATCTCGCCGGCACCAGTGTCCGGAATCGCAATGCGGTGGCCTAGCGGCTCGATGTGAATGGTGACTTCCATCGGGCCGCTACGCAGGTCGCGTATATCGTCCTCGAGCTCGGTGGCCTGGCGGTGCGCGTCGCGCAGACTGAGTTGCTCATCCACTTCGAGGTGCAGCTCGACGAAGAGCTGGCCATNNACCATCACGTCGGCGGGAACAATTTCGCCGATGCGCTTTTCGATGGCGTCGCTGAGCGCGTGCACCTGCTCGAGGCTGGCAGTGCGCGCCACGCTCACGGTGGCGTCCACGAAGTGGCGATTCCCGGCGCGGCGCACGCGGATGCGGTCTACGTCCAGGACACCATCCATACCAGCCACCGCGCGCGCGATGGTCTCCTGCAAGCCGACCGGAGCCACGTCGAGCAGGGCGTCCAGCGTGCGCCGGCCAAGCCGCGAGCCCACCCACAGGATGACTCCCGCGACGCTTAGGCCGGCGATCGCGTCGGCGTACATCAGCCAAGGTACGTTCCACGTCTCGCCAGCCCAGACGAGTGCGATGCCGGCAATGACGACCGTGGTGCTCCACACATCCGTGGAGAAGTGCAGGGCGTCGGCTTCCAGGGCTTCGCTGGCGTACTTGCTGGCCGTGCGAGCAAGCGCGCGGGAACGGGTGACGTCGATGGCCAGCGCGGCGAAGAGCACGACGAAGGCGATGATGCTGGGCTGAATATGGACGTGATGGAAGAACAGCCGATTGAAGGCTTCGTAGATGATGTACAGCGCGGTCATCAGCAGCAACGCCGTTTCTACGAAAGCGGAGAAATTCTCAAACTTGCCATGACCGTACGGGTGGCGGGCGTCGGCAGGCTGGTCGGAGACGCGCACGCTCAGGAACGTGATGATCGCGGCGACCAGGTCCAGCGAAGAGTGCAAGGCCTCGGAGAGGACGCCCAAGCTTTCCGTGCGCAGGACGAGGAAGGTCTTCAGGCCGACGAGCAGGACTGCGGAGCCCACACTGAGCAGCGCGGCGCGGCGTTTTTCGCGGGCCATTTCCGCAGCGGGTGTGGGCGTGGGCATCGCAGGCCTAGACTACCCTAAGTTTGTGCGGCTGTGCGGTTGGGAACCGTGGCGGTGCTGGCAGCAGCGCGCTTGGCGCGTCACACTGGGTATGGGCTACACCGCGCACAGGCTGATGGAGCCTAGCCGGAGGCGCGCGGGAAGAAGTGGAGGGCGGCGGAGTTCATGCAATAGCGCAGCCCGGTGGGCTTGGGGCCATCGGGGAAGACGTGGCCCAGGTGGGCGTCGCAGAGGGTGCATTTTACTTCGCGGAGCACGCTGCCGAAGGTGATGGAGCGCTTTTCGTATAGATTGCCCGGGGCGATGGGGCTCCAGAAGCTGGGCCAGCCGGTGCCGGAATCGAATTTGGCGGCGCTCGAGAAGAGGGCGTTTTCGCAGTCAATACAGCGGTACAGGCCGGGCCGGTATTCCTTGTCTAAGGCGCCGGAGAAGGCCCACTCGGTGTCCGCGTGGCGGGTGACCTCATACGAGAGCGGGGGGAGCTGCTTTTTCCAGGCTTCGAGATTTTTGCGGACTTTCGGGACGTTCACGATTTCCAGTGCGCTGCCGTCGTCGGCGAATTTCTGGATTTTTACCGGGCCGGCGTCGGTGTTCGCATTCTCATCGGCGAAGCCGGAGTTTAGGACACGCTGCACGCCCAGGAGCAGCGCGCTGGCGCCAATCGTGGCGGCGCCGAAAATGAAGGCGCGGCGGGTGCTCTCGGAGGTGGGCATGGTCGTGCCGAACAGCAGCTAGTGTATTTGATCAAAGCACCGGCGAAAAGTTTCAACCCAAGCCGGGCGTTGGTTTGATCTCGGTAAGCCAATCCGAAGACTGGCCCTCCCAGGGAAACCCTCCCTACTGGACTTGTGCCAGCTGCGGAGGATCCAGCAGCGGGAGGCGCTTGGGTTCGCCACGGGCGCCGCGGACTTCTAGTTCGTCGAAGAGTAGCGATGGCGCCACCACGCTGGCGGGCAGGCCGTTTTGCGCCGAGCCGAACGCCGCCAGCGCGGTTCCCGCGAAACCCGCTACCTGGCTTTGCATGTAGTTGTAGACAAAATCGTCGTTGCCGACCGCGCTGACGTTGCGCAACGCGCGGGCGTTGACGCCGATAAGCCGTGCCCCGCGGATCAGCTCTTCGCGACCATCGTCCGGATAGTAGCGATACACGAGCAACGGAAGGCGATCGCCGGTGCCGGCGCCGCCGCCGAAGCTCGCGAGCAGTTCCTGAAAATCGTCTTGGTGCAGCAGGCTGACGGAGGGATTGTCCATCTCGCGAACGATGATGCAGTAGGGAAGTTTTTCCGCTTTGCAGGCATCGACGAATTTCTTTTTCATGTCCGCGGGAGAAAGCGTCTCGCTCGAGCGGAAGAGCAAATTGCTCATGGTCGGCGTGGCGTCGCCGAGAAAAGCGGCGCGGCCGTGACCATTGGATTCGCCGAAGTCCGGACCGGGTCGCCGGGACATGAGTTCCTTCTTAAGGACGCCGTTTTCCACCACGGTCACTTTCTGCGCGCGCACGCCTTCCTGGTCGACGGAATAGCCGCCCAGAAGGGGCTGGCCGTGAAACTCGTGAATGCTGGGATCGTCAACCACCGTGACGCTGGTGGGCAAGACGCG
>PMOV01000249.1 GCA_003161195.1 Acidobacteriota bacterium | reverse complement strand
CAGATACGGCATGAAGGGAGTGACCTCGAAGGGCATTTTCTCGCGTTCGGCGACGGTGCCCACGGGTTTGCTCTTGATGAGGGTGAGCTGGTCATTCCAGGGATCGATTTTGACGCGGCCACCGATGGGCAGCGCGGCGATCATCTGGGGATTGGTCTTGGGATCCACAGGGGTGGTGGACTTGAGGTCGGCGATGACCGGAACGCGGTTGCCGAGGTGCGCGCTGATGAGATTGGGGACTTCTTTCTGGCGCGTCTCAAGAGCGGACAGGAACAGGCCGGCGTTGCCGAGCTGGCCCTTGTAAGGCGAATTGTTCAAGAGCTGAATGGCTTTCTCGTTGGCGGCGTGTTCTTCTTCCGGCGTGCGCTGAAAGCCGAAATGGCGGAAGGTATCCTTTTCGTCGATGAGGATCTGGTCGAAGAAGGCGTAGGTGGAATCGAGGCGGTGGCCGAGAACGATGTGGCCGAGTTCGTGGGCGAGGACGGCGGCGAGGCTGGCTTCGTCGGGCAGCACGTCAATCAGGCCGCGGCTCAGAACGATGGTGTGGCCGACGGTGAAGGATTCGAGCGTGGTGGTCATCATCACACGGCAACGAACGTCCGGCTCGATATCGAGATTGTTGGTGACTTCGAGGTTGTTGATAACGGTGTCGAGGACCTTGTCGACTTCCCCCTTGGGAGCGATGAGGCCGGTGCGCTGGAGGCGGTCAATGACGTTGTCTTCGGCCTGGCGGTCCCAGGAGCGCTGGGCTTGCACGGGGGAAAGATCGTTGGCGGTCTTGGTGTCGTCTTGCACGGGCGTTTCGACGAGAATTTTGCTGAGTTCCTGCTCTTCGCCGGCTTTGCCGAGGTTGTAGCCCCAGAGACGGGTCTGAGCCTTAAAGTCGAGCTTCTTGTTGAGAGCATAATGAGCGTCTTTTTCTTCACTGTAGATAAAGGAAGGCACCCACAGGCCCGGCTGAACGTTGGAGCGCCAGCTATCGAAGTGGAAGTAAAAGCCGGTGGTACCGTGACCGCTGGCGCCGTATGCGCCGTTGAAGCGCACGAGGTTGTAGTCCTGGTCCTCGACCCAGATGCGTCCGAGGAAGCGGCCTTTGCCGGATTTTTCCCTCGGGGTGACGTCAAACACCAAACAGCGCACTTCGCCCAGGAATTCGCGGCGAACGTAGTCAAACTTATAGTTCTGTTTGTCCAGGCCGCGGGGATCCAAAAAAATCATCTCCAGGAAACCATCGGGATTGAACTGCATGCCGAAGGGATTGAAGCTGCTGAGCGCGCTGAA
Organism: Acidobacteriota bacterium; assembly: GCA_003161195.1. Classification (GTDB taxonomy): domain Bacteria; phylum Acidobacteriota; class Terriglobia; order Acidiferrales; family UBA7541; genus Acidiferrum. Next base: position 10,327 of record PMOV01000249.1, on the reverse strand, counting down.
GATCTTCTTGCCTTTGGAATTGCTATCGTTCAAAGAGACCAGCACCATGCCTTTGGAGAAATCGGCACGGCCGAGAAAGTATTTGTCGCCAGCGGGTACGGAGCCGAGATCCTTATCGGGTTTGAGGTTCTGAATATAGGTTTCGACCAAGGGTGAGTAGGTCTTGATTTGCACGTCGGTCTTGTTTTCGTTGGCAATGACGCGGTCGATGACCTCGTCCATGGTGCGCGGCGCGGGCCCGATCTGCTGGAACGTGGCGGCCGGTTGTTGTCCCGCGAAAGCGGCCAGCGCGCTGGACGCGAGCAGGACGAGTGCTGCAAATACCTTACCCATGGTGTTTCTCCCCCTCAGTAAGCCAAGCGAAATTGAATGCGCACGCGCGCCGGAAAGTCGACGGCCTGGCCATCACGGTGTGCGGGTTTAAATTTAATTTGTTGCGCGGCGCGGGTGGCGGCCTCATCGAGACCATGGCCGAGACCGGAGACGACGCCCTTGACCGCCACGGTGCCGTTGGCGAGGAACACGAGATCGATGACGACGTCGCCTTCGAGCTTGAGACTACGGCCCTCGGCGGTGTACTCCGGTTTGGGCTTCTCGAGGATGTCGACGGAACTGGTGGCGCCTTCGGTGGCCGCGACCTTCTTTTTAGGAGCTTCGGCGACGGTCTGGTCACCAAAACCGCTGGATTGGACGGAGCCGCGCTTGCCGCCTCCCTGGGGAGGATTAGCGATGCCGTTGCCAAAGCCGGTGCTGGCGACGGTGCCCGCGATACCTTTTGCGCCAGCGCTGCCATTACCCTGGCCGGGGCCAGTGGGAAGATTTGGCGAGCCAAAGGCGTTCACAATGTTGCCTTTGTTGGGGTCGCCCTTGCCTTTCAGGCCGGTGGGGTCGCCGAATCCGCCGGTCTGGACTTTGTTTACGGGGGCGTTGACGGTGGCCGGAGCGGCGCTGCCGAGACTGCCGATCTTCACATCCTCTTTGGGGCGCTTGGGCTGATTCGTTGGAGTGTCAATTTTGGCGGCTTCGAGGACCGGAGCGAGGTCCGGAGCTTTGGCGTCGACGGTCTGCACTTTGGGTTGGACGACGGCCTTGGGCGTAATGAAGACGTGCTGCTGCTTGGGATTGAGCTTGACGGGCTCTTCCACTGGAGGAGGCGTAGGAGGCGGCGTGACTTTTTCCCGGATCTTGGGGGGCGGCGGCGGGGGAGGCGCCACAGGAACCTCGAGCGGGGGATTGGCCAGTTCAATGATGCTGTAGTTCAAAGCGGTGCGCATGCTCTCGGGATAGAGCAGCGGCATCAAGAAGATAAAGCCGACAATGACGATTTGCGCGATGGCGCTGACGCCGACGCGTCCCCAGCGGGATTCGCCCTCCGGGAGCAGAGCCAAACGAGCGGAAACGGGCTTGTTGCCAATGGCGCGCTTCCAGGCTTCAGGATTGGCGGGACGACGATTGCGATCATCGAGGCCAACACCGATAGTGGTCTTCGTTGCTGGATCTGCAAGCATGCTGGTCATCCGCGTACCGCCCTTGGAAATTTCCGTCCCCGGTTGTGGTCGTTCAGGGAATACCCTTTGTTCCCGCGAAGGGGAGTCAGTTAGGGACGCGCGCCTCGCAGTACCAGAGTACTGAGGAGGCTAAGGGAGGGCTAATAGGACTTTCGTACTAACGACGCGAAGTCGCTAATGCTCCCGTAGACGCACGTTTTGCCCCCGAATGTAAACCCGGCGGGGCGGATTCGGTTGCACGGGCTGGGACGCAACGTGGTAATAGGATACTCCAAAGGGGCGGAAGGTTGCGCCCGGATGGTACGCGATTGTACTTATGCTGGTGCGGGCATGGGGTACGGCGCAATGCCGGGCCCTGAATGCTGGACCCTGGTACTCGTACTGGCCTATGCTCACGCGGGGTTAGCGAAAAGATGAAGGAGAAGGATCAGAAAGTGCGCGTGGGGGACCCGGCGGTGGCGGGGATCACCGCGCAACTGACCGGGCACCCGAGCTTTCTGGAGAGCCTGTGCAGGCGGGCGGAGAGCGTGCGGTGGTGTGCTTCGCGAGAGCGTTTTGCGGAGCATCTGGCGCGGAGCGCAGCGGCGCATTTTAAGGTGCGGGGGGCGGAGGGCAGCGCGGGAGAGGCGGTGGCGTGGGAACAGGTATGCAACTACCTGGCGGCGCTGCACCTGGAGGATTTCGCGCTGGCGTGCGGATGCATGGAAGGGAACGAGGCGGCGTGGGAATTTTTCGTGCGCGAGTATCGCGGATATTTGCGGCGCTGCGCAGGGACGATGTTGCGGCGTGGGGCGGAGAGCGCGGAAGCGCAGGAACTGGCGGATTCGATGTTTGCGGAGTTGTATGGGCTGGCGGCGGATGGGCGCCGCGGTATGGCGTCTTTGTTGCGCTATTTTCATGGGCGGAGTTCGTTGAAGACGTGGCTGCGAGCGGTGCTGGCGCAGCGGCATGTGGATGGAATACGCGCGTCGCGGCGGTTGGAGGCGCTGGAACAAGAGGATGGGACGGTGCGTCACGCGGCGGAGCAGGGCGCCGGGGCGAGTGGCAGCGGGGGTGGAAGCGGGAAAAATTCGGGCGGCGCCTTGTCAAATTCGAGGCAGGCCGTAGTGGGACCGCAGGCGATGGCAGCGGATCCGTATCGCGAGAAATACCTGGGACTGTTTTGCGGAGCGTTGCAGGGCGCGCTTGGTGAGTTGGCGGCGGAGGATCACCGGCGTGTTTGTTTGTACTACGCGGAAGGCAAGAGGCTGGCGGAAGTGGGGCGGATTTGCGGGGAGCATGAGTCGAGCGTGTCACGGAATTTGGAGCGCATACGGAAAGAGCTGCGGGAGCGGGTGGGGGAAACGCTGCGCGATGGAGAGGGCGGGCTGAGCGACGCGCAGATTGCGTTGTGTTTTCAGTATGCGACGGAGGATGCGCCCATTGATTTTCGCGTGATGTTTCCCGGCGATACGGCGGGTGCGCAGCCGAAGCTGGGGCGGAGCGGGGCGGGCGAGGAGGAATCGTGATGCGCGACGGGATGAGGGAGCGGAGGCGCTGCAAGGTTGCGGTGCGCGTCCGTTCTAAAGGAGGTGAGCGCCATGGCGGATGACGATTTGCTGTTTGAAAAAGCACTGGCGCGGCAGTTGCGACAACGCGGGGCGGAGAATGGAGCAAGTGCCTCCCGGGAGGCGGCGGGAGGGCTGCAGGAAGGATGCCTCGATGCAGAGGTGCTGGCCGCGTATCACGAGCGGGCGCTGGGCAGCGCGGAGATGCTTTTGTGCAAGGAGCATGTGGCGAGTTGCGGCCGATGCCAGGAGATTCTGGCGCTGCTGGAGAATACGGAGGATGTGGCGATTTCGCACGAGGGTGCGGAGCGGGATATGGGGGGTTATGAGCGAGAAGGGATTCCGCAACGGCTGGCCGCGCGGACGCTGCGGACCGAAACGCTAGGTGGCGCCGCGGTGCAAGCACTTGCGGAAACATCGAGAGAGGACGCGGTGCTTGCAAGCGTGCCGAGGACGAGTGCGGCGGCGCCCGTTGCCGCTTCCGCTTCGCGAAAGCGGGCGGGGCGAGCGGTGGCGCATTGGTTGGCGCCGCTGGGCGCGATTGCGGCGGGATTGCTGGTGTGGGTTGGCGTGCAAACGAGCAAGAAGGATGTGATGCCCGCGGATCGGGTGGAGACGGCGGAGAATCGCCGGGTGCCGGAACCTACGATGGCGCAACAGAGCGAGGCGGCGCCAGGCGCGCCTGCCGCGAGTACGGATCAGAAAGCAGCAACCGCCCAAGATGGCTTGATGGCTGGCAACCGGGCTGCGGGGTTGCGTCCGGCTGCGAGGGAGAGAAGGGAGGCGGCGGTCGCGCCTAAGCCCGTAACGCCGGCGCAAGCGATAGTGCTGGACAAAGCAGCGCCTCGACCGGCGGCCCCAGAAACCGGGGCGGGGAGCGGCGCCAAGGCGGATGCGCTGAAGGAATCCACACAGTTGCCAGTGAACGACCGGAGTTTCTCGCAGTTGAGCGCGGGAATGGAGCCACAGAACGCGCAGAGGCAAGCGGAGGCTGCTCCGCCAGCACCGGCGCCGGGGGCCCCGGCTGCGGCTAACGAGCCAGGACAAAGCAGCGGCGCGGCATCGGCGCTGGTGAGCGTGCAGGCGCAAAGTGTCGAGGCGAAAAAAAACACGTCGTCGCGGACGGCCGTGGCGAAAGCCAATGCCCGGCTTATTGCGGCACCGGGTGGGAAGGTGGTCTGGCGTGTCGGAGACGGCGGAAGGATAGAGCAGTCGCGGGATGCCGGGGATACTTGGTCGCAGCAGACGAGTGGCGTCGCGACCACGCTGGAAGGCGGGTCCGCGGCGAGCGATGCGGTGTGTTGGGTGATTGGGCGAGGCGGGACGATCTTAGTGACGGTGGATGGCGGTGGTCATTGGACGAAGGTGGCTTCGCCGGTTGGCGGGGAGATTGGCGGCGTGAAGGCGGGGGATGCGTTGAACGCGAGGGTGTGGGATGCGAAGCACAAGAACACGTTCGTGACGAGCGACGGCGGGGTGAACTGGAAGCGCGTGGCCAGCGAATAGGCGACGGTGTTGTTCCGGCGACCGCTGAGCGTGGTGCGAGCGAGATGCCCCGGCAAGAAAATCGGCGCAAGAAAAACCGGCGGACGCGTTCTAACTGGAGTGCAGCGATTCCCCCGAGAGGTGATGACGATGGTGCTACGTATTGGGAAAGAAGGCTCGACGTTGACGACGGTGGCTTTGGCATTGGCGATTCTCGCCGGTGGCGCAAGATTGGCCGCAGGCACTACTCAGGACGCAGGGAGCGCGAAGAACGCGGCGGAAAGCACGGGCGATTCGGCGACAAGCTTGAGCGATCAGACGGAGCTGGCGGTGACGGTGTACAACTCGAACATCGCGCTGGTGCGCGATGTGCGGCAGGTGACGCTGGCGAGCGGGGCGTTCCGATTGAAATTCATGGATATTGCGGCGACGGTGAATCCGGCCACGGTGCATTTTCGTTCGCTGACGGACCCGGCGAAGCTGGAAGTGAGCGAGCAAAATTATGAGTATGACCTGCTGGAGCCAGCGAAGCTGCTGCACAAATACGTGGGGAAAGAGATTACGCTGGAGCGTTCGTATCTGGAGAACAACACGACGAAGCGGGAGCAGGTGAAGGCCACCTTGCTGGCGGACAACAACGGAACGGTGTGGAGAATCGGAAACGACATCGTGACGAATCCGGCGGTGGAGAGTTATCACTTTCCGGAGGTGCCAGCGAATTTGTATGACCGGCCGACGCTGCTGATGTCACTGGAAAATGGCGGGGCGCGGAAGCAGCAGATTGAAACGTCGTATCTGGCGACGGGCTTGAATTGGAATGCGGACTACGTGCTAACCGTAGGGCGCGACGACAAGGCGGCGGATCTGGATGGCTGGGTGACGATTGGGAATAACAGCGGGACGGCGTTTCACAACGCGAAGCTGCAACTCGTGGCGGGAGATTTGAATCGCTTGCCGGAGCCGGCGCGAAACCGGGCGATGGACATAACAGCGAGCGCCATGGCGGCGAAGGCCGCTCCGCAATTCGAACAGGAAAACTTCAGCGAATATCACCTGTACACGCTGGGACGGAAAACTTCGATCGAAGATAAAGAGAGCAAGCAGATCAGCTTGCTGCAGGGCACGAATGTGCCGGTGGAGAAGCTGTTTATCGTGAATGGGCAGAACTATTATTTCCGCAGCGCGCAGGCGCCGGGCGCGCCGATCAAGGATCCGGTGCTGGTGTACTACAAATTCAAGAACGCGGAGAAGTCCGGGCTGGGCATGCCGCTGCCGGCGGGGAATGTGCGCGTGTATCAGAAGGACTCGCGTGGGGGCGTGCTATTTATCGGCGAGGACCGTATCGGACATACGCCGAAAGACGAAGAGATCACCGTGCACATCGGAAACGCGTTCGATGTGGTTTCCGAACGCAAGCAGACCGATTACAAGAAAGTGGATACGCACACGTGGGAAGTGGAGTACGAGATCACGCTGCGGAATCACAAAGATAGCGCGATCGTGGTGCAGGTGAACGAGCCCATCGGCGGGGACTGGGAGATGCTCTCGTCGAGTTATACATTTACGAAGACAGGGGCATTCGCGGCGCAGTTCAACGTGCCGGTGGAGAAGAACGGGACGGCAATGCTGAAATATCGCGTGCGCGCAAGGTGGTGATTCGCGTGGGGCAGTGATTGCGGTGCGAGGGGGCGTTGCGGTTCCGCGGCTTTATGAGGCGGTGGCGACGAAAATCATTTCCGGCGAATCGTCGCGCAATGGCGAGCCGTCGAAATCGCCGAACAACTCTAGAACACGGAAGCCGGCGCGGGCCAGCAGGTGCTCGACCTCGTAGCGGAAAAAATAACGAATGGTGAAGGCGAAGACGTTGCGACTCTGTTCACCGCCAGGGCCGGTCACCGTAAAAGCCATCTCCACATCGTTGCACTGGGTAGCGCGATGGAACGCCGTGGTGCGTTCCGTGAGGCGCACGCGGCGGTCGCCAGCTATTTCGTAGTCCGCGATGGTGTGTTCCTTGAGAAAGTCCGGGTCATGCATGCGCGCGGCATCCGTTTGAAAAAAGTCGAGGATGAGCCGGCCGCCGGCCTCCAAATGACGGCGTGCGCAGGCCAGGCAGGATAGCTGTTCGCGAATATTCAACAAGTGCTGGAACGGGCGAAACGGCGCGATGATCAGGGGAAAGTAGTCTTGCAGGTCGAAACTGGTCATGTCGCCCTGCACCAGGCGCAAGTGTGCTCGTTGCTCCGCGGGTAGCGAGGCGCGTTTCTGCTCGGCGCGCTGCAGCATTTTTTCGGAAATGTCGAGACCGGTGACAGGGTGACCGGCTTGCGCGAGCGGTGCGGAGATGCGCCCGGTGCCGCAGCCGAGTTCGAGGATGGGCGAGCCAAAATTGCGGGCGGCAGCGAGGTAAAAATTAACGTCCTGCAGGCGAGAGGCGACTAGCGGCGACGCGTCGTAGAAATCCGCGATGACGGAATCGTAGAGGGCCGTGGACATGGTGTGAGGGGATCAGGATTCGAGAATGGCGTCAGCCTCGATCTCCACCAGCATCTCCGGCGAGATCAGGCTGCTTACTTGCACCATGCTGGTTACCGGGCGGATAGAGCTGAAAAATTCGCCGTGGGCGCGTCCGATTTTTTCCCACTCGGCGATATTGGTAACAAAGATGCGCGTGCGGACGACATCTTTCAACGAAGCGCCGGCCTTGGCGAGCGCCGATTCGATGTTCTTTATGGTTTGCACGGTTTGCGCGTAAGCGTCGCCGGGGCCGACGATTCGGCCATCCGGCCCGGTGGCGGTGGTGCCAGAAACGGCGACGACGTTGCCGATTTTCACGGCGCGGGAATAGCCCACGATGGGCTCCCAAGGCGTTCCCGTGGATATGTTTTGCCGCATGGAATCATCTCCGCGGGCTTGGCTGCGCGCCCCGCATCCGCATGTTAAACTGGGAGAATTATCGCACAGTCGCGCGCCGCACTATGCGCATCTGACCGTGGCGGGCCGCGCCGCGTTTTGAGCTGATTCTATGAAATGTAACAACATTCTCGAAGCTATTGGCGGCACTCCGCTGGTGCGGCTGAACCGCATCAATCACGGCTTGAAACCGCAGATCTACGTGAAGGCCGACTACACCAATCCCGGCGGCTCGGTGAAAGATCGCATCGGCATCACCATGATCGACGACGCGGAGAAACGCGGGCTACTAAAACCCGGCGGCACAATCATCGAGGGCACATCGGGAAATACCGGCATGGGCCTGGCACTCGTGGCGGCGGTGCGTGGTTACAAAATGGTTTTCACCATCACGGACAAGCAATCCAAGGAAAAAGTCGATTTGCTGAAGGCGTTGGGCGCGGAAGTGATCGTCTGCCCAACGGCCGTGGAGCCGGAAGATCCGCGCAGTTACTATTCGGTGGCGCAGAAGCTGGCGCGCGAAATTCCCAATTCCTATTATCCCAATCAATATGCGAATCCCATGAATCCCGAGGCGCATTACCGCACCACCGGCCCGGAAATCTGGGACGACACGGAAGGCAAGATCACGCATTTTGTTTGCGGCATGGGTACCGGCGGGACCATCAGCGGCGTGGGCAAATATCTGAAGGAAAAAAATCCCGCGGTAAAAATCATCGGCGTCGATCCGATTGGTTCGCTGTACTACGATTCGTTCAAAACCGGCGAGACGGTGAAGGCCAAGACGTACGTGGTGGAAGGCATCGGCGAAGATTTCTTTCCCACCACGATGGACATGAAAATACTGGACGACGTGGTGCAGGTGAATGACGAAGAGTGCTTCGTGGTGGCGCGGCGGCTGGTGAAAATGGAAGGGCTGTTCACCGGAGGCTCGGGCGGCGGCTGCATCTCCGCGGCGTTGCGGGTGGCGAAAGATCTCGGCCCGGAAGCGCTGATCGTGGCGTTTCTGCCGGACACTGGCATGCGCTATCTGAGCAAGGTTTACAACGACGAGTGGATGCGCGAACGCGGCTATGTGGAATCGGCGGTGCCCATCACGGCATCGGATATCATCAAGGCGAAACACAAAGCGGGGAAAGTGCGCGAATTGATCGTGGCGCGTCCGTACCAGACCGTGTTTCATGCACTGAAAACCATGCAGGAGCAGGACATTTCGCAGATTCCCATCTTTGAAGAAGCGGTGCCCATCGGGACGGTGTACGAAGATCAAATCCTGACCATGGCGCTGCAAGGCAAGGATTTGCGCAAGCTGGTGGTACGCGAAGTGATGAGCGAGCCGATGCCGAGGATCGCCAGCAGCGCGCCGGTAGAACGCATTACGTATATTTTGAGCCACGAAAATCCCGCGGTGTTCGTGGATATGGGCAACGCGCACTTTGAAATTCTCACCAAGTACGACCTGATGAGTTCCGTGGCCACGCTGATGGAGCAGAAGCGTTAGCTTGCCGCACCCGCACAGGCAAATTTCCTGACAGGACCCGCGACCGTGAAGATTCTCGAGTTCAACGAACTGCTCAAGGATTCGATTCTGATCGCCGACGGCGCGATGGGCTCACTGCTGCACGAAGCGGTGGGCGCGCAGCGCTGCTTTGATGAGCTCAACGGTACCGAACCGGAGGCCGTGTTTCGCATTCACCAGGCATACATCGAGGCGGGCGCGCAGATTATCGAGACCAATACCTTTGGCGCGAATCGTTTCAAGCTGGCACCGCTGGGCTTGGGCGACGAAGTGCAGAAGCTGAATAGCCGCGGCGTGAAAATTGCGCGAGAGGCGCGAGAATCCGCGTCGCGTGAAGTGTTGATCGCCGGTTCCATCGGGCCGCTGGGCCTGGGCGTGCAATCGCGTCACCCCGAGCCGGACGAGATTCAGGATATTTTTCACGAACAAGCGCTGGCGCTGGAAGAACGCGGCGTGGATTTGTATTGCCTCGAGACGTTTTCGTATATCGAAGAGCTGCTGCTGGCCATCGACGCGATTCGTTCGTTCTCCGGGCTGCCCATCATCGCGGAGCTGACGTACGCGGAGGAAGGCACGACGTTCGGCGACATGCATCCGGCGGCCGCGGCGGAGTTGCTGAAAAATAAAAATGTGCAGGTGATCGGCGCGAACTGCACGCTGGGCCCGCAATCACTGCTGCCAATTCTTGGCGAGCTCACGCGCGTGCGCGACATTCGCGTGAGCGGCATGCCCAACGCCGGCTTCCCGAAGCGCGAAGGCGACCGCATCGTGTATCCGAAATCCTCGCCGGAATATTTCGCGCTGTTTGCGCGGGAAGCTGCCGCGCTGGGCGTGAGCATTCTGGGAGGATGCTGCGGCACGACGCCGGCGCACATCCGCGCCATGGCTGAGGCGGTGAAATCGCTGCGTCCCGCGAAACATGGTGGCGCGTCTGTCGCGGTGGCGGCAGCGCCGAAGGCCGCGCCGGTGCTGGAGCGCGCTCCCGAAAGTAAATTCTGGAAAAAGCTGCAGGCCGGGCAATTTACCGTGTGCGTGGAAATCGATCCGCCGAAGGGCGTTTCGCTCGATCGCATTTACGAGCAGGTGGATAAGATCATGGCGTCCGGCAAAGCCGATGCCATCGATATCAACAGCGGCGCGATGGCGCGCGTGGGCATGGATGCGCTGGTCGTGGCGGGAGCGCTGGAGGCGCGAGGTGTCGAGACCGTGCCGCACCTGACCACGCGCGATTTCAACATCATCGGTTTGCAGGCCATGCTGCTCGGCGCATGGACTGTCGGCGGCGTGCGCAACGTGCTGGGCATTACGGGCGATCCGCCATCGGTTGGCGATTACCCGGAAACCAGCGGCGTGTATGA
>PMOV01000033.1 GCA_003161195.1 Acidobacteriota bacterium | reverse complement strand
GCGCAGGTTTTGAATGAGTTTGTGGGCACGCGAAACATTCGCAGCGTCATCGAGTTTGGTTGTGGGGATGGAGCGCAACTGCAACGGGCGCAATATCCGGCATATGTCGGTGTGGATGTCGCAGCCGGCGCAATCAAGCGATGCCGTGACCAGTTTGCTGGGGATCCGACCAAACGTTTTTACCTGGCCGAGGCGCTACCTAAAGATCTGGGAAGGTTCGACCTAGCGCTGTCGCTGGACGTTATTTATCATCTCGTCGAAGACTCCGTTTTTGATGCGTACATGCGAAGGCTATTGGGCTGCGCGGAACGGTTCGTCGGAATATACGCGAGCAACTACGACCGCTTAACGCCCGCGGCGCATGTGCGTCATCGTGAATTCACGGCGTGGATCGCGCAAAATGGCCGCGAGTGGAAGCAAGAAGGTTTCGCCGGAAATCCATTTCCGTTTGATCCCGCACAACCGGATGAGACGTCACATGCCGATTTCTATTTCTTTGGCCGCCGAAGTACGTAGACGGCGGCGCCGTCCACGCGCGTAAATTCCTGCGGAAAGTTCCGATGCAGAGGGCTCACGCAGGTGTTTATCCCTCTGCCGCGCTGCGCGTTCAGGCCCTGCCGGACCGCCATCAACGAATCCCGGTAAGAGCGGCTCCCTGGTCGCTGGTCGCTTTGGGCGTTGGCGATCGCAGGTGCAGCTTGATCCAGCCCGACAGGCCGGTGATCTTCCAGGAATTCATGAGGTCCAAGGCATTGGTGTATTTTACGAGCTCGTCAGGATCCGGGAGGGCGGCGGCAATTCGGTCCTTCGCCGCCTTCGGTGTGACCGGTTCGCTGAGGGTCTGTTGCAAACGAAGCTTTTGCGTCTTGAGAGACGGCAGGTAAGCAACCGGGTCGAGCGGAGCGACAGAGTTCAGGAAGTCCTGCGTCAGGTATTTTGAGCGCTCGTTTTCTGGGACCAAAGGAGAGTCTCGGAACCACTCCGGCCAGTCGCCCCAAGGGTCGAGGAGATCGAGGGTCTTGATTCTGGGATCCGCGTGCGCCGCCAATAGCGCGATGGAAGCGCCGGAGCCCATGCCAAACATGCCTACGCGGTTCATGTCCATGTCCCCGCGGCTTGCCAGATAATTCAAGATTAATTGCACATCGTGCACGCTGCTTCCCAACGACTCGGGTAACTCACTGACGAACCACTGCCTAAGGGGGCGGGCGCGAAACCGGTAGTCAGTCAAGGCGGCGAGGAAACCCACGGCGGCAAAGCCATCGGCGGTGGCGCGCTTGCACCAGCCGTTGTCGTGAAAGCGATCGCTGGAATCAGAATAGCTGTAAAGATATAAGATGACGGGAGCCTTTCCCGAAAGCTTGGGGCGTGCGATCCACAAGTCAATGGGATCGTTGTTTCGCCATTGCACGCGTACCAATTGCCGCACAAAATCAGGCTCTTCGTCGTTTTGCAGCACGACAGGCGAACGGACTTCCAAGCCAGTCTTTAAATCGTCGAGGACTCGCCAATTCTCAGGTATAACCGGCGCGGTATTAGTGGCGGGACTTTGAGGTTGCGCATTGTCACTACCCGCAACAGGGGGTAGTTGAGCAAGAGCGAAATTTGGAAAAACAACAAGAAGCAATAGCGATGACAGGTAGCTATACAAACGCACGAGATCTCCTGGGAGTATGTGTCACGTAGCCGCTTATCCGAAAAAAGGGAAGAGGGCGACCGGGAGGAAAAACCCGGTCCGCCCTCTCTCTCGAATCAAAACCAGAGTCGGTTTCGATAGTTAGTTGGCCTTGTTGATGAGGCCGTCGATGTTGTTGAAGTCAGAGCAGAAATCGACATTGGCCTGCTTCAAGAGGTTGGCACCGCCTGCATCACCACCGAATTCCGCGATTGCACCAGCGGCGGGATTGCAGAGGTCGTTGGGCGTGGCTGGGTTGAGCGTGGCGCCATTGGCGGAAACTTGCGAGCCAATGACCGGCATATAGTAGTGGGAGTGCCACACTTTGAGGTTAGCGAGGGTAACGAAGTCATGCTGGGTGCTATCGAGAGTTTGCACAGCAGTGATGAGGTTCGACACGCCAGCGGGTGTCGGCGATTTGCTTACGAGGCGAAGCGCGGACCATGCCGGATAGTCGCCGGCGTTCAGACCCGCGAAGGTAACGTTGCTGATGGGATGGCTGGAATCGGAGCCTGGGATAATCCCGTCAAAAACACCAGGGGTGACATAAGCGCTGGGAGATTGAAGAGGATCCACGCCGTTGACGGTGAGGTACCTGCCGTTGGAGTCTGTGAAGGCGGCTGCGTTGCCTTGGCTCCAGAAGAAGTAGCCCAGGGTATCCGTACCTGCTGGACCGAGAGCCTGAATCTCCGCAACCATTTGACCAGTGCCGATGACGCGGCGACGGAAAGCTGGGTAGACACCGTTGGTGGATTGCAGATTCATGGGATTGGAATAAGCCACGTTGCCGTTGCAATTGTTGTCGTCTTGAGAACCGTGGAATTGCGAGCTGTTGGGAATGCTGAATTCCGTGGTGTTGTAGGTTCCGGAAAGTGGTTCGCGGATCAGCGTGGTGACGGGAGCGGTGGTGGTCGGACCGATCAAATCGGTGGTGCGACCAAGGACGCCCTGCACGAACAGGGTGAAGGTGAAGCCGTTGATGTCCTTTGCGGCGGTAATGTTCGGACCGCTAACGGCAATAATGATGGGCTGTGCGCCGACGGTGGATACCGTATAGGACGGAACCGGCTGCGAGGTAATCGGGTCATTACCGGTGATGTTGAAGTCCAGAACGTGGAAGGTGGCGGAGCTGTAGTAGCTCGAAACTGGCGTGCCAACTCCGGTGGTACCGGTTTGGTATCCGAGGCCATACACTTCGCGCAGGCCTTGGTCAAAAGGTTGGCGGTAGAGAGGCGTTCCGCACGCGGTGAACATACGCGTAGAGGCAAATTTGGCATCTTCGGGGCGAATATCCGTTCCCGCCACAAATATATGTTGGCCGTTTAGCGCGCCGATGACGGCCGCCGGAATGGCTGCGTTGTCAAGATATTCCGTGCAGCTGGCGGTCGGCTGAGGGTAGCAGATCTTGTTTGCACCCGCAGTGCCGGCAGCGATGGTCATGCTCAGGACGCACCCAGCAACACCGGCCGAATCGGTCTCGAAATAGCAGCGGTCTCCGAGAACGGAGTCCAAGGACAAGTAGGCGTAAATGTTGTAGCTTCCCGCTGGAGCGGCACAAGTTCCGGTTCCCGGTCCCCAAGTAACCCAGATGCTTCCGGTCTCGTTAGTAGCAGGAGAGGTGCGGGTGTCCTGGGCTTCGATACTGGAGATGGCACCTTGGGTCCAAAGGCAGGGGGTGTTCGTGCTGGCCGAAGTGAACGCCGCCTGACCGAGTTCGTTGAACAAGGCTGAGGAGCCGCTGGCAAGAAAAGCCACGCTCTGCGCCTTGGTAACGGTCGCGACGGAACAGAGCGCGAACGTGAGTATGACCAGATACTTCAAAAATTTCATATTTTCTCCTTATTTTTTTGCTGACAAACGTGCCGCGCATGATTCAAGCCCTGGAGGACTTTCTTCGTTGGCGAGGCGTAAACATGGCAACAGGCGGACGAGCACGGGACGGGGTCAATTCATGCGGATCCATGTTCCATGCCGAGCAGGCTGCGCCACTTAGACCCTCTTTATACTGGAGAGGTCGGCGGGCAAAATGAACGAGGAGTCAATATAGAAAGACATTTTAGAAATTTTCCCGCGGGTGGTGGGATCTGAGAGAAATGCGGACGCGGCACGTGGTGCAACGATGCCATCGCGGTTGCGGGCATAACATTGAAAGCGAGCCGGGCAAATTTGCGCCGTGGAGTAACGTCTGCGAGCGCTTACGCGACTGAGATTCGCATCACTGGGTCTTCTGAAAGAGATAGATGCCCACCGGTTGCGGCTGACGATTCCCGAAATTATCGGGAAGGCGCGCCGGCGGACTGGAGGCGGCGCTGGAGACGACGAAGATTACGTATTGGCCCTGCACTACTCCTACGACCGCGGTGGCGGGAAAAGATACGGCACAAATGGAGCCGGTATCAGAGCAGTTCCAGGTATTGGAGATACTGTAGGGTGGGAAATTCGAACCGATAAACACAGTGGCATTTGGAAATAAACCGTTGGTACCCGGGTCCTGGGTTCCAAGATCAATCGCGACGTCACAGTTTTCAGAGCCGCTGGACCCAGACGGGTCGTTGACGGTGACCCCGCCAGTCGTAGTGAGGAACTCTCCACCATAGACGGTGTTGGCGGAGGGCAGAACGGGAACGGTGCCAGCGCCTTGGCCGTGATTGGCGGCGAGAGAGGATTGCAGGGCGGAACATGCCGGCGATGCTGGGGCATTGTCGCCGAAGGCCGAGGCAAGGACGGTGATGTCATAGTTCTCGGTAACCCTGTTGAGGGGGGAATAGACGAAGCCGTTGTACTGCGCGCTTACGACGGCACTTACGTCTACCGCTGCGGACGGCTGGGCGACGCCAATTATACCCGTTCCACCACCGAAGGCGCCCAACCCGCCGGAGTTGGCTGAGGTGAAGCTGCTTACTAACAAGCCTGACGCTCCAACGCTGATTAGCTCGAGGTTGGAAGGGGTTCCGTAGGAATTCAGGGGATAGGAGGTGAGAGCGCCGAGTGTGGTGTTGGAGCAACCGCCGGTTACGGTGGAAGCAGTCTGTTGGATAGCGCCAACGAGGGACGGTTGCGCGTTGAAGGTAACCGCCGAGCCTTGCGAGCTGATGCCAACGGTGCCATAGTCCGCTGTGTCCGTGGTTAGGGTCGCGTTGGGCACGGTGACATACAGAAAGGGGACGGCACTTGAGAAATTGGGGCAAACGGTGTTTTCCGCCATGGCCGCCGGCGCCGCACTCACGGAAACTTGGGCATTAGCGCTATTCACGCTGAGAAAATTCCCGAGCGCGCCAGCTCCGGGAATTTCGACAGCCCAGGCGCCAGTGAGCGGCGGATTTTGTGCGGCAATAACACCAGAACTGGTGGTGGCGAAATTTTCCGTAATACTCAAAAAACCGGTGGCAGCGGTTGCGAAAGAGCCGGCAATGATTTCGGTGGGCACCTGAGCGGTGGCAGTGTTCACGAAGGCGGAGATGTTGAATTGCTGGGCAGCGTGGTCAAAGGTGGAGCTGCTCTTGGCCAAATCGCTTCCAGCAACGTTGAAGGGGCCGCCAAAATAGGAATCGACCTTGCCTGTCGAGGAGGAAACGACGGGCTGCGCCGTCTGGCCACAACCGCTTGAGCCAAATAGCACGAAAAGGATGCCCATCAACAGGGCGAGGGGAAAGCGCCGGCAAGGTTGGGTGCAATGGAGCAGTGTGCGGCTAACCGTCTCACGGAATATAAGAGCGCGCCTTGCAATGGACATTTGGTTCGCAACTCCTCGAAAAAAATTTTGAAAGCATGTGCCGCGGCGGGCTGCTCGTAGAGGCCAGGAGCCGCTGCGCATGCGCCTAAAAGTTGAATTTCAAGCCAAACTGAAGAATTCGCGGATCATGGGCGTCGACCGGATGGAGAAACGAATTGCCGGTCAGGCAATCGACCCCGCCTCCGCCAGCGGCGGAATAGTCCGCGGAAGCTCCGCCGTAACAGCCGATCACATTGTTACCGGTATTGCCCGGGTGCGACGGATCGTAGATGCGGAATTGGGTATGATTAAAAACGTTGAACACCTCGGTGCGAAATTCCAAATCGCGCTCGCCGAAAACCTTGAAATGTTTGAGCAGCGACATATTGAAGTTTGTGCGGCGAGGATTGTTCATGGAATTGCGGCCGCAATCGCCAAAGGTCAAACCGCGCGGAGCCACAAAGGCGCCAGGATTGGCGAGCACTGGACCGAAACTATCGCGGACGTCCCTTGGTATGTTGGAGCTGGGATTTCCGACGCAGTCGGCATAGGAGCCGGTTCCGAAGTAGTTGGCGACGCCGCCGTTGTCCGACACCGCGATCCCGCCGGAACTGCCGCCGTTGATGATGCTGAAGGGCGTGCCAGTTTGAAAAACGGTGATTCCAGATAGCTGCCAACCCCGCAGCAAAGTGTCAGCCAAGCTGGATGGCTGGTAGTGCGCAAAGCCGCCTGCGGACTTGTGCGTAGACACTTCATTCGTGGGATCGTCCTCGAACACGTGCGTAAAATTGTAGAAAGCCTTCAGGACGGGCAATTCATAGATGTAATTCAGGCTTAGAGAGTGACGCTGGTCGAAATTGGAACTAGCCTTGTTAGCAGCGAGGTTATAAGAGTTAACGAAGTCCGCATCGGAACGGTCCGAGGAATCGTCAATGGAGTGACTGTAGGTATAGGAGAGGCCGAGCACCACGGGAGCTATGGTGCGGCGCAGACTGAACTGGAATGCGTTGTAGTTGGAACTCGCGATATTGGCGACGTTCAGGATGCTACCGAGCGTTGGATAGGGGCGAAAAACACTGGGATTGAAAGGGGTGCCGAAACCCGGGACGCCATAGCAGGCGATGTTCATATTGACCCAGGCGGGCTGCCCATTGCTAATCACAATTCCGCCGTTAGGATTTGTTGAACCGGTGCCCCCCAACTCAAACTGTCCCCCCGTGCTGCCAGCGCAATCTTCGGTCGAGATGATCGGGCGACCAGCGGGATAGGGATTAAAAGCAGGGTCGACGGGACGGACTTGGTTAAGGTCGCGCACGGCAGTGAGATGGGTGCCTTGGCTGCCTACGTAGGCGAACGTAGCGGTGAGACCCTTTTGAATTTGTCGCTCGATGCTTAGGCTCCATTGCTGGACGTAGGGATAAACCGCCTTTTGTGGGATAGAAGTGACGTTGATGGGAAAAGCGATGGGAGCGGTGATGACCGGGCTCAATGCATCGCCCGCAAAGTAAGAGTTGCACGGTGTCCCGAGCCGTCCAAAACCGCCAATGCATTGGTAACTCGGGGGACTGAGTTCCGTTTGGCTTAGTGTCAAGGGGGCGCTGCCAATTAGCGATCCGGTGTTGGCTTCGTAGCTGGTGCCATGCTCGAAAAAAATTCCATAACCGGCGCGCAAAGCGGTTTTGCCATCGCCAAAGACGTCCCACGCAATACCAATGCGCGGCATCGGGTTGAAGATGTGGCTCGTCATGCAACTTTTCGGCACGCCGTTGGCGCCGCATTGGACCAAACCATTGATGATAGCGGGATTGGGGTTGCTCAGATTTAGAGGCACGGCGGTGAGATTGTTGCCCGAACTGGAAGACTGGGG
>PMOV01000194.1 GCA_003161195.1 Acidobacteriota bacterium | reverse complement strand
GCCATCGCGCTGATCATGAAACTGACCAACGAAATCTATGCCGCCGAGCCGCTCGAACTGAATATTCGGCCGGAAATCAGAAGGGAAGCGCTGGAAAAGTTGATTCTGATGCTGGCCCCGATGACGCCGCATTTGTCCGAAGAACTGTGGGAGATGCTGGGCCACACCGAGGGGCTGTGGACGGTAAGTTGGCCGCGGTACAGCGAAGAGCTGGCGCGCGAAAACGAAGTGGAAATTCCGGTGCAGGTCAACGGGCGGCTGCGCGGCAGAGTGAAAGTCACAGCCGGCGCCGCGCAAGAGGAAGTCGTGGCCCTGGCGCAAGCCGAGCCGTCTGTGGCGCCGCATTTGAGCTCCAAGCACATCAAAAAAATTATCTTCGTCGCGGATAAGTTGGTGAATTTGGTGGCGCAGTGATTCTTCTTCTGCGTACCGCCGGCCTCTTGCCGGCGCCCTTAGCTCCCGCCGGCAAGATGCCGGTGCTACTCGGAAACGCGTGAGAAGGAGGCTACAATGTCCAGCACACCAACAATGAAGCTCCAAGTTCCCAAGACCAATTCTGAACGCGGTGGCGTGGTGGTGCTCGATTTTGGCGGCCAGTATACGCAACTGATTGCGCGGCGCATTCGCGAGCAGCAGGTTTTCTCGGCGGTGCTGCCGTGCGGCAGTTCGCTCGAGCAGATCAAAGCCTTTGAACCGGCGGGCATCGTGCTGAGCGGGGGCCCGAGTTCCGTCTACGACCCGCGGGCGCCGAAGTGTGATCCCCAGGTGCTGGCCGCGGGCGTCCCGGTCCTGGGCATCTGTTACGGCATGCAATGGATCACGCATACGCTGGGCGGGACAGTGGAGAATGCCGGGCGGCAGGAATATGGTCGCGCGAGCCTCGAACGGACGTCTGGGCCCTCCGAATCCGAACTCTTCCATAACATCCCGCAAGCGATGCGCATCTGGAACAGTCACGGAGACCACGTCCGCAGCCTCCCCGAGGGCTTTTGCAGCACCGCGAAGACCGCAAACGCCATCGCCGCGCTGGAGCATCCGGGCAAAAAAATCTACGCCGTGCAATTCCATCCGGAAGTGAATCACACGGAAAACGGCAGGCAAATTCTGCGCAACTTTCTCTTTCGTGTGTGCAAGGCGGAGCCCAAATGGAGCGGCGAGGCGTTTATCGAAGAAACCACGCAAGCCATCAAGGAAAAAGTAGGGAACCGCTGGGCCATCTGCGCGCTCAGCGGCGGGGTGGACTCCACGGTAGCCGCCGTGCTGGTGCATCGCGCCATGGGCGACAAACTCACCAACATTTTTGTGAATACCGGCATGCTGCGCAAAAACGAATTTGCCGAAACGCTGGAGATGCTGCGCGAGCGTTTGCACCTCAAAGTGATCGGCGTGGACGCCAGCGACCGCTTTCTCGACAAATTAAAAGGCGTCAGCGACCCGGAACAAAAGCGCAAAATCATTGGCCGGGAATTTATCGCGGTATTCGCCGAAGAAGCACAAAAGCTGCAGCAGGGCGAAGCGCACGGGGAGATTGGGTTTCTGGTGCAGGGCACGCTCTATCCCGACGTGATCGAATCCGTTTCCGTCAAAGGCCCCTCCGCGACCATCAAGACGCACCACAATGTCGGTGGCCTGCCGGAAAATATGCCTTTCGCGTTGATCGAACCGCTGCGCGATCTCTTCAAGGATGAAGTGCGCCGCATCGGCCAAGATCTGGGGTTACCTAGCGAGATATTGCTGAAACATCCGTTTCCCGGCCCCGGTTTGGCGGTCCGGCTATTGGGTGAGATAAGCCGTGAGCAGCTGTCCACCTTGCAGGACGCCGACGCCGTGGTGACCGAAGAGATCCGCCGCGCCGGCCTGTATGACAAGGTCTGGCAGGCCTTCGCGGTGCTGCTGCCGGTACGCAGCGTGGGGGTCATGGGCGATGGCCGTACTTACGGACTTACCGTCGCGGTTCGAGTGGTGGAAAGCGATGACGCCATGACGGCAGACTGGGTGCGACTGCCGGGCGAGGTGCTGGAACGGATTTCGACGCGCATCGTGAACGAGGTGCGCGGGGTTACGCGCGTGGTCTACGATATCAGTTCAAAACCCCCGAGCACGATAGAGTGGGAATGACAGGAGCAGGGGCCGGGCAGGAAGAGAGGCCGCATGTCAGCCGCATCTCAGGGGATGCCAGGGCCCGGTCTATTTCGGCGCGTAAATCGTTTTACAAAAACGAAGGCCGCGCCGAGGGCGGGCGCGGCCAGGTTATGATGGCGGGAAGAATGGTCAACCGCTTAGCGGTTAGCCATCTTCTGTGCCATGTAGAGGATCAGTTTGCGGTCTTCCTCGTTCGACTTGCTCAGCAAGCGACGAAGCTTGTTGAGGAAACGGGCGTCCTTACCGGCGCTGCCCCACGCGATGTCGTCAGACGACTTGCGCTTGGGAAGGTTCGGCAGTTGGGGCGGCTCTTCGCCGTCGTAGAAGAGTTGATAGAGTGGGCTCTCGAGAGCACGTGCCAGCTTCTCCAGCGTCTCGATGGCCGGTACAGTGTGGCCATTTTCCACGCGAGAGATGTAACAGCGCAGCAAGCCAGTACGCTTCTCGATGTCGCCCTGGGAGAGTTTCTTTTCCTCGCGCATAGCGCGAAGACGGTCGCCAATAATCATAGGCACATTATTCCATGTATATAACTTGTGGGCAAGTATAATCTTTTGGCGGTGTTGTGAAACAAATGGAGCGTCCCAGGCCTGGTCTTTTTCCGGGGGCGTAACCAAAACCCTATGGCGCACGTCCCAAAAGTACCGGCTTCTCAGGCTCCCATACCCCTGGAGGACGCTCCCCCTCGCGTCTCCTCGGCTCCTGCGGCCACGAACGACCGGGAACTGGTGGCCCGCGCACAGGCGGATGACCGCGAAGCCTTTGAGGAGTTGATCCGGCGGCACCAGCAGCGCGTCTTTGCTGTCGCTGCCAGGATCCTCCGCAAGCGGGAGGACGTAGAGGATATCTCGCAGCAGGTGTTCGTCAAGGCGTTTTTTTCGCTTAAACGCTTCGACCAGCGGGCGGCCTTTAGCACCTGGCTGTACAAGATAACCGTCAACGAGTGCTGGGACCTGCTGCGCAAGAAGAAAGTCCGGCCCTTGGTTTACGATTCGGATCTGAGCGAGGACCAAAGCCGGCAGGTGAGTGCATCAGATGGCTCGAGAAGCACTGAACCGGATATTCTGGACCGCATCGAAGCTCGTGAACGGGTCGACCGGTTGCTGGCAGGCTTGGATGAGCGGGACCGCTTGATGCTGATTTTAAAAGAAGTTGAGGGCATGTCCATCGAGGAAATCGGCGAGGCGATGGAAATCAATGCCAATACGGTCAAGGTTCGGCTGTTCCGGGCGCGCAAGAGGATGGTAGTGGCTTCGCGGCAGAGGGAAAAATAAGTGTTTTCTAATGACCAGAGTTTGCCCAGCATCAACTGTATGGGAGGCTTGCGATGAGCAGCCTGCATAATCAGAAGGAAAGTCTCTGCAGTCTCTGCGATCGCTTTCAGGACTGGCTGGTCGACTCGACCACTCCGGCTGGCGATGCGCACGATGACGGACGGCAATTTCCGGAAGCCCACGGCGCCGGGATGACGGCACAGGGTANNCGGTCCCAGAGTGGCGGAAACTTGCGACGCCCTCCTCGAATTCGCTCCGGCGGCGTTGCGCGAACACGCGCAGGCCTGCGCGGATTGCCGTGATGCGGCCGACGACCTGGTAACGCTGCGCAAGCTCTTGCGCGACCTCCAGCCCGTCCCGGTTGCGGGACCCTTTTTTGCCTCGCGTGTCATGGCCAACATCGCGGCGCAGGAATCGGTCGAGCGTTCGCGCATCGCCGCCGTATGGCTGGCCGTGCCGCGCTTTGCCTCGCGCCTTTCCTGGATTGCTGCCGCGACGCTGGTGTTTGCCTGCGGTTGGCTGTATGAGCGGCCTGGGTATCCGCCGGCGCAGCCCCAGAGCGCTTCCGCGTTCGCCAGTGAGCACCTGTTCGATCCGCCAGCGCTGCCGCCGAATCACGACGACGTGCTGGTCAGCCTGAGCGAGAACGAGCAATGAGTGGCACGCCCACCATGGAAGAAACATTGACGCCGGCGGCTTCTGCCTCGCGTAAAGCGGTGTTGTGGATTGTCGCCGTATTCGTGCTGGGGGCGGCGCTNNGCGCCGCTCAGCGACGACGCGCGGCGGCAGCAGAAGGTGGCGCAACTTACGAAAGAACTGGATCTGACCCCGGACCAGCAATCGCAGATTGATGCAATTTTTCTGGACACAGCGGCGAAGTTCAAAGCAGTACACAAGGAATCCGACGCCCAGATTGAAACTTTACGGCAGGCGGGGCGCGATCGAGTGCGTGCGGTGTTAACGGCGGAACAGCAGCCCAAGTTTGAAGAATTTCTCAGGAAGCTGGACGAAGACCGCAAGAATCATCCGCAGCCGCCGGCGCGCTAAATTCTTCTCGCGTTAACTTTTTTTCTCTCGCCAAATTTTCTCTTGCTGCTATTTTTCTTCTGTCGTTGCCTCTCTTTTTTCTGCCGATCTTGCGTCTTCTCGTTCGCGCCGAATCTTAGTCCTTCGTTAGTTTCACCAGCAGCTTGCCGGTATTGGCGCCGCTGAAGAGCATGTTGATGGCGCTGGTGGCGTTTGCGATGCCGTCGACGATGGTTTCGCGATCTTTAAGTTTGCCCGCCATTTTCCATTGCGCGAGCTGGCTGATGGCTTCGGCGAAGCGCGGCGCGTAGTCGAGGATCAGGAAGCCTTGGACACGCAGGCGTTTGACGAT
>PMOV01000365.1 GCA_003161195.1 Acidobacteriota bacterium | reverse complement strand
TTGGCGTTGGTGGCGTCTTTGAACGCCAGCATCGTGGCCGCGATGGCCACCGCGCTCACGCCCATAGCGATGGTGAACTCGATTAGCGTGACGCCGGCCTGCCGTTTGATCCGCGATAATTTCATGTGCATCCTTCCATTCCTGCGCAATGCTGTGAGCATCTCGAGACCTGGAACGCCGGAGTTGCCTCAGGCGAACGCGGAGATATAGCTGACCAGTACGTAGGAACGCGTCTTGGTTCCCACCTGGTAGGTGATCGTCACCGTTACCTGGCGCAAATTTTGTTCCGTAACCCCCGCCACCACCACGGGCGCGATGGCAATGGTGCGTTTCATCCAGGGATTCAGATCCAGCGTGGTGTCGTCCGGCGTTCCGAAGATGCCGTCCGGCCCGGGACCGGTGGTGATCAATTCGTCGGCTGCCCCCGTATCGGTCTGTGTGCCCACCAGACCGTCCGTACCGGGCACTAGAATATTCTGCGGCCCATCAACGAACACTCCGCCTTGGCTCACGTTGTTAATGTTGGACCACGAAAGCGACTTGATGTCGCGCGCCGTAAACATGGCCTCCACGGCCTGTTCGGCTTTCTTTTCCGCGATGTAGTCGTATTGCGTAAGCGCCGCGTAAAACAGACCCTGCGAGTACACCGCTGCCAGCCCTAGGACGCCCACCGAAAGAATCACGATGGAGATCATGGCTTCGAGCAACGTGAAACCGGATTGTTTGCCGGCGGTTTTTGTTGGTTTGCGCATCGCGACTCTCATTGTTCCTGGCGTTATTCCTGCCATGACGTTCCGTTCCAGTAGTACGGCCGCACTTGGCCCGTCGCGCCCAGCACGGTGATGGCGCGCGCGGTCACCGGCTTGCCAGCGATGGCGATGTAGATCGTTGCGTTCACCGGATTATTGTTCCCCAAGGCGTAGTAGTTCGCAGCTGCAGCGGCTCCCGAACCCACCAGGCTTCCCGAGCTGGTGTACATCACGCTGTTCCCCACCGCTCCCCCGTTCACCGGCTCAAAGTCCGTCGCTGAGTTGTTGCCGAAGCCCAGCGCCGCCATCGGGGTATTTGGCAATCCCGGATACAGATAGAAAGAAAGTCCGCCCGCTGCCCCGCTGTTCAGCTGCACTACCGTAGGCGTTATGGGAGCTTCGCCGGGCAGAGTCTCTATCGTTGTGGTAATCGTGTTGGTGCCCGTAAACGCTACCAGCACGTTCCGCCGTTTGCCGATCGCTGTTTCCCGTGCTTGGCGCAGCGTACCGACCACCAGGTCCGTCGCGGAGCTCGCGGTGCTGTTCTGTGAAGTGTTTGTCGTAGACATGATGGCGATCGCGGAAAGCACCATCATCATCGCGACGACGATCACCATTTCCACTACCGAGGTACCCCGTTGCCGCTCTCGCGAAGATCGTTTCATTCCAGTTGCTCCTGGCGCAGTGCACCGCGCGCATTTCACGGGATGGGAAGATGCACGCCATAAGCCAGGAATTCGACACTGATAGGTGTATTGTTTACAATGAGTTGCGGAAAATAGCACGTACCTGCAGTTCCGATTTTGCGACACAGTGTTTCAAAAAGTTACAAGTCGCGTGCGCTCGGCACACCCCGGCATCTGAGCAGACCCCCTCGCCTCGCCTGTGCCCAGCCGCCTCCGAAGAGCAGCCCCGGCCCTAGGGAAGCCAGAAAGATGGGTCGACGTTCCAAAACGGGACGCTTCCGCGCCTCGCCTAGCGCCAGATGCAACGCTGTGCCGCAAGTCGACGCGCCTAAATTCCCGGCCTTACGCGCCACCTCCGGAAAGGCCGACTCCGGCACGTTGCATTGCCTCGCCACCAACGCCATCAGCCGGGGATTCGGCTGATGCGTGGCGAAAGCCGCAACCTCGGCTCGCCGAATGCCGCTGCGTTGCTCCACGGCCGTGATGGTCTTCTCGATGCGTGTGATGGCCGCGCGAGACAGCGCCTCGCCATCAAAACGCAGCGTAAGACCCCCGTCCTTATCGTCGCTCACGCTCACCGCGGAGGCATATTGCCCCACACAGCCGAACACGAACTCGCCAAACACATAGCCGGTGTGCTGGTTAGGGGCATCGCCGACATCGCCTCCGCCGCTTCGCAACACGAAGGCGCTGGCGCCGTCTCCGAACAAGCCGCCAAATTCACCCGCTACGCGGCCCGGCGTCAGCGACCGGCTGTGCACATCCGCGCTGACCACCGCCACCGCCCGCGACACGCCGGCGGCCAGCACCGACTGCGCCACGGCGAACGCATTCAGCAGGCCCATGCAGCCCCCGCCCACGTCCAGCGCCGCGCAATTCTCGCGCGCAACAAGGCCAGCATGCAGTTGCGCCGCCAGCGAAGGATAGTTGTGATGCGTTTCGCTGGTAGCGATGATCCAGTCGAGTTCGCAGGCCGCCGTGCCGGACCCGCACAACGCCTGACGCGCAGCGGCTTGCCCCAGCGTCAACTCATTCTCATTTTCCGCGACGTAGGCCAGCGATTCGATTCCCGCGCGCCCACGCAATTTGCCGCGCGGCATGCCGAAGGCACGATCCACATCTTCGGAAGGCACCGTGCGCGCGCCTTGCATCGCGCCCGAGCCCGCGATTACCACCGCGGCAGCCCCTTCATCGCCGGTCTTTCGTGCTCTTACGTCCGGAGTTGCGTGCTGCATCAGGAGTCCTGAGGTCTTACGTCGCAAGGGTTAGGCTGCCCAGCGACAGCAGCCGTGCATCCATTTCAGCAGAAGTTCGCGCCGCCGGTGCGAGAATCTCTCGTCGTAGCCGCGAATGTTTCAAGTGGGAGAATCACCATATGAAGCGCGGCGGAACGCATGGTACTTGCGCCGTAAATCCCGCCCCCGCGCGGCGTTACCTGTGCGCGATTACGTACGTGCGACGTTTACTCCAGCCAGTGCTTCCAGCTCGCGCACCACGCGCTCCAACTCCTCGATCAGCGGACTGCTGCCGGCACGGCGAAACACATCCACCAATTGCCGGTAGTACCACAGCGTGCCGTCCTTGCGCCCCTGAAAGCGTTGGAATACCGCATCGCCCTCAACGCGATAGTCCGCCAGAATTTCCCGCGCATTAGCCAGCTTGTCCGCCGCGGAAACCAGCCGCACGTCCGCCTGCTCATTCGCCACGCGTGCGATGTACGCGCTCTTGCGTTCGGCCCACGCACGCTTCTCGCCGCGCGCTTCGTAAGAGTCCGTGCAGCCGTCCACGATGCGCGCCACTTCGTCGCCAAACTTTTTCCGAATTTCGTCGAGCCGCGGCAACCCGCCTTGATCCTCGACCGCATCGTGTAACAGCGCCGCGATCGCTTGATCCTCGCCGCCGCCGTGCTGGATCACGATAGCCGCCACGCCCAGCAAATGCCCCACGTATGGCTGGCCTTTGCCCTTGCGACGTTGAAATTGATGCAGCTCCGCAGCATAACGCAACGCTTCCACAAACCTCTGTGTCAGCACCGGCGCTTCCGTTTTGCTGCCGTTTTGTCGCACGTTTGCCTGGGCTTACTACCGGGCCGCCGCGACCCAGCTTACCGCCGGCGCACTTTGCTGAGCAGCCGCAACATCTCGAGATACAGCCACACCAGCGTCACCATCATGCCGAACGCGCCATACCACTCCATGTACTTCGGCGCGCCATTACTGACCGCAGTCTCGATCATGTCGAAATTCAGCACCAGATTCAGCGCCGCGATGCACACCACGAAAATGCTGAAGCCAATCCCAATTACGCCGCTGCCGTTGATGGCCGGCACGCTCAAGTGAAAAAATGCGCCCATGAAAATTTCCGTCATGTACAGCAGAGCGATGCCGCCGGTGGCCGCGATGACGCCCATCTTCAATCCTTGCGTGGCGCGAATCATGCCGGTCTTGTACGTCAGCAGCATCACCAGCAGCACGCTGAACGTCAGACCCACGGCCTGCACCGCGATGCCTGGATACAGGTGGTCGTAGTAGGCAGAGATTCCCCCTAGGGCCAGGCCTTCCAGCAGCGCGTAAACGGGTGCCGTCCACGCTGACCACTGCGGCTTGAACGTCGTCGCCAGACCCACAACCAATCCGCCCAGCAAGCCACCCCACATCCAGGGAACCGCCGCTTCTGGGGACTGCGAGTGCGCCATACCCCAGGTCCACGCCGCGGTGATTACCGCGAACAGCAGCAGCAGGCCGGTCTTATTGACCGTGCCTTGCAGGGTCATCGCTTCGCCAGTCGCTACGACGTCGCGAAACGCTTTTTCCGTCAGTACAGGATTGGTAGTACGAAAGGGGTTGGGCATTGCCGTATTCTCCAGCCGCGCGCTTACCTCGCACGACGAGCTACATCCTTAATTCTACTCCCGGCACACGCCCAATGCCACGCGGCTAGCGGCCGGTCTTGCCCGTCACGGGTCACAGCTCACGTGCCGCCTGGACGACGCTGTCAACGCCGCCTCTAAGCCGTCTGCCCTTCCCCCGCTATCTGCCGCTGCACCTGCTCGCGAAATTGTAGCGGGTGTGCAATCTGTGGAAAAACCTCCGGCGTCCCTCCCGTGCCGCGCACAATCACCGTCCCATAACCCAGCATGCGCCCCATCGCCGGCTCTTCCACCACCACGCTTTCAATTCGCGCGAGCAGCAATTCCAGCGTTCGTCGGTTGGCCAGCCCGGTCTTCACGATCACCCGTTTGTTGGTGACGGCCATCTCCGTAGCCCCGCGGCGCACCATGCCAATCATCCAGAAAATCACCGCCAGCAAAAAACAAATCGCCGCACCGACGTACAGCGCCTCGCGCGGCGGCTGCACTTCCGCGCCCTGCCAGTTGTGTTGCGACGCAACCAGCAGCCCCACGCCCACCGCCGCCAGTACGAGCGCAATTAGCGTATGCCCCAGCATCACGATCCAGTGCAGTTTCGTCTCGTACTGCACCTGCTCCCCCGCGATCAAATGCTTTTCCGCATAACTCACGGCAACACCTCACCTGGGTTGGATTCAATTTTATGGGAAACGGCGTTCCGCAAGCCTGCGTGCCTTCATCGCAAGCAAGGCGCAAACGCGCGAGCATTCCAGGGCTGGAACGCGCAAAGAGTTGGTAGCGCCAACGGGAATCGAACCCGTATTACCGCCTTGAAAGGGCGATGTGCTAACCGTTGCACCATGGCGCCGAACGATAAAATTATATCACACGCACCGACGCTTCCCGCTCGCCACGCCGCTCGGCCCCAAATCCCGATGCATGGGGGCGCGGTGCACGGTCTACTTCTAATCGATCCGTTTGATTGGGATGTCCTCTCCCGCCACATGCACAACCATTCGCGTTACGCGGCCCCGATCATCCATTTCAAAGCTGTACACTTCGTCGTTGGCCTTGGTAAAGAAGGCTGTCGCAGTCTCCGGAAATACTTCCTCCTTCGGCTCGTCGTTTTCCTGCACCGACAGATGATCGCCTTCCTGGCGCACCACCAGGATCCGATTCGCGCGATTTCCATAACGTCCGAGGTATTTCTGTAAGACCTGTGGATCGAGATGCACCTGCGTGTGTTGCTTCAGCGGAGGACGCGGCGGTAGTTGCTCGTACGGCGTAAAGCCTTCCCACTCGATCGGCGTGAAAGTGTTCCCGAGCAAGCTCTCGATCAGCGATTTATAGATCCCCTCGCCATTCGAGCTATTCGTCATGACCAGCATGCCCTTGCCGGATTTGTCGAAGCACACCACGTAGTTGCGCCAGCCCTCGCCGTGCCCTTCCTTGAAAAATGCC
>PMOV01000037.1 GCA_003161195.1 Acidobacteriota bacterium | reverse complement strand
GGGGCTTGATGGTGTTTGCGGCGACGAAAACGACACTGATACTGAAGGCGGGCTGGCCTGCGGAGGTTACGACCGCAGTTACGGTTTGCGCGGCGGCGCGAGGGGCGTTGAGGGCGATGAAAAAAGCGGAAAAGATTAGAACGGCGAGTGCGGAACGGTTCATGGTGTCCTCCGGTGCGTGGGTGGGTTGTTGAGCTCGGCTTGCATGGTCAGTTGGGGCGCGCGGCGGCGGGCGCATTGGCGGGCACGGGCGCGACTTTTTGCGCCTCGGCCAAAACGGCGGAAATGTCGCGCCAGCGGCCGGGAGCGGCGTTGCGCAGAGCTTTTTCTATGTCGCCGGTCCATTTGACGTTCATCTGCGCCAGGTTTTTTCTGGTGCGCTCGACAAAGACTTCCGTGAATTTTTTTTCGTCCCAGTTTTCGAGTTTGGCCCAGACGGCGTGCTGGCGGATGAAGTCGACATAGGCTTGGGGCTCGCTGTCCGGGTGGAGCTGGCCGGAGTCGGCGAGCTTGCGACCGGAGTCGAGCACCCCTTTCAAACCGCTGAATTGGTTTTGCACGGCAGGCGGAGCGAGGCGATACATTTGGCCCGGTTCGGGGGGCAACTTTTCGATTTCCAGGCAATAGGCCGAAAGTTGGTGCGGGGGTGCGTTTCCTTTGGCGGGGTCGAGCGGCTTGGCGGATTTTGGCTGCAAGGGCTCCAAGACAACACCGGCGGGAATGGTGATTTGTTTGATTTTGCCGCGCGGATCGAAGGCGCGGAATTCCAGGGCGTTGCTGCCGAGGTTTCCGCTGGCCACCAGGGAGAAGGTGAGATTGGCCCTCTGCGTTTCGGGAAGATCTGGTTGTGAAGGGGCGTGAGCTTTCGATGCGGAAACGCGATTCGCGGAGCCGATATGGAAGGCGGCATTGCGCAAATGGGCGATGCCGTCCGGCGCGCGCAATTCGGGGATGGCGGAGCGTGGGTCCTGGGAGACGGTTATAACGTTGGTGTCGCCGACGACGGTGACTTGGACGCGAGGGGCGACGGGCTTGGAAGCGTACTGCGCGTCGCTGGCTGCGTTGCCTGCAAGATCGGCGAAATCGACAGTAGCAGTTGGAGTAAAAACCGCCGAAAGGCTGCCCACGCCGCGGCCGCTGGGGTACGAACCGCCCGGAGCGCCTGGCGAGTTCGCGGGAGGGGACGTGGCGATTTTGCCGTCCGGCGCAGGATAATAATTCGGAAAGAGACTCTGGTCATAAATCGCGGTGATGGAGTGTGAGGGATTGCTGAGGATACCCGTCGGTGCGGTTTCCTTGGTGATGCAGATTGTGGTGCCAGTGGCCGGTGGCGAATCACAGTTCGGTACCAGGCGGACTTGGGAGCCCTGTGCAAAAGTGGCGCGGTTCCACTCGTCGATTAATCGAGATACGTCCACGGTGGCAAGGCCCGTCGCTAAATCGCGTATGGCGAGTTCGTCCGGAAAACGAAGTCGGGCAGCGGGTTCGGTGGCGGAGCTTGATTTAGGAGGGACGTTGGTCTCCGCTACCAAATTCAATTTCGATAAATCGATCACGGGAACAGTGAACGTGAATTCGGTGTGGGAATCGTCGGGCGTGCCGGTGCGTACGTACCAGAACGGGGTGCCGATTTCCGGAGTCACAGCAAATAGTTTTTTCACGGGTTGATTTAAGTCAACGATTGCGCCGGACTGCTGGGTTGGTTTGGCCTGCGAGGTGGTTGGCTCCGAGGTTCTGGTCTTCGGCTTTTCGTGGCTACCTTGGGCCGCCGGATTGCGTTCCAGAAAGTCTTTCGCTGAGTCGAACAGGCCGGGTTGCGCTTGGGGTGCGCTCTTGTCCGGCGGAATGTCAAAAGAGCGAAAGTCTAGTGGGGCGCTCAGAATTAAGTCAATGTGGGCCTGCAAAGATAGAGTTGAATCTGAAACGGGAATGTAGCCACCTGCCAGCGTCGACCAACGGCCCGGGACGTCGTGAGTAAGCGTG
The DNA here is from genome assembly GCA_003161195.1 of Acidobacteriota bacterium. Lineage (GTDB taxonomy): Bacteria > Acidobacteriota > Terriglobia > Acidiferrales > UBA7541 > Acidiferrum. The sequence goes on along the minus strand of PMOV01000037.1, from coordinate 870 downwards.
AAGGAGCGTTTGCCGTCGAATGGCTGGCTGATTACCAGCTCCAGGCGACCACCGTCGGCGGAACGCTCGATGACGACCGTTTCGGCGCCCCGGTGTTCTTGAATCTGCCTGGGACCTTCGAACCTCACCGTATAGGAGGCACCTTTGCCGATGTTTTCCAAATGGTCACCAAAGCGAAAGGAGACCGAAACGCTGCCATCAGGATTCTGGCTGACCACCCAGGTGTGGGAATCACCGCCAGTATGAGCGACATAAACGGTGCCATCCGGACCGATGGTCCATGTATCACCGCCGTAGACATTATGAACGTCTGCTCCGTACACATTTAGGGTCACCTCGTCGTTGGGGTCTCCGGGCACGGTGCCCGCTGGGCTCGGGAGGCCAGCCGCTTTGGCCAGTTCCTCGGGAGTTTTGGGATGATTGGCCGGTGGCGACGTGCCGCGCAACGCGTTGGACGAATCGGAGGCAGTGTGAACTTCGAGGGCTTTCTTCTGATACTTCTCGTAGGCCGCGTCCATGGCCTGCACCGCGTTTTCAAAGGCGGTTTGGGCCGCCGCAGCGTCTTTTCCTTCCGCAGTGGCGTTGATCAGCGCCCTGGCGGCTTGTGTTTCGTTCTTGCTTGCGGCGATGTAAGCCTGGTTTAGAGCATCCGGACTGTCCCCTGCCGCGGCCGGCGTTTCAGCGGAGGTCGCGGGTTTCGCAGGGGTGTCCGGGGGCGGGTTGGAAGTGCCTGATTGAGCCCAAGCGCGGGTGGAAAGCAGGAGGATCAAGCAGAGCCAACCCAAGCAGTGACTCGCGATTTGCGGCGCACGCGATGAGCGACTCATGATTTCCCTCCGCGAGGGTTAGCGGGGCCGATGATGTTGCCAG
>PMOV01000332.1:690-7206 GCA_003161195.1 Acidobacteriota bacterium | reverse complement strand
CAGGCACTTAGCGCGGGCGAAGTTCGGCGATAGCGGGGATGGAGATGGGGACGGTGAGCGCGGTCTCCGGCAGCGATTTTTTGCGCGCCGTGGCGTCGACGAGCATTTCGATGGCTTGGCCGGCGTTGGGCGGGACGAAGACGGTAGCGGCGAGGATGCCGCTCTTGACCCAAGCCTGGCCGGTTTTGGGCAAACCGTCGCAGCCGAGGTAGGGGAGCTTCAGCCAACGTTCACGATCGGATTCCGGCAGCTCCTGAAACGCGTTGCGCGCGCCGATGGCCATGGAATCGTCCTGCGCGGCGACGAGGTCGATGGCGGCACGCTGCGAGGTGGACAGCTTGAGCCAGGAGCGAACGGATCTTTGCGCGCTTTCTTCGGTCCACTGGCCTTTGAGCAGGGTCACCTGAACGTTGGCGGGCTTGGTCTGCTGCATGCCGGAGGTGCGGTCCTTGGCGGCGGAGTTTTCCGTGGGACCTTGGATATAAAGGATCGCGCCGCCTTTGGGGAGAAGCGCAGCGAACTGGCGGCCCTGGATGCGGCCGATTTCGAGATGGTCGGAGCTGAGGGAAAAAATGGGGGCGGTGGAGGTTTTGCGGAGTTCGGAAACGTAGGTGGCTTCGCGATTGAGGATGGCCCAGGCAACGCCCGCGGCGACGGCGGCGCGGGCGACTTGCGGGAGAGCCGTGCCACCAACGGGCTCAAAGACGATGGCGGTAGGCTGCTCCGGCGCGGGAGACTGGAGGGCTTTGAGGATTTGCGTGCTTTGGTTGATGGCGTCGTTGTCGGCGTAAAGGATTTGCAATTCGACGCCGAGTTTGCGCGCGGCAATTTCGGCAGATTCGGCTTGCTCGATTTGATAATCGTTGTCGTTGGTGGTCAACGACACGAGGAAACGCGGCTTAGTCATAGGGGAGAGGCCCCAGCCGGCGGGGAGCGGGCTGGAGACGCACGAGCAGTTTATCGCATGGGCTAAGGGTGGCGTTATGGAAAATTCAGCAATGGTGCGGGTATTTAGCAAGTGATGGCGTGGCGGAAGAGCGAACTCGGGCTGGGCGATTAGCGGGGCTTGGAGGAATCGGCGGATGGCGGCGGGAGAGGCTTGGTTGCGGAGACGCCCCGGCCTTCGGTGATGGTGTAGATGGCGTCGGCGGGAAGGTTCTGGAGTTTTTCTGTTGCACCGCTCGGCCAGCGGATTTCGACGGAGTCGATTTTTTCGGCGGCGCCGAGGCCAAAGTGGAGGCGGAGGTCGTTTTGCGAAAGATAGCTGGCGCCGCCGCGCACTTCGCTGAATTGCTGGACGCCTGCGGAGCGGAGAGTGAGACGCGCGCCGATGGCGGCACGGTTGCTTTTTACGCCGACCAGGCGGAAGAGGACGCGGTGGTTGCCGTCGCGATTGGCATTGAGGAGAAGCGTTGGGGGTTCGCCGACGTTGAGAAGGACAACGTCGATGTTGCCGGTATTGAAGATGTCGCCGAAGGCGGCGCCGCGGCGGGATTTGAGGGGGAGCGAGGCGAGGCCCGCGGCGTTTGAGACCTCGTCGAAGGTGCCGTCGCGATTGTTGCGATGGAGGAGGAGCGGCTGATTGTAACCGGCGCCAGCGTTGGCGATGCCGCCGGCGTTTTCGACTTGCGGGTAGACGTGGCCGTTGGCGACGAGTATGTCCAGCCAGCCATCGTTGTCCATATCGAAAAAGGCGGTGCCCCAGCCGACGTACGGGTAGCTGGGCTGGCCGAGCCCGGAGGTCCAACTGACGTCGTCGAAACCTTTTTTACCAAGATTGCGGTAGAGCGAGTTGGGTTGTTCGGCGAAATGCGTGACGAAGAAGCTGAGATTGCCGGAGTGATCGTAGTCGGCAAAGTCGACGCCCATGGAGCCAAGGCTTTGGCCGTCGTCGCTGAGGGCGATGCCGGCGAGGAGGCCCACGTCGGTGAAGGTGCCGTCATGATTGTTGTGGTAGAGGTAGCTGGGGACGGAATCGTTGGCGACAAGGAGGTCGGGCCANNTCCTCGAAGGTGCCGTCGCCGCGATTGTGGTACAGGAGGTCGGATTCGCCGGTGAGTCCCCAGGGGCCGCATTGCACCTGGATCCCTTTGTACGTGCAGAACTTGTTGCTGCCGAATTGCGGGAGATGATTTAAGTCGACGTGGACATAACGGGCGACGAAGAGGTCTACGTGTCCGTCGCGGTCGTAGTCGGCCCACGCGGCGCCGGTGCTGAAGCCGCCGCCGCGCACGCCGGCTTTTTCGGTGACGTCTTCAAACTTGCAATTGCCCAGGCCGCGATAGAGGGCGTTGCCGCCGTAGCCGGTGATGAAGAGATCGAGGTGGCCGTCGTTGTCGAAGTCAGCGACGGCTACGCCCATGCCCCAGCCTGTGCGCGTGAGGCCCGCTTCCCTGGTGATGTCCTTGAAGGTGCCGTCGGGCTCCTGATGATAAAGGGTGACCAGCGGGTCGCCGCCGTGGTCGCGGAAATGGTCAATGGTGCTGCCGTTCACGAGGACGATGTCGAGGCGGTCGTCTTCGTCGCAATCGAAGAGGCCGGCGCCGCCGCTCATGGATTCGACGATGTAGCGCTTGTCCGGGGTGGAGATGTGGGAGGCGGTTAAGCCGACTTGGGCGGCGATGTCCTGGAATTGCGGGATGGGCGCGAAGCCGGGGCGGTTGACGTTGCCAGGGGCCTGGGATTTTTTGGCGGACGGCGGCATGGGAACGGTGGCGCTTTGCGCGTCGGCGGGTCGGCTTGCGCCGAAAACGCAGAGGCAGAGACAGGCGATTGCGATTAGCGGGGTTGCTCGTCGCAACGAGGCGGTTTGCATATTGCGGCGCTTAGGCTTCGTGATAATTGAGGAGCACCATGCCGACGAGGATGAAACAGACCGGCCAGACCCAGGAGAGCACACGGCGGGCGGGATCGCCCTGCGGCAGGCGGAGTTCGAGCCAGCGGGACCAGCCTGCGGCAATGCCCAGAATGGCCAGGGGGATGTGGCTGAGTTCGATGAGCAGCTCGTCGCGGACGTTGCCGAGGGCGTGCGAGTGGGTGAGCAGAATGGCGCCGCCGAGCGCGCAGACGCCGGGGAAGACCAGCGCGGCGGCTTGCGAGTGGATGCGTTGCGTGACGACGGACCACTCGAAGATGGCGAAGGCGGTGACCAGCAGCACGATAACGCGGTGTTGCAACACATCGGGAGACGCGAAACTTTCCCAGAAGCCGTTGGGGCCGAGCGGCCAATTTTCGGGGTCGGAGCGCAGGAAAAGAAAAACGGCCAGGCCGAGGAATACCAGCGGCCAGTGACGAGCCCAAGATGCGTAGCCGGTGCGGTACAGGAAGGAGAGCAGACCGATGGCGAGCACGATGACGCCAGCCCAGTTGTGATTGTATTCGGACCAGGCGATGTCGCCGTCACTCGGGGGATGGCCGGCCGCCTGGCCGGGGACGAACGACGCCACCACGACTACGCCGGCGGCGGCATCGCGCTTGGCCCTTTCCTCGGTGGATTCCGAAAGCGAGCTGAGCGGCGGGCTTTCGAGGCGTGGGATGCGCGGGGCGTAGCGCTGCCAGATTTGCGCGGCGCTGACCTTGTCGGCGCCGAGGTCGATGGCCGGCGGCTGGGAGGTGAGCGAGGCGGCGGCAAGAATGACGGTTAGGCCGATGCCGATTTCCACTTCGCCGAAGCGCATCAGGCTGGTGGGGCGGGCGCTCGGGTCGGCGGGAACGGCGTGAACGATTTTGTAGTTGAGCGCGCCGAGCAGAAAGAGGAAGCCGAACATGATGATCTTGGCGCTGACCATGGCGCCGTAGGTGGTGCCGTAGAGCGCGGACCAGGAGCCGACATAGGCGAGCGATAGGCCGAAGCCGCCGGCAAAGAGGCAAAGCACACTGACGAAAGCGAGTTGGGAGTAATTGGCGGTGACGCGCAGGCGGATGACGGGGTCGTTTTCATACTTCAGCGCGATGAGCAAGTAGGGCAAGCCACCGATCCACGTGGCGGTGGCGAGCTGGTGGACGCCGGTGAGGACGGTGAGCAAGACGCGATGATCCATGCGGGCTACGGAGTGGCTGGTCATCAGCGCGGAGCTGAGGATGACCAGCGCGGGCAACAAGAGCGCTGGGTTGCCGCGCCATTGGCCAAACACGCAGACGGCCGCGATAACCAACGCGGAGACGGCGGCGAGAGCGCCGGCAAGAACGAAGTTGGCGCCGACAGCTTCGCGAAAGCTCATCTCCGCGGATTGCATGAGGATGAGGGTGTTGGACATGACGTAAAAGACCTGCGTGGCGGCGAGCGCGATAGCGAACCACACGATCCAGCGGCGACAATGATCGAGAATGGCGTGGGTGCGGAGTTGGGGAGCGCGAGTGACCACCACGAAAAACACGATGCCGCCGATGGTCAGCGTCTGAAAGCACAGCGTGGCCGCGCGCAGCAGAACCGAGAGGTAGCCGAAGATATTGAGGAGATTGACCATGCGGGCGACTACGACGTGACGGTGAAGGGAACCTCACCGCGAGTGATGTGGCCGTCAGAGGCGAGCACTTGCCAACGGATGCGGTAGTCGCCGGGAGCCAGGCCCGCGGCCTTTGCGGTAAGGGTGTCTGGGGAGGGTTGCTGATCGATAGTCAATGTTTTCACGGATTTGTCCGGTAGCAGCAGGGAGACGCGCGAACGGCCCGCCTCCACGCGGACGTTGTAGCGCAACCGAATGAGAACGTCGGGCGCCTTGACGCTGGCACCGGCGGCGGGTGAGGATTCGAGCAAGACGGCGTGCGCGGCGGCCATGCGCACATTCACGACGAGAACGACCAGGGCCAACAAAGCGGCAGCGGCAAAAACGGTGTGCGATTTCGCGTTCAAACTTAAGCTCCTCGGCGACGCATGGCCTGTGAGTCAGCGCGCGCTGCGGCAAGATGACCTGGCAGCGCGCAAAAGCAAACTCCACTGACTAGAAATTATACCTGATTGCGGATGCGTGCATCTTGCGCGGAATATCTTAACTACGATTTGCGACGGCCCAGCAGGATGGCTTGCGGCAGGGCGTTGAGGGCGGCTTTCCGTGGCACGGCCGGCGTGCCATAGGTGATGGCTTCGCGGATCGCGGCCAACGGGGCGGTGTCGACAAAACGGACGGTGTCGCCGTCGCGCACGATCCCCAGCTGCTCCCACATGGCTGGCAAGTCCACCGGATAGGGCGCGTCTTTCATTTTGGCGTAAAGATCTTTCAGGACCGGGACGCCAGTAGCTTTGTCTCCGGCATCGAGAGCTTTGTCTAGCGGCCAGTCGTAGAGCATGTCACCGCCAGCTTGCATGATGCCGCGCAGAGCGTCGTCGAGGCCTTTCTGATTGTTGGTCTCTTTGCGAATTTCGACGTCCGCCAGGAAGCAGAAGAGCGCGCCACCCCAGTAGGTGCGTCCCCAAGTGTGCGTGTGATCCAGGCCTTCATCGCCCGGCTGCGGCAGGCCTTGATGCATGTCGCGCAGGACTTCAAACCACATTTGGTGGACGTCTAATTTTTTGGCGCGCACGCGCGCTAGTGGCTCGACGTAGGTGGCGATGCCCTCTTCGAACCAGTGATGTTCCTCCGGGACGGACGGGAACGTCAGATGCACCATTTCATGCGTAAGCATCCAGTCTTTTGCCAACTGCGCGGCGGTGGTGCCCTTTCCCACGTGGATGCGGATTACGCCGCCGTCTTCATTGGCGAACGTGCGGCCGCCGTGGACGCCCTCGCCGCCGGACGGAATGATGCGCAGGGCCACCTTGGCAACGGGATATCGACCGTAGTAGGCGACGACGGACTCCGCGGCGTTGCGAACCCAGGTCAACAATTCCTCATGAGACGCGGCCAGATCACCGGGCTCGAGGATTACGTCGATGTGCGAGTTGCCGACTTGGACGGTGGAGAGCACTTGGGCGGATTGTGCGCTGTTGCACGCGGAGCAGGCGGCCAACGACGAGAACAACAGAAAAGCTAAAATCACGGCTTTGCTGACCGGGCGGTGTGGTGGCCGAGCCGGGGCGCAAACTGCTGCGCCCCGACAAAAGAGTTCTTGTACATTGCCTGGCAAAACTGCACCACCGATCTAGGCCGTTTCAAGCTTCTCACGTTTGATGAGCCAGCGGTCGATCAGGGTGTCCAGGGCGATGAGGCCGGGGCCAAAAATCAGAATAATCAGGCCAGCGAACCAGAAAGTGTAGGGATCGGCAATGTAGAACTTTCCGGGGTTGGCGAAAAACGAGAAAAGCGCTTCTTTGTCCGCCGTGACGTAGGCCATGGTCATGTCGATGAATAGCCCCAGGCCGACGACGCACGAGAACAGTCCGATGATCAACAGGATGCCGCCAACGAACTCGAACGTGGCCACAAAGGTGGCCGTGAAGCCGGGAGCAGGTAATCCGAGGTTGGCAAAAAATTTGGTGACGTTATCGAGGTTATGCAGTTTGCCCCAGCCATTTTGCGAGATCTGAAAACCCCAATATACGCGGACAAACAAGAGAAACGGCGATTGCAGATACGAAGC
>PMOV01000332.1:0-623 GCA_003161195.1 Acidobacteriota bacterium | reverse complement strand
AGAGTTTTTCCGTCGCGCAGCGCCTTCAGAATGGCGAACTCCTCGCGCTCCACGCGGCGGAAATAGACGAAAAAATCCACGCGATGGACAACGAGAAAAATCTCCGCGGCCTTCAGCCGCGCCACGGCCGCCACACGCTTGCGGCGGTGTTTCTCGCTGAAGGCGTTGCTGGCGAAACTCGCATCGTCCTGGTCCTTGCCTTTAACCGCGAGCAGCAAATCGTCCACCGGGTATCGCAGATCAAGCAGCTGCACGTAGGGTTGCAGGCGCAACCGCAGTGTGGCGGGATTCACGGCCGCGAGATGCTCGGCCTTCAGCGGCGGCACGGACTGGCCATCGAAAGCTTCGATGTCCGCCCATTCGAGACGAACCATGTCGAGCGCCAATTTCTGGCCGTTGCCGGCGAAACTTGGATGCTTGCGCATCCAACCTTCCAGCTTCGAGCCCAGATTGCGCAGCGTAAACGACGTCGATGGGCAATCGCGCAGGTAAGCTTTGCTCAGCGCATCGAAGCGGCGGTCGCCGAGCACGGCGCGCAGTCCGGAAAAATCGTCGGTCAAGGCACTGAGAATGCGGAACCAGTACTGGCGATTGTAAATTTCCAGCCGCTCAAACGAGGTGAG
>PMOV01000386.1 GCA_003161195.1 Acidobacteriota bacterium | reverse complement strand
ATACAACGGGCCGGATTGGACGATGCCACTATAGGTGTCCGCGTCGCGATAGGTGATCCAGCGCTGACGAAACGTGCCGACGCCCGCGAAGCTGTGATCGTCGCCGCCGCGCCAGATGGAATCGGCATAGCGCAGCCAGAAGGGAGACGGATACGTTCCCGTGGTCAGGTTGATGAACAGATCGGCTTTTTCCGCGCGCAGCTCGCCGATCAGATGGATGGCGGCGGCAAAGTCGCTGTCAAACGCACTGCCCGGGAAGGCTTGGTCGGCGTTTCCGGTGCCATCGATCTTGAACTGGTTGACGCCGTACTTGCGGATCATCTCCAGGCACGTGTCGCGAAAGCGCGCGTAATATTTCGGCCCAGAGAGCATGAATCCCTGCTCGTTGGTTTCAAACCCATGTTGCTTCCCGAGTGCCACCCGCTGCCGGTGCGGCTCCCCGTAGCCTCCCCAGGGAGAAAGCCACACGCCGGGCGCGGTGTGGTACTTGGCGGCGGCCTCAGCGACGGCTGTGAAACCGTGGGGAAAGCCGGAATGGAAGCTCCACAACGTGCGGTCATCATCCCAGCCATCGTCGAAGAGGAAAGAATCCAGCTTGGTGCCGCGCTTTTGTGTGAGCTCGGTGCCAAATGCGTTCACTACATTGACGGCGCCTGCTTCGTCGTATTTATTGAAATATCCAAGGTCGTACCAGGAGTTGTAGTGCAAAAAAGTGCGGTACGGGTGCGCCCGCTCGCGTTCGATGTAGCGCAGAAATGCACGCCGCAGCTGGCCCGGGACGGTGACCCCGACGACGGACGAATAGGTTACCGACTGGCCGGCACGCAAAGGCAATTCGCGAGAAATGGCGGCCACGGCGCGAGCCTCGGTAGCTCGGCTCTCCGAAAGCGGATGCTCGAATCCAAAAAACAGGTTGCCCACAATAATCGGTGAACCTTTCACGGCGCCGGAAACGTGCGCGCCGCTAACCTGTAGATCGACCAGGCGCACGCTGGTGATGTTCACGTCTTTCTCTTTTGCCTGTAGCGTCAATTCTTGTCGAACATACTCCGATCCATCACGCAAAATCCCACGCCAGGTCGCGCTCACTCGGCGGTCCACGTCTTCCAGATGCAATGTAATTTGTTTGCCGGGAAAGTGCAGGGAGCGTTGCGATGAGCTGGCATCAACCGCTAACTCGGTAATTTCTGGTGCGCCGGCGACAGTCATTTCGGAAGCTTTGATCACCCCGCCATCGAGAATGGTGATCGCGAAGGCCTCGGACGCAACCAGAGTTTCGCCCGTCAGACGATTGGTGATGTCGGCGGTACCGAAGGCGCCGTCAGAAATTTGCCACTCCAGCGCGATAGTTTCATTGCCAAGAGAGAACGTTTTGCCGTGGAGTTCGGCGCGCGCGCGATTGGGTTTCTCGACGCTGTCCTGAGCGCAAGTTTTTTTGGCGAAAAACGATGGCAGAAGCACAACCATCGTCAGAAGAATTGTTCGAGAACAGTGGCGACTCGACCAGAAATGGGCGCGCATTGGGCAGGATGGAATGGATAATACGCGCGCGACGCACTCTACGGAAGCAAAACTTTCTCCGCCTGCCGCGGATGCAAGAAGAACAGTCCCGGCTGTTTAGGCTCGAGACGGCTCTCGGTGGACAAGGCCCTTCTCAGCACAGGCCCTCAGTGAATGACGCCGAGAAAATAGAGCAGCAGCGCGATTACCAGGACGGTGCCCACGATACCCAGGCCGCCGCCCGTGCCCCAGCGGGAATAGCCGTAATAGCCACCACCGCCGCCGAACAGCAAGATCAAAATGATGAGCAGTAAGAGCATAAATCCTCCCTAGCTTTCGTATTTGAATGCAAGCAAGTCGAGATCACAGTCGTGCATAGTCCTTGTATGTAACTTTGGCCGGATGAGGCTGAAACTACCTCGACGAAGAAGTCGCCTTGCGCCCCTTCACGTCCAACTCGTTGACCACCTGCTGGACGTTGGGAATTCCAGCCGACACTTTCTCCGCCCTGGCGCGTGCTTCGGGAGTCTTGACCGTACCGGTGAGGGTGACGACGCCGCGCTTCACGGCGTAACTTACTTCGTGGTTGAGATGATTTTGCAGCAGCGCGGCGTCGAGGTTCTTCTCGATGCCTTTGTCCAGGTCGGCGTCAACATCTTTGGCCATGCTCTCGTTGCCCGGTGGGCGAACGGCGATTTGGTCCGCAACGACCAGCACGCCTGCCGCGGATTTCGCGATGGATTCGGCCTGACCCTTGTCGGAATCAGAGCTCACGATTCCACCCAGCGTCACCACTCCCTTATCGCGATCTTCCGAGACGCTAACGTCCTTGAGTCCCGCTTGATCCAAGGACGTGCGGATGCCGGCAGTCACGTCGGGCGACTTCGATTCCGTGGAGCAACCCGCCATAAGCGCTGCAGCGGGCAGAATTATCGTTGCGAAAACCGCGTGTAACTTCACGCTCCCTCCAGAACGTCTGAACGGGCCGTGCCGTTGGCCTTGGTACTTACGTTCTGTAGAAAAATAAGCGTTACGTAGGGTGAAAGAAATGCCGGGTTAGCTGTAGTTGTGGCTCCGCTTCGCTGTACTGGTGGTGGCTTACGGGAAGCCGCGCTCGCAAACTGCCTCTGTCACAGTTTAGGAAGCGGTGCAAAGCCTTACAAATGTGCAGTTTAGCGGTTTAGATAGAGTTGGGCGGCAGTTAAATTGACGGCTGCTGAAGACGGAGGCAGATTGCTGGGGTAGAGCGAACGCCCGAGTATGGCGTGTCCGCAAATGGCCGAGACCTCGAGCAGGACGGGAGAGAGCGATGAAGAGTAAAGCGCTGGGATTGGCGATCCTATTTCTGATGCTGGGTGCCGGGGCACGCGGGCAGGCGTATCTGACGCAGTCGCTGGATACATACTCGCTGAATACCGCCACGTATGACACGAAGATGGGGAATGCCGGACCTTTTCCCTTTAGCAACTTTGGTGTCGATGCCACCACCTCGCTGGGCTTGACCGTGTCGGCCTCAACGAATGGCCAGACCACCTTTGTGTTCCCGACGATCACGGCGGGTCAGACGTTTACCGCGGGGCAGGGTTTCAACTACGCGTATACGCCGCTGTGGACGAGCCAGTCGTCGATTGGCTCCAGCGCCGGACTCACGGCTACCTCCAATTTTCACTACGACATTGGTCCTTTTAGCGGAGATCCTTCGATTCTGAACGTCGGCCTCAACACCAGCGCGAACGCGACCATTGGTGGGGGAACGTCGTTGTCCAGCGGGAGCGCCAATGGCACGGCCAACTCGCCGTCTCAATTCCTGGGAGTTTCCGCGAGCGCGTATGTCGCCTCGGCTTCGGCGGGCGTGAACGTCGGCGTGCAATTGCAGACCAGCATCAACTATGCGCCGACGGTGCAGTATGGCTACTACACTTGGGTAAATACCACGGGCGGATATTCGCCGTCGGACACACTGACGTGGCATGGGGTATCGGGCGGGGCGCTTAATTACACGTTCGACAATTCTCTTCCGGTCGAAGCGGGCTCTGGTACATTTTTCGTAAACTTCGCCCCAGGGGTGCAGGTGGATATGCCGATTACCCCGACGACGACGGTGGGGTTGCCGGTGTCGGGCGATTTTCACGTGGATTTGTTCGGTGACACGGTGGTGGATGAATCGCTGCCGCTGGGGACGATTCCCATCTACACGGCCGATTACGACACTTGGAATGACGACGTCGACTTTACGGGGAAGTATTACAGCCTAGAACTTACGGCTAGCAACAGCTGCGGTAATGAAATCGTGATCGTGGCTGCGTGCCCCAATCCGCACCTGGTTTATACGGTGGACGGATCAGAACCGGCGCTCGGGACCAAGGTGAACCTGCCGGGAGGCGGTCCTGGTGGGAATTTGACGGGCGGGGGAGGGACGGGCTCGTGGAGTTCCAATTTCCCGAATGCGCCATTGGTGCCGGGCGCTTGCGATCCCACCACCGGAACGTGCTACGCGTCCAACGATCCCAATTTGCCAACGGGCCCGGGGACGGTGACCATCACTGGTGGCCCGGTGGGCACGCCGGAGCCGGCAACGGTGCCGATGCTGGGCGTGGGATTGGCCGCGCTGGCTCTGCTAAGTGCGCGCAAGTTGCGAGCATGAAGTTGCAAGCATAAAGTCGCGAGCATAGGGTTCGACTAGACGGGTTCTTGCATAACGCCGGTCGCCACTTGGATTTTGCGGGTGGCGATCCGGCGTTTTCTATTTTGGAGCAGGCAGGTCGACAGATTGGCGTCGGATGGAGAGCGCAGTTCCGAAGTGAAACGAAAAGCGGCAGTCGTCCCATCGCGGTCCCGCACAGCCGCCGCCGAGTTCGGAGGGCGAGCGTAACGCCAAGCGAATGAGGGAATTGAAAGATAGAGCGGCGCGGGAAGTGGCGCGCTTCGTGCGGGTATGGTCCTGGGTGAGGTCCGCTTTGACGGCAAACGCCATGAGCGTCAATGCGGAGAAGAGGCGGGCATGAGCGGCTATCTTTCAAAACCCATACGCACGGAAGCGCTGAAAGCGGAACCGGAGAAGTTTTCCGAGCCCGTGGGGACGGCCGAAGCGGCGCCCGCGCGCGCAATCGCCGCTGCGCAGGACCAGGCGGCGTTCAGCGCCAGCGAGTTGCTGGAGCGCGTCGACAACGATCGCGATTTGTTGAAGGAGCTGGTGGAGATTTTTAGAGAAGAATTTCCCGGCCAGCTCGAGCAGTTGCGCGGTGCGGTGACGCACGCGGATGTACGGCGCGTCGGGGCGCTGGCACACGGATTGAAGGGCATGTTTGCAAACCTGGCCGCGACGCGGGCTGCGGCGGCGGCGGCGCAACTTGAACGCATGGGCAAGGACGGGGCAACGCAGGGCCTCACACGGGCCTTTGCGGAGTTTGAGTCGGAATCGGCGGCGCTGCTTCCGCTCCTGGACAGCTGCCTGGTGGAGGTCCACCGGTGAAGATACTTATCGCGGAGGATGACGCGATCTCGCGCCGTCTGCTGCAAAAAACACTGGAAAACGCGGGCTACGAGGTATTGGCCGTGGAGAATGGGCGGCTGGCGCAAGAAGAACTTTGCCGTCCGGACGGGCCGCGCCTGGCGCTGCTGGACTGGGAGATGCCGGAGGTGGATGGGCCCGCAGTGTGCCGGGCGGTGCGCGGCCGCGCCGAGAAGTCCTACGTGTACATGATCTTTCTCACCTCCAAGGAATCGAGCGAAGACAAGGTGGAAGGGTTGCGTTCCGGCGCCGACGACTATCTGACCAAACCGTTTCACCCGGAGGAGTTGAAAGCTAGGCTGCGCACAGGTTTGCGCATCCTGAGGCTCGAGGACCGCCTCGTGGAGGCGCGCGAGGACATGCGCTTCAAGGCCACACATGATTCACTCACCGGTTTGTGGAACCGCGGTGTAATTATGGATTTGCTGGAACGCGAACTGGCGCGTGCCGGTCGCGAGCGGCACTGTACCGCGATTCTCTTGTGCGACGTCGATCATTTTAAACGCGTCAACGATACCTACGGGCATCCCGTAGGGGACGAAGTGTTGCGCGAACTTGCCAAGCGCTTGCTGGCGTCCGTGCGTTCTTACGATTACGTTGGGCGATACGGCGGCGAAGAGTTTCTGGTGGTATTGAATAATTGCGATCCCGCCTCGTCATCGGGCCGCGCCGAGCAAATGCGCGACGCCGTCTCCAAACGCGAGTTCATCACCCAGCGCGGCCCGCTAACCATTACCATAAGCGTGGGCCTGTTGCGCAGCCTGGACTGGGGACCGCTGAGCGCCGAACAATATTTGGACCAGGTGGACTCCGCGCTGTACGCGGCGAAGGCCGCAGGACGCAATCGCGTGCGTACCGCGGAGTCACCAGCCGATGGTGTGCTCCCCGTGGCGGCCAAGCGATTGGAAAAGGTCCGCTCGCGCTGATTACCGGACCGGCGCGTGCCTGTGCCGCGCCACAGAGTTAGTCGTCACGGAGTTAGTGTGATTTTATTTTGCTCTCGCCGAGCATTTGCCGCATGGCCGCCGTGGAACCTGGTGCGCGCTTTTCCCGCCACGCCTCCAGGCGCTTGCAAACTTCTTCGATATTCGAGAACAGCAGCGGATTCCTAAACGCCGAGCGCCAGATGGGAACCACCGCGCGCATGCGGTCCCACACCACCCAGATCTCGCCGTTGCTTTCAAAAAACAGCTCGTCGTCGATCAACCCGCGATTTACGATACTCCCAACCATCTCCCAATAGCTGATGACCATCCGAATATATGTATTTTCTTCGCTGCCTTGCGGATACTTCTGCATCATTTCATCGGGCGATTCCGGGTGGAAATGCTCCGTAAACCAGGCGCGCGCTTTGCGGATTTGTGGTTCTCGCCGCATGTCGTAGAGACGCAACAGCAGATTGACTTCGTCGTAGCTTACATCGCTCATCTTGTTCCTCCACCGTGGCAACAGCCCATGGTCAGACCAACTCTAAAAATGCCCCGGCTCTCGGTTCGCGTTTGCCAAGCGGAGGGGCCTCAGGCTTGCTGTTCCGGCCGGGACTTGGAATCTCTTCCGGCGCCGGAAAGAACGCCGTCGCTGCCCGAGGTTCCCTCGGTGGCAGCACCGGCGGATGTTATTCCACTGGGGGCGGGGTTGGCAATTTCCAGTCGTTGCACGGTGGCCAGCGGAATATTTTGGCGCTGAAATTCGATGTGAATCCGGCGGCGGAGTTCGCGCGCCACCTCGTCCTGGCGCGTGGGCGCGGTGCGCACCTGCAGCCGCACCGTGGCGGCGGCGCGGTCGATGCTTTGCACGCCGAGGATGCGCGGGCCGTCCACCAGCGCCTGCGACCACGCGGGATCGGAGCGCAGTTCGGCGGCCGCGGCCTCCAGCGCCACGAGCGTTTTTTCGATGGGTGTTTCCGGCGCCAGCGCAATGTCCACGAAAGCTTGCGACCAGTCGCGGCTGAGGTTGGCTACCGTGCGGATGTCGCCGTTGGAGAGCGTCACCAGCGCCCCGCGCGGGTCGCGCACCACCGTGCGGCGCAGCGTCACATGTTCCACGCGGCCGAGCGTCTCCCCCACTTGGATCGTGTCGCCCACCACGTACTGATCTTCCAGTACGATATAAAAACCGGTGATCACATCGCGCACCAGATTTTGCGCGCCGAATCCCAGCGCCAGGCTGGCCAGCCCGGCAAACGCCGCGACGGGCGTAATGTTAAAGCCGAATTCCGTGAGCGCGGTGAGTATCGCCACCGCCCAGACGATTTTGCTGCCCGCGCTGTACAAGATGCCGGCTACGGTGCGCGTTTGTTGCTCGCGGCTTTGCGCCGCGCGCGTCTGCGAGGCCGCCGGGCGAATCAGTAGCTTGGTGATCACCCGCAGCACGCGGTTTGCTATCAGCGCGACAACTATGATGACAGTGAGGTGGAGCAGAGGAACGAGCGGGAACGCGGGCCACGTTGTGAAGACACTGGACATAATCTTTCAGAGAGAGGGAGTATAGCACTGGACCATGTTGCGGTTTGCGCGCGGCGGCGCTGGGCCAGACGTCAAGATCACCCGCCGTGCCGGGGAGCGGGCATGAAGATACCGGACGATGGAGAAGCGGGCGCAGCGAATCCTTCGGCGCTCTCGCCCGAATCGCACGGACGGCGCAACTGGCTGGGTCTGTTTGGAGGATACGCCGCAGCCTTGGCGCTGCTGGCCGCGGAGGTGCGCTCCCAGGCGCGGCAACAAAATCCTCCGCCGCGGCCCACCGGCAGCGACCCCGCGAGCGGCGATGACGACGATGCCGCCGCAAAACTCAAGGCGCCAACCAAGGGCATTCTCGAGGCCAACGAGAAAGACATCAAGAAGCGCGTCGAGAGACTGCTGCAACTGGCCACGGAATTGAAAGCCGAGGTCGACAAGACGGATTCCTCGCAAGTGCTGTCCTTAGCTATGGTAAAAAAAGCGGAAGAGATTGAGAAGCTGGCCAAAGAGATCAGCTCACGGGCCAAGGGCTAGGAGCGCAAGTGAGGCAGAGCCGGTCTCATTCCGCGGGGCATTCCGCATTACTTCTTTCGCTTTTGCCGTTCGCCTTCGTATCTGCTCGCCGTTCGCTGTCGCCGGCAGAGCATCGCTACCAACCAGCGCCGCGGGCGCGGCACAATTTAGCCCAGGCCGCAAGGCCTGGGTTCGTTCGCAAGCGCACCCGGAGCCCCGTAGGGGCGGCACATTACGCCGCGCCACCGCCAACAACGGCTTGGCTATCAAACCCGCCCGAGCGGTCTCCGTCGAGTTCGCTCTGGCGCAGTCTTGGCCTTACGGATAGAATCAAAGCAGGTGGCCGGTTTGCACCGCTGCTGGTTGATCGATGCGCACCGTCGTTGCACTGCTTCCTGCGCGTTGTGCGCGCCTGTAGCTCAGCTGGATAGAGCGTTAGCCTCCGAAGCTAAAGGTCGTGAGTTCGAACCTCACCAGGCGCACCATTTCTCTGTTTCCCCTCCTGAATATCGAATCAAAGGGCTTTTTTCTGCCGCTATTTCGCGCCTACCCTAATTCACCAGCGCATTTAGGGAGTTCGCCGTATCGCCGAGTTTTCAACCTGCGCGTATACAGTTATCAGTTTTTGATCCTATTCCCCTGCTGGAAGTATCCCGGTTTGCTCAGGTGGCCGGGCTCGCGAGATAACGAAATGCAAACCTTCCACATTGGCCGGTCAATAAAATTAATGAACACTTCCCCCTGGATTTTTCTGGCCGCCGCCTTGTTCGCCGTTGCGGCCGTCGCGCCCACGGCTTCGGCACAAATTGGTGTCGGCGTCTCCGTGACGCTTGCCCCGCCCGCGCTGCCAGTCTATACGCAACCCCT
>PMOV01000150.1:59678-74739 GCA_003161195.1 Acidobacteriota bacterium | reverse complement strand
GTTACTTCTACTGGGACGCAGGTGTGGATGGGCTGGCCATCGCGGGTGGCGGGTTGGAATCGCCAGGTGCGGAGGGTGGCGAGAGCTTGGTCGTCGACGCCGTAGGGGGCGCCGGCGAGGGTGATGGCGGAGGTGACTTGACCTTGATCGTCGATGGAGAGTTTTAAGAGGAGATTGCCTTGCCAGCGGGATTTGCGAGCGGCGTCGGTGTAGCTGGGGGGAGTGCATTGGAGGCACTTTGGCGACGTGACGCCGCGGTTGGCGGATGTGGCGGGGCAGGACATGGAGGCGTTTGGGTCGGGAGGCCAATCGAGGGGATCGTGGGCGAGCTTTTCCATGTCGGCTGGGAGGCTGAGGACGGCGGAGGCGCTGGTGTGTTGAGATGGGTCGGCGATGTAGGTAAGGGTGAGGTCGAGATTGGTGAGGTCGTCGTTGCGGGCGAGGCGGCCGGTGAGGACGTGGGTGGCGCCGAGTTGCGCGGCTTGCCACTGGAGGGTTTTGTCGTTGCGAAGGTCATCGAGCGTGATGCCGGTGGCGCGCATGCGTTGCTGGAATTGTGTGCGCGGGAGGATGGCGGCGGGGCCGAGGCGGGATTGCAGGGTGTCGGAGAGGGCGTCGGCGAATTGTTGGCCCAGGACGTTCCACTGGTTGCGGCGATTGGGGAAGTCGGCGACGAGGATTTTTGGCGGGGCGGCGTGATGCTTTTTGTCGGCGGGGGTGAGGTGTGGGAGGTCGGCGGCGAGACGGTCGGCGAGGGTGGCGATGGCGGATTGGAAGTCGTCGGAGGGCGGAAGAGTTTGGGCGAGTGTGGGACCGGCGCCGGCGAAGATTACGGCGACTAGGAGTAGGAGGTGCGGCAGTGGGCGCATCATTCGTTCCATCGTGCGGCAGTTTGTCAACTATGGATCGGGCCGAAATAGGTTGCTGGGTTGACTTGATGCGTAGAGTAACACGGAAGATGCCTTGGGGAGATTGGAAGCTTGCGCTGCGCGAAAAGGAGCGATTTCCACCAGGGCTGGACGAATTTCAGCGCGGGAACGAAACGGCGTGCGGGTTGGAGACACAATCCTGCGTAGCGATTGTGACCGGCGGATTCGGCCATGGGCCATTGCGTGACCCCGGCCTCCAGAATCCGCCGGTGATGTTTTGGGTTTTGCTCGCGAATGCGACAGTGGTTGCAACGCACGGTGTTGCAACGCGCGCGAGGGAGCCAATTTGGGCGTCACCCGGGGTGGCGGCGTGGAAATAGAAGTCCCGGTTTGAACCGCAAAAGCGGGTGAGCCGGGACGTTTTGTTTTTGGACGCGGGTATTGGGAAGAAGGTGTTTGAGGGCTCGCCACATAGGTGATTTGGCGGAGGAGGCAAGAATGGGATGTGTACGCAATGCTCCCGTTGGCTGTGGCACGGATGCGCGGAGTATCCTGTTCGTGACGCGGATTGTGAGTACGCGACGGAATGGTGGATTTGTGCCATGGGATCGACTGGGCTGACACGGGAGGCGGAGGGAACGCTCGCTCTACCACGCGCGCAGCCGGCGGCGCGAAGCGCGGCTGCGTGGAATGCGGAAGCTGCGGCCGTTCCCTGGTGGTTGTGGTGGAACATTTTGAGTTTGGATGCGCCGATGGTGGGATTGGTGTGGGCGGCGCTATTTGTGCGCGAGGGCGGAGGAAGGCTGGGGGTGGCGGAGTCTGTGGCGCTGGCGCTGGCCGTGTGGTTGATTTATACGACGGACCGGTTGCTGGACGGTTGGAGCACGCAGAATCGCGCGGCGCTTCGGGCGCGGCACCTAGTTTGTGAGCGGCATCGGAGGGCGTTCGCGGGCGCGGTAGTGGCCGCTGGCGGGGTGATTGTTTTTCTGGCGGTAACGACGCTGCCGCTGAGCGAAGTGCGTGCTGGTTGCGGATTGGGTGTGGTGGTGGCGGCGTATATGGTGGGCATTCATTTGGGGCGCGGCGCTCTGGCGCAGCGATGGCCGAAGGAATTGGCGGTAGGGATTTTGTTTGCGGCGGGCGCGACGTTGCCGTGGTGGTGGCGCGGCGTCGCGATTTCATTTGGCGCGATGACGGCGTTCGGGAGTCTGGCGGTGTTGTGTGCCGGGAATTGCATGGCGATTGAATCTTGGGAGCGGGCGGGCGACGAGAGAACGCGCCGCGATGGGGACACGAAGGCTCCGGGCGGGGGGGCTTCGTCGAAAGGCCGAGCGCGAGAATTCGCGGGCGGGCTGACGCGCGGATTGGCGATAGCTTTGGCGGGGATTGCCGGCGTGCTTGGGGCGTTGGGCGTCGAGCGGCGGACGATGCACGGAGCGTTGGCGGCGGCGGTTGCGGGCACGGTGTTGCTTTTGGCGCTGCACGGAATGCGGCGCAGGCTGACGCCGGAGGCATTGCGGGTGCTGGCGGATGCCGCGCTACTCGTGCCGCCGGTGGTGTTGTTGATGGTTGGCGGAGCTTCCTGAGGTGTGCGAGAGGGAGATGAATTGCGACGGAATCGCGTCGGTTTACGAGACGCTAGAGAGAATTTTATTTGGCGGGGCGTTGCAGCGGATGCGGGTTGCGTTTCTGCGGCAAGTCGGCGGCGCGCGAATGGCGCTGGTGTGCGGGGATGGCGATGGCCGGTTTTTGGCCGAGTTATTGCGCGCGAACCGGCGCGTGACGGTGGACTATGTCGATGCCAGCGCGCGAATGACAGAGTTGGCGCGTGGGCGAATTGCGCGTCTCGGGGTGGAGTGTCTCGAGCGTGTACGATTTTTCACCGGAGATATCCGGAAATTTTCGGCCGGGAAGAATCGCTACGATCTGGTGACGGCACATTTTTTTCTGGATTGTTTTACGGACGCAGAGTTGGCGGGAATGATTGCGCGCATTGCGGAGTGGAGCACGCCGAACGCGTGCTGGCTGGTGAGCGATTTTCGCGAGGCGCAGACCCGCATTTGGGGGCTTTGGACGCAGGCGATGATTCGTGGCTTGTACGCAGGGTTTCGCGTGATGACGGGCTTACGGGTTAGGAGGGTGCCGGATTATGCGGTAGCGCTCGCGGCGTATGGGTATCGGTTGCGTGCGGAGGAGGGGCGGCTCGGCGGGCTGCTTTTTTCCTCGGTGTGGGAACGGAGTGCGAGACGCGGTGGGTCGGAGAAGCGACGTGAATAGCGGTGCGCAAAAGCGCACAGGCCTGAAGGCTATGCCACCAAGAGCCGCGCCGAGTGGCCTAGAATGTAGGCGATTACGAACTAGAGTTCGTCGGACGGCCGAGCTTTGTAACGTTAGGTCTTGCCACCGTGGCAACGTGTGCCGTAGCGAAGGGGGCGATGTTGCTGCCAAATCGTGGAGGCGAGGATAAAATGCCAGCCGGGGAGGCGGGCATGCAGCTACCGCTGTGTCCGGTGCACGAAGGGCCGATGATCCATGATTTTGGTTCGTGGGCGCGGGCGCTGCCGCCGGAAGAAGTAGGGCCAGGGCCGCTGTTCAAGTGTCGGGACGCGGAGTGCCGGCTGCGTTGGGCGCCGCAGCACGAGTATTTTGAATTGCGCGACGGGCGGCCGCGCTACACGAACATGAATCCGGCGCAGCGGATGCGGTGCCGGATGAAGGGGCATGGCTGCCTGTACGTGGCGGAGATTAGCCGCGAGGAAAACAAGTGGACGTGGCGCTGCACGCAGTGCGAGCAGGAGTTGCGTGCGGCGCCGGGAATCTGGGTGAACCCGCCGGAGTGGTAGGCACGTCTAGCCTGAAGTTTGCGTGGTTATTTTTTGCACGGTGACGGTGAGAGTGGAGTTCTGCACGGCTGCGAGATTTACTTCCGCGGGATTCAACAGCACATTCATGTTCCACAGCAGGTGGCCGGCGGAGTCGTTGAGGCTGACCTTGAGGGTGAATTGCATGCTAATGCCGAGGACGCTGGGGTTGGCAAGGATAGCGCAGGTGGCTTGGCCGTTGACCAGTGGCTGTTGTCCAGAAAAACTGAGCAATGAAGAAGTAACGGCATAACTCAGGGTACCGACGACGGGCGTCCCGTCGGGATATTTGAAGGAGAGCGAGAGCTGCGGGCCGGAAGCGCCGGGCAAGATTTCGATGGCGTTCACTTCAGGAGCGTTGGCAACGGCATCGAACTCGATCGCGATGCTGCCCTGGGAAACGACGATGTCCGCGCCTTTTACGAGGGCGGCATCAGCGCCAGCTTCGGCGAAGACGTCGAGTCGTGAAAACACCGTGGCACCTTGCATCTTGACGTTGAAGACGCGCCCACCCACGATCTGTGTGGCGGCGTTGGTTTCCGCGAAGTAGAGATTGACGTGATAAGTGCCGTCCGGAACGGGGAAGTGGTAGGCCATGCCCGAACCTACGTAATAACGGGCGTTCTGGAAGAGTGCCTGACTGGAAGTCCCTTTTATGACCGCGGAGAAGGATCTCACCGCGCCCTCATTGTAGCCGTAGTCCGCCTTCCAGAGGTTCCCGCTGGCATCGGTGTAGTTTGGCCCGCCGCAGTTGACGCGAATAGGTGGTTGCTGAGCGCGCGCCGCTAAAGGCGCGATGAAAAACACAACGAGTGCAAGTAGCGTGAAACGTTTGGTCACGAAAAGTTCTCCCGAANNAAGCCCGGGCGATTACAAAGAGGAGCGTAGCAAGAGGAAAGTGTGAGAAGCAATTGACCGATGGTACGGCCGCAGGACAGCATGAAGGACAGGGTGAAATATGTACGAGTACACCAAAAGGTGGGAGACGTTGGAGGAGCAGATGAGAAGGTGTGAGAAGGGAGGGCTAACAGATTCGGGCCGAGTGTTCCACTCTGGAACGGAAAATGGCGGAAATAGGGAGAGGAGCATTTTGGGATGGCTATCGAATTTGCTTAAGAGATGACCCAGGGAAGGGTACCTGCACTGAAACAACTGTGTGAAAAGCGACCAGATTACGGAGCAGCGGAAATTGGCGACCTGGCGCCTGCGGCCCGGGTGGAGAAGATCCTGGCGATAGATTGTTCGAGCGCGACGACACTGACCGCGGTGAGTAGCACGAGAATCGGATCGAGTGGATGGCGATAACGCAGGGAAGTGTGCGTCAAGTAGTAGACCAACGGAAAAACGATTGGAGCGAAGGCGAGCGGAAAAGCGAAACGATCGCGCCGGCGATAGAGAAGGATAATCCCCCCAACCGTGCCCGGCAGGAAAATTCCATTTAGAAGAAATACCGCGCGGGGCAGCCAGGAATCGGCGCGCGCAAAATCGTCGATAGGATGTTGCGTGCCAAGCCAGGTGGCGATGATGCGCGCGAGCATGAGCTTCATTTCCAGCGCCGGATGCGTGCGCATGAACAAGACGGCTTTGCGATACTTGTCCTGCATGTAGGCGGTTTCGCCGAGTTGCGTGTACTGGCGAACTTCACCGTAGATAGTGATGCGCGCCATGGCGTTGCCGGTGTGGGGATCGAAGATGTTGTTATTGCCGGTCCAGAGTTCGAAGGCGAAATTGGAGCGCACGGGAATGAATTTGTGGAATTGGACGTAGTTGCGGATGGTCCAGGGGACGCAGCAGAGGATGGCGACGGCGAAAGCTAGCGCTGGGCGTTTCCACGCCGCGGCGTCTCTCGATGGTGAACTGGCGGGCGCGGAGTCGGCGCTCTTCTTGGCGCGGCGCATGGTGAAGAAGCCGGCCCAGAATAGCCAAGGCAGCCAAAGCGCGCCGAGAGCGGTGTTGGTGAGAAGCGAGAGGCCGGACAGCAAGCCGTAGGCGCACCAATCTCGTGCGCGATGGGAATCGGCCAGGTACAGGGTGAACCATAGAAGCAGCGCCGCGAGTAACGCGGAGAGCGAAGTGTCCCAGATCCACTCGAAAGGCAAAAGGATCGCGGCGGGCAGAAGCGCCCAGATCCATGCGGCTGTGGCTGCGACGGATAATCCGGCGCTTGGCGCGCTGAGCCGTTTTCCCGCGAAGAAAATCGGGACGCACGTGGCCGTGGAGCAAAGAATGTTCAGCAGCACCGCGGCGTTGAGCGAGGGAACGCTCAGGGAGCCGAAAATTCGGAAAATGAGCGAGAGCAAAAAAGGGTAGACGGGAGGCAGCCACGCGGTTGCGCCCGTGTCGTTGCGGAATGGTGAACTGAAACCATTGCCGGCGGCGAGAGAATAGGCGATGCTGCCGGCCTCTTGCGCAAAAGGGACCACGGCCAGGGCGTCGCGGGGGATTTTGCGTTCCTGGTTCCAAGCGAAGGCGGTGCGCGCGGTGAAGGCCACGACCAGAATTAAGAGCAGCGAGGTAGCGAGGGAACGTAACTTAGATTTCACTGGGGATTTCACGGGCGCGGGCGCGAAGTGATTTGCACGAAGCGTGAGCATACCATTTTGCATCGGTCACGACCGAGAGCGGGTTCGCCGCTCGCGGTGAGTAAGCCGTAAACAAAAAGAGCGGCTGGCAGAGGATGTCTGCCAGCCGCTTGCGAGATTGCGTTGCGAGGGTTATCGCTTAGCGATGTCCACCACCGCCATGTCCACCACCGCCGTGGAAGCCGCCACCGCCGTGGGAACCGCCGCCACCGTGGAAGCCGCCAGAGCTATGCGCGACCCCTCCGCCGTGGTAGGAACCACCGCCGCGGTATCCGCCACCAACGTATCCGCGTCCGCCACCGGCATACCCGCGTCCGCCGCCATTGTATCCGCGCCCGCCGCCGTAGTAGCCACGTCCACCGTAGTAGCCGCGTCCGCCGTACCAACCGCGCCCGCCATAGCCCCAACCGTGGAACCAGGGACCGGCGCCGATGAATACGCCGCCAGCGAAGTAGTCAGGACCGTAGTAACCGTACGGTGCGCAGGCGTAGGGGTAATATCCGTAGTAGCCGTAGGAACAGACCGGTGCCGCGCCGACATATGCCGGACCAACACCAACTCCGATGCCGACGCGGACTTGGGCGCTGGCATAGCCAGCCGCAACCATGCAAACTGCAAGTAAAGCTAAATATCGAAGATAACGCATTTTTTTGGCCTCCCGGCAGCATCGCTAAGTGTCGTGCGATCTGCAGGTTCCGGGCTAACAGCAGGTTGCTGGGGAGCGCTGCGGTTGCCCTACATGTGATTAAAACCGGTTGTGGCAGAAAAGTTGCAAAGAGGGCTCGACGATTGTGCCAAATTAAGCATTTTTAGCGCTTTGACTCTCGCCTTGAATTTCAAAATGGGACCTCCAGCGGCGGCTTTGGGCGAATGTGTGAGTGCTCGTAGCGACGTGACGGCTTCGCCCCTGACGAACACCCTGAGCGTCGCAGCTACCGACGCGCAGGCTACGATTCCTTGAGCTTGAGTTTGCCGGCGGACTTGTTCTCTTCGAGGAAGGCGCGCAAATCGGCGGCGATATCCAGCAAGCGGATCCATTGCTCATAGTACAGCGTGACGGGGAAGCGGCCCAGGCCGTAGACGCTGACGCCGCCTTTTTCTCCTACGCGGAATTCCAGGGCTCCGCTGCGCTTGGAGCCGGATTTTTTCAGGGCTTCGAGTTGCGCTTTCAGCTCTTCATAGGTTGGTTCGCTCATACGTGCCTCCGTTGCTGGAGTGAGCTTACCGCGAAATGCGGGTGGCGTTAAAGGGCGAGGCGCGAGGGCGGCGGAAACGGTATGGTCAGGTGTGGCAGTTAGCTCGGCTAGGATCCGCCGGCGATGGACGGTACGAGCAGCACGCGGTCGCCTTCTTTGAGAGGGGAGGCTTCGCCGCCCAGGAAGCGAATATCTTCGTCGTTTAAGTAAATATTGAGGAATTGGCGGATCTGGCCGGACTCGTCGCGGACGTGGCGCGACAGGGCCGGGAAGCGCGTGGTCAGTTCGTTGAGGGCGGCGGCGATGGTGGGCGCCGAGCAATCTATTTTTGGCGCGCCTTCCGTGAAGCGGCGAAAAGCGGTAGGAATTTCGATGACGATGGGCATGCTCAGGCTCCTTTTCCTGCGACCGTGGGCACGGCGAGCTGCTGGTCGAGCAGCGCCTCGAAAGATTCGAGTCGCGGCGGAATGGGTGCGGACAATGGGTAGTGGGAGATGATGGCGTCGGTGGTTTTTAAGCCGTTGCCGGTGACGCAGACCACCGTGGTTTCGTCGCGGCGGATGCGTCCCTGTGCCAGCAATTTTTCTGCGACGCCTGCAGTTACGCCGCCCGCGGTTTCCGCGAAGATGCCTTCGGTTTCCGCCAGCGTTTGGATGGCGGAGACGATTTCCGGGTCGGAAATATCTTCGGCCCAGCCGCCGGATTCGCGGATGAGTTTCATGGCGTAGGGACCGTCGGCGGGATTGCCGATGGCCAGCGAACGCGCGATGGTTTGCGGTTTCTGCGGCTCGAAGCGCGCGAGATTGCGTTTTACGCCGTCGGAAATGGGCGAGCAGCCAGTGGCTTGCGCGCCGAAAAATTTGACGGATTTATTTTCCACCCAGCCTAGAATCACGAGTTCGCGAAAGGCTTTGGCAATTTTGCCGATCAGCGAACCGCCGGCCATGGGGACCACGACGTTGTCCGGCAAGCGCCAGCCGAGCTGCTCGGCAATCTCAAAGCCGTGAGTCTTTGAGCCTTCGGCGTAATAGGGGCGCAGGTTTACGTTGACCAATCCCCATTGGAAGCGGTCGGCGATTTGCGCGCAGAGGCGGTTCACCTGATCGTAATTGCCCTGAATGCGCACGATGCGCGCACCGTAGACCGCGGTGTTTAAAACTTTCGCCGGCTCAAGATCGGCGGGGATGAAGACGCACGCGTCAAATCCTTGCTGCGCGGATTGCGCGGCCACGGCGTTGGCGAGATTGCCGGTGGAGGAGCAACCGACGGTGTGCAGGCCAAAACGGCGCGCGGCTGTGAGGGCGACGGCCACCACGCGGTCCTTGAAGGAGAGCGTGGGGAAACACACTGCGTCATTTTTGACATAGAGATTTTCCACGCCCCAGCGCTGGCCGAGGTGGTGGGCGCGAACCAGCGGCGTGCCGCCGATAGCATCGGGCGGCGTAAAATTCTCCGGGAGCGGCAATAGTTCGGCATAGCGCCACATATCGAAGGGGCGGGAGGCTAAATTTTCTCGGCGGGCGGTCTTTTTGAGGCGTTCGTAATCGAAGGAGACTTCCAGGGAAGCGAAACAATCGTCGCAGAAGGAACGCGGGGCGTTGCCCCAGGTCTTGCCGCACTCGCGACAGCGCAGCTCATAACAGTCAGACATACATTTTCCTCGCAGACAGTCACCGCGGGAGCATTTCGCGGGCCAGTGCGGCAGCGTATTACGTGGATTCAGGGCGAGGAGGAGGGGGTACAAATAAAAAACCCTCCGTGCCAAAGTGCTCGGAGGGGATCTCAGAAAAACTTTCTGGGAAACTCTACAGCTCTTTAGCAGTTTTTTACGTGGAGCAAGTTGCCCTAAATCGCCACGTGTCGCTGCAACAGCAGCACTTCTTTTATCGCTGAAAATGAGGGGATTGTCAATAGCGGGTTACGGATCCCATGTTGGGACAGTCCGGCTGAGCGGCACCGCCAGCGGGCTTTTCGTTATTCGTAGCGCAGCGCCACCAAGAGATCAATCCGGCAAATAAGGGTCGCTAGCAAGGGACGGCTCCGAACATGGGCTCCTATGGGCCCGGTTTCTTGCTGGCCATCTTATCCAAAGGCTGTGTTCCGAATAGGCTGCAGCGTGGCTGAAGGCCGCGACGGATTTGTTCGGCGACCTGTTCCGTTCTTTGCTCGTCCGGGTCGCCGCAATAGGCATGGCCCATTTCGTGGGTGATTGTGCGGATGACCAGTTCGTCGAATTGTAGATGATAGCGTCGCTCCAGTTCCAATTGCTCCGCGTTCGGTTGCGCGAATAGCGATTCCTCAAACAATGTTACGCGATCGACGTAGGAGGTCATCGCCGGGCTATCAACCGATCTGCCCAGGCGTTGTATCAGTGGCTTCCATGCCGCATCTGATATCAGAATCCAAGTCCAGCGCCCCAAGCCCTTGGCGTGATAGGCCGCCAGTTGGTCGCGGAGTGCGGTGAGCTGTTGGAGGCATTCCTTTTCCGGATAGTCGAGAGTGCATGCGTATTTCTGACCGCTCGACTGGAATTCGTCGACGAATTTCAGAGTAACCCGACGGTAAGGGCTTTTGAACTGAACGCCGTCGACTACCTGTTGAAGCCCTTCGACGAAGATCGTTTGCGCCAAAGCCTCGGGCGGGCCGCCGAGCGCTGGTTGGAGCGGCAAGCCGCGAAAACGCAGGCGACGCTTGCCGCGCATCTGCAATTCTTGCTGGCTGGCACTCCCGCAAGCGTCCCCACGTGGCCGGAACGCCTAGTAGTCCGCGATGGCGAGCGCTTCGAGTTTGTTCCGGTGGAATCGCTGGATTGGGTGGAGTCGGCGAACAACTACGTCCAATTACACTGCGGCGCGAAGACCCATCTGATGCTGGAAACGCTGAGCGGGCTGGAGAAGAAACTCGATCCGCGCAAGTTCGTGCGCATCCATCGCGGCCGCATCGTGAATGTGTCACGCGTCCGGGCCGCGCACGCCATTATGAACGGTGTGTACGAACTGGAACTGCACAGCGGCCGCAAGCTGGCGACGGGAAGGCAATTTCGCGCCGCGGTGCAAAGTCTGATGCGCAAGTAACGGCCGGAGTTTTGTCGCGGGCCGTTATCGCCGCACCGTCACACGGTTGCGGGAACTCCACGCCATCATTTTGCGCTGCGCTCCAGGAGTTGCTTCAGGTAGGATTCCCAGGCTACCGCCCAGGTGTGGGTCCCGTGTCCGTGCGTTTGGTCGCCGATCGGCAGCAGCACGAAGGTGCCATTCTTCAGGCGCTTGCTTTCCCGCTCGGCAATTCCCAGTTCTGGCGGATTGATGAAATCGTCCGCCGAATTGATCCACATCACAGGGGCGGTGATCGTTTCCAGCTTTGGCGAAGGATCATAATTCCGCGAGGCATTCACCTGGTAGATCAGATCGTTAGCATCGAGCGCCGCCGCCCGTGCGTCGACTTCTCCTGCAAATTTATCCGCCGCATCGCGCGTGGCAAGGTTTTTCTGCATCACCAACGGAGCGCTTCCGGCGATGATCAATAAATCCTCGGCGGTACGCAGTCCGTCCTTCGGCTGTTCCTTGTACTCTCCGCCAGCCCAGGCTGGGTCGTTGCGAATGCCATCGATGAGCATCTTGCGCCACAGGCGGTTGCGCCCGGCGATCTGCACCGGCAGGCAGGCCAGTGGCATTAACGCGTCCGCAAAGTCTGGATACGTCTCGCCCCACACGAACGCGTGCATGCAGCCCATCGACGTGCCCAGGATCAGGCGCAAATGCTGCACCCCGAGCGCCTCCGTGAGCACCAGATGCTGGGCCGCGACCATGTCGTCGTAGTCGTAGGCGGGAAACTTCGTGTGCATCCCATCGCTGGGCTTGGAGGACTTACCGTGGCCGATGCCGTCCGGCAGAATAATGAAATACTTCGTAATATCGAGTAGTTGTCCCGGGCCATACAGTTCCCCGGCAAATTGCGACGCAAGAAATTGTCCGCCCGTGCCGCCGGTGCCGTGCAGGATCAGCACCGCGTTCGTCACGCGTCCCGCGGCATCCTTTTGCGGCGTGCCGAGCGTGCGGTAATGCAGGCGCAATTCCGCCAGGCGCTCTCCGGACGTGAAGGCAAAGTCGTGTGCCACGTAGTCCGCCTCTGCGGGAGAATATTTTGGCGCGGTCTGTTGCGCCCGCGCAGCAAAGATGCCGAGAAATAAAACCGCAAGGATGGCGAACGGGCGACTGAAGTAGTTCACGGGTGGCCTCACAAAGTGATTCGAGCGCGAATTATAGCCCACGTCGCAAGTCAGCGGACGCTGCGATTCGTTCGCGCGCTTAACTAAGGTTTGCGCAGGCGCAGAATCAGAAACGCCCCGGCGAAAAACAGCACGGCGGAAGTTCCAAACGCGGCTTGTACGCTGAAGGCGCTCCACAGCGCGCCCACCACCACGCTGGAGAGAAAATCGCCGACCGCGTTCACGGCGGCCATGGTGCCGAACGCCATGCCGTGCTGCTCTTTAGGGACATACTCCGCAGCCAGCGAATCTTCTAGAGCGTCTTCCGTCCCCTTGTAAAGCCCCGCGATTGCGAAAATCACCGCGAGCAGCGGCAGAGAATGCGTGCCGGTGCAAAGCANNTACGCCGAGCCGGCGTTAGAAACGTTGTGCAACGTATATAGCCCGACGGCCAAGCTGGCGGCACGCGCCGCGCCGTGCCCGGCGGCCAGCATTTGCGAGGCGTACAAAATCAGCAGCGTGTGCGAGAAATCGCCCGCGCCAAAAACGCCGACCGCCAGCAGCAAACGGCGAAACGGAGCAGGCAGCGTGCGTAAACTCAGCAGGAAAGATTTGCGTTCCTTCACCGCGATGGGCCGTTCGCGCACCAGCAGCGCGAAAATCACCACCGCGAGCAATCCCGGAATCAGCGTATAGAGAAAGACTTTACGATAGGAGTGCGCGGTGACGTCGAGCAGCCACAGCGCCGTCAGCGGCCCGGCGATGGCGCCCACCGTGTCCATCAACCGTTCAAAGCCAAACGCGCGTCCGTAGGCCCCGGGCGGCACGTCCGCGGCCAGCAGCGCCTTTTTCGAGGGCGAGCGCACGCCGCGCCCCAGCCACGCGAGCACGCGCCCAAACAAAACGTCATACGCGTGCGTGGCCAGCGCGAAGGAACCAGTGGCCAGCGCGGTGATGGCATAGCCGGCGAGCACCAGCGGCTTGCGGCGCTTGAGCTGGTCCGTGTAATGACCTGCGCCCAGCTTGGCAAAACTCGAAAGCCCGTCGGCGATGCCTTCAATCGCCCCCAGCCACGCCGGCCCGGCGCCAATCACGGCCAGAAACGCCGGCAGCACCGCGGTGGCGGTCTCGTGGCTCCAGTCGCTGAACAGGCTGGTCAGGCCCACGCCCAGCACCGTGCGGTTCAGCCACTTGGTTTTCGTTGGTGTCGCTTCCACCGTTGCTCGCCCGGTCCGCTATTTCTTCTTCGCCGCGCGATAGAGGATAACTCGCACCTTTTCGAGCGTGATTAATCCCCCTTCGATCATCTCGTCGAGCCGCGGAAGAATGGCCTCGATGCGTTCCTGCGTTTCGATGACCTCGACGACGATGGGAAGATCGCGGGATAGATGCAGAATCGAGTCCGTGTGATAAACGCTCGAGCCGCCAAACCCGGCCACCCCGCGTAACACGGTGGCCCCGGAAAAGTGCTCCTTGCGCAACATCTCGACGATGGCTTCGGCCAGAGGCTTACCGTGCCATTTATCCGATTCGCCCAGGTGAATACGCATCAGCGTACGCTCGCCCTCGAGCTTTTCGTGCGGTTTTGTATCGGTCATCAGCAACACTCCTAAATTTTATTGGCCAGGCGGATGCCCGCGACGGAAAGCAGCAAGCCGATGATGACGCTGGTACTGACGTAAGCGGTGGCGCGCGCCCATGCGCCCTCTTCGAGCATCTTGGCAGTTTCCCATCCGAAGCTGGAGAATGTGGTGAAGCCGCCAAAAAAGCCTATGGCGATGGCCATGCGCACGTCTGGAGAGACGACCATGCGGTTCAGCGTGAATTGGCCGATCAGGCCCAGCAGGAAGCAGCCGGTCAAGTTGATAAGTAGGGTGCCGTACGGGAAGCCGCCGCGAACTTGCACAATGGTTTGCAATCCGTAGCGCGCCAGCGTGCCGATCGCTCCGAAGAGGGCAATGAGTGTAAGCCGCAAGTCTGCTCCTATCCGCCGCGAGACGTGCCGCGAGCGTACGATTTACTGTCGCCAACAAAAAAACTCCTGGCGCCGAGGGCATCCAGGAGTCATCAGCGCGGCGCAATTACGCGCCGGCGGTTATGGCGAACTCCATCGCCGTACGATATTCCGCGTTGAGTGTAGCGCGGGGAAAGCGGCTTCGCAACATGATAGAACGCTCGCCTACGCGATGCAGTTATGTTCTGTCAATACTCTGCGCAGCCTGGCTGGCCGCAGGTTGCAAGGCTTGCGAGAGCTGGCCGCGGCTGCCGACAGGGTGTCAACTCAAAAATGAAACCGGTACCGTATCTGCACAAAAATTTCCCGCGGATTCAAATAGTGCGTGCCGCCAAAGGTAAAGCTATTGTCCAGCAGCACGCGCCGATTGGCCACATTTAAGCCGCTCACATTCAGGGAGAAGCGCTCGCCGAATTCCTTGCCGAGCGATAGGTCGAAGGTGGTGTGGCCTGGGAGGTGGTCGCCGGGATATTGCGCGTCTGGCGAGCCATTGCTGAAACCCGAACCGTAGTAGACATCGGTCGAGGCGTAGGAATGCCAAGGCAAATTGAATTGCCCGCCGATGTGCAACGTGTTGCGCTGGTCGTGGTCCAGCAAGCCGTAGCCGTCGCCGAAAGAAAAATCGGTGAGGCCACCGTTGATATCGCCGAAGCCCAACGCCAGTTGGTTGGAATAGGTCAAATAAAATTGCGCGCGGTTATAGACCCGCGGGGAGCGCAAGGTCAGCTCCCAGCCGTTGATGCGCGCCCCCTGAATGGTAATGGGGAAGAACAAGTCGGAATTCTGAAAATTGTTGTGATCGAAGAAGTTCTTCGCCAGCGTTTGGAAGTTGTCGGC
Source organism: Acidobacteriota bacterium (assembly GCA_003161195.1). Taxonomy (GTDB): domain Bacteria; phylum Acidobacteriota; class Terriglobia; order Acidiferrales; family UBA7541; genus Acidiferrum. Next base: position 60,173 of record PMOV01000150.1, on the reverse strand, counting down.
ATCCAGCGTCCAGCCGCGGAAGGGAATGGTGACACCAAATTGGTGTTCTTCATCGCGTTCGCCATGCAGCGGAACGAAACCCAGGCTCTGATCCGTGGCATATTGCAGCAGCGGCCCGGAGATGGTTTGCAAGGGCGGCGCCTGATAAAAGTGCCCGTAGAAAGCGCGGAAAACCCACTTGATCTTCGGAACTCGTACGGACAAACCAACGCGCGGGTCCGTGGCGTCTTCTGAAGTGGACACCAGGCCATTGTTGGTAAGCACGCTGCCGCCGTCGAAATGGGTATACCGCAGGCCGGCATTGATGGTCAGCCAGGAAGTGGGTTTGATCTGGTCATCCATGTAGACGGCGAACAATCCGCCGCTGGGATTGCCGGCAGTGGCATCCAGGTTCTTCGGGCAACTCGCGTTTATGGGATCGCAGGTAAATTGGAAAGACTGGCTATCCTGCTGCGCGAATCCGTAAACTCCGGCGCGCAGGTTGTTCCAGTCTTT
>PMOV01000150.1:0-59666 GCA_003161195.1 Acidobacteriota bacterium | reverse complement strand
CTGTAGGTGTGTACCCACGAGAAGGTGGCGAAGGAATCGTTTTCTCGGTTGGCGTCCTTGAGATATTCTCCGGGAGTATTGAGATCGTTGGGATCGAAGGGAATTTGATAAAAGTCGCGTCGCGCCTGGGCCACAAAACGCAGTTGATTTTGCGAATCCAGATTATAGATGAGCGAGGTAAAACCGCCAAAACCATTGGCCGCATCGTGAATCACGGCCGAGGTGGGGGTCTGCAAGCCAAGATCCGTGCGGTTGCCGTTGACGCTGCCGTAGTAAGCGAAACGATTGGTGTGCCCGCCAAAATTGAGCACGTCGTCGGTCTGATAAAAATTGCCAAAGGTAGAGACCAGTTCAGCTTCATTGTTGCGTTCAAAGCCGTTCCGCGGGGCCACGTTAAAAACGCCGTAGGTACGGTCGCCGAAGTCCGCGTTGTAGCTGCCGCGCATGATTTCCAGGGTATCGATATCGTTGGGATCCAGTTGCGGCCCCAGGTTGCTGGCGATGTTGGTATTGGGGATGGGTACGCCATCAATGAGCCAGCTTACTTGATGACCGCCGCGCACGTGCAGTTGGTCGTGCGTAAAGTACGAGCCCGGAGTGTAGTTGGTGATCATCGCCAGGCTGTTGGTGCGCGAGGCGCCGGGAGTTTCGGCGATTTCTTCGCGATCCACGAGCGTCGTGGGTGTGACCGACTCGCTTTGCGGGGTGCTGGCCTCGGCAGTAACGGTTACGGATTGGCTCTGCGCGGCGAGGCTTAATTCAAAATGCAGCACGGGCGCGCTTCCGGAAAGCACGGTGATCTCTTGCATCTGTCCAGCAAACGCGGCGCTCATCACCGTCACCTGATACTCGCCCACCGGCACGGCATCAAAGCGAAACTCCCCGTTGGCGTCGCTCTGCGTGCTCAGCGAAAAGTCCGAGTACTTGCCCTTCAATATCACCCCTGCATTCGCCACCGGCCGGTGCTGCGGATCGTGCACCACGCCGCGCACCGAGCCAAGAACCACCGCCAACGCCATACTTCCGCTGGCCAACAAAAAAATCATAGCCAATAAATATCTCCACCTCATGAATCCTGTTCTCCTCATGGTAAGTCCGCTCTCCTCGGAGCGTCACGAATCGGCGCGCGACAGCGCGGTTGAAAGAAAACAGCCGGATCGGGAGGAATGAATTGCGCCAGGCATAGATTTCAAGCCGGCGCAATATTGCTTGGCAGGGCGAACTAGGATCGAGGAGGAGGGGAGAGCGGTTCTACGAATCGGAAAGCCGTACTGGCGCGTCCGCGCGAGATGACCTGCACGGTCACCATCGACGCGCTGACCGCCACGGGCGCAGGCAAGAGGTAGGCTACCGGACTGGTCGACGCGGTTTGCTGTTCGTGGCAGCAGGCCATATTGCAATTCGACATTCCTGCTGCGCCATGTTCGCAATGCGCAGTGTCATGCTGGCTGGCGCTCGACGCACCACTATGATGATGCTGCGGCACCGCACAGATGCCGTTCACGCAGCACGAAGTTTTCGCCGTCCATGCCGCTATTCCCAGCGGCGCATACATGCACAGCGCCGCGAGTAAGCACACCCAAGCAGCGAAACTACGGTGCGAACTGTGTACCACGGGTCGCATGAACAAAATCGCCTGACCAAGCTTACGACACTCCTGCCCGCGTTGTCACCGCCCATCCCCAGGGCACGCGTCTCGCCTTCACGGGCCTTGCGCGGCCCTTCACCTTGACTTGCACGCCGCCCCCGTTCCAGACTTTCTCCATGGCGCACACGTACATGAAATTCGATTTTGGCACCGACGAAGAGCTGGCCCAGCAAGCGCGTCACAAGCTCGAGACCTGGAAGCAAGCTTTTCGTCTCGACAAAAAATTACAATATAAGCTCGACCGCGGCGAGCCGCTCGAAGGTGAGGCCGCGGAGTTGGTCACGGAAGAAGAGCACGAAGAGCGCAGAGAAGCGAAGCAGGCGCAGAAAAAGCATCCGGACAAAAAGCACTCCGCCGGAAAACCCAAAGCCAAGCCGCAATCCGGTAAACACGACGAAGCCAAAGATGATGCCGAGGCTATCTCCGACGGGCGTAACGTAACGCTCCTCGTCCGGCTCTATTTCTCCTCCCACGAAAAACTCTCCGAACAGCGCTGGTTCGACCGCATTCCCACCGAAGAGCCTTTCAAGAGCGCGTCCCCGCAGGTAATCCGTGCCGGAGATCCCGAGTTCGACGCATCGGTCAAGCACTTCTCCGAACTGGAATAGCTTCCTCAACGCCGCCTCGGAAACTCCAAAACCCAACCGCAAAATTCGGTATAATAACAGTCCGGCACGTCCTTAACCCCAAGCGCACAACGCGCACCGAAAAAATCCCCACAAAGGATGGCACGGCATGGCATCACAGACGCGCGTTAGAACAGCAGTGCAGCTGGATGCCAGCAAGACTCACGGCCTCGAGCCCGACGCGCTGGTCCGCCTCTACCGTGCCATGTACCTCTCCCGCAAACTCGACGACCGCGAAATCCAACTAAAACGCCAAAATAAAATTTACTTCCAAATCTCCAGCGCCGGCCACGAAGCCGTCAGCGCCGCTGCGGGGTCCCTTCTTCGACCCGGCGCCGATTGGATCTACCCCTATTACCGCGACCGCGCCCTCTGCCTGATGCTCGGTGTCACCCCGCTCGACACGCTTCTCCAAGCCGTAGGTGCCAAAGACGACCCCAGCTCCGGCGGCCGCCAAATGCCCTCCCACTGGGGACATTCCAAGTGGAACATCGTCAGCAAATCCTCGTGCACCGGCACGCAATTCGTGCAAGCCGTAGGCGCCGCCGAAGCCACGCTTTACTACAGCAACCACCGCAAAGCTCTCGCCGAAGCCAAAAAAGCTCCGCTCGGCGAAAACGTCAGCTATCGCGATGACGAAATCGTCTACGTCTCCTGCGGCGATGGCGCCACCAGCGAGGGAGAATTCTGGGAATCGCTCAACGCCGCCTGCGCAAAAAGGCTCCCGCTCTTCTATCTCGTCGAGGACAACGGCTACGCCATCTCTGTGCCGGTCGAAGTGCAAACCGCTGGCGGCAGCATCTCTCGCTTGACACGCAGCTTCCCGAATCTTCAGGTCGCCGAATGCGACGGCACCGACCTTCTCGAAAGCTACGCCGCCTGCAAAGAAGCCGTCACCTACTGCCGCGAACGCCGGGGCCCCGCGCTGTTGCACGCGCACGTCACGCGCCCCTACTCCCACTCCCTCTCCGACGACGAAAAGCTCTACAAATCCCAGGAAGAGCGCGACTCCGAATCTCTGCGCGACCCACTGGCGAAATTCTCCATGTTCCTGGTCCGCGAAGGCGTCCTCGACCAAAAGCACCTCGAAGAACTCGAAGCTGCCGTAGACCGCGAAGTCCGCGACGCCGCCGACGAAGCCTTAGCCGCGCAAGAGCCAAGCATCGACTCGATCACGCAAAATATCTACTCCCCGCAGATCGATCCCACCTCCGAATCCTTCATCTCCGAACCCAATCTGCACGGCGCCCCCAAAACCATGGTCGAAATGGTCGCCGCCACGCTCTCCGACGAAATGGCCCGCGACGAACGCATCCTGGTCTTCGGCGAAGACGTCGCCGACGCCAGCCGCGAAGAAAGTCTCAAGCACGTAAAAGGGAAGGGCGGCGTCTTCAAAGCCACCGCCGGCCTGCAGCGCAAGTACGGCGCTGACCGCGTCTTCAACACCCCGCTCGCCGAAGCCTCCATCGTCGGCCGCGCCATCGGCATGGCCACGCGCGGACTAAAACCCGTCGCCGAAATCCAGTTCTTCGACTACATCTGGCCCGCCATGATGCAAATTCGCGACGAACTCTGCGTCATGCGCTGGCGCTCCAACGGCGGTTTTAAATCTCCGGTCGTCATCCGCGTGCCCATCGGTGGTTACTTAACCGGCGGCGCCGTCTATCACAGCCAAAGCGGCGAATCCATCTTCACCCACTGCCCTGGCCTGCGCGTCATCATGCCCAGCACCGCGCTCGACGTCGCCGGCCTGCTCCGCACCGCCATTCGCTGCGACGATCCGGTTATGTTCCTCGAGCACAAGCATCTCTACCGCCAGCCTTACAACCGCTCCGAATATCCCGGCCCCGATTACACCATCCCCTTCGGCAAAGCCCGCGTCGTAAAAGAGGGCGAGTCCGTCAGCATCATCACCTATGGCGCGGTCGTCCACCGCGCAGAGGTCGCCGCCGCCCAGCTCCAGCGCGAAGGTATCTCCGTCGAAATCATCGACCTTCGCTCGCTCTCCCCCTACGATTGGGCGGCCATCGCCGCCACGGTGCGCAAAACGCACCGCGTCATCGTCGCTTATGAAGACATGCTGAGTTGGGGTTACGGCGCCGAAATCGCCGCCCGCATCGCTGACGAACTTTTCTCCGACCTCGACGCCCCGGTGAAACGCGTCGCCGCCATGGACACTTTCTGCGCCTACCATCCAAAACTGGAAGACGTAATCCTCCCGCAAACTGCCCACATCACCGCCGCCGTCAAACAAATCCTCGAATATTAAAAGGTGAATCCGTGACGGCTCTGTTAGGTCGCTCGCGGCTTTCCGCGCCTGCTACTTACTTCTTCAACTCCGCCGCCCAATTCTGCACCAGCGTCAACGACTGCGACACTCCGCCCCCCGCCGCCGCAATCGCAATAAATTTCTGCCCGTCACGCGACGGCGCATACTCCCGCCGCAGCGCTCGCAGCGTCAGCGCAAACAGGTGCTTGCTCCCGCCCACCTTGAACGCCGCGCCGCTCCCGTCCACCTCCGCTGCCGCGATCCCAGAAAAATCGTAGTAATACAGTTCCTTCCCATCCGCGCGCCACCGCGGCAACGCACCGCCCCCGTTGGTCACTTGCCATTTCGCGCCCGTCCACGGAAACGGCGCCACAAAAACTTCCGGTCGCCCCACCTCGTTGGACATATACGCGATCCAGCGTCCATCCGGCGAAAACGTTCCATCGCGATCCTCTATCTCCCCGTTGGCATAACGATACGGCTTGCCATCGCCGCCGAGCGGCAACACCCAGATTTGTTGCTGGTCGATGCCTCCTCCCTGCTCAAACAGCAAGTATTTCCCGTCCCGCGACCAGTCTGAGATTCCCTGGAAGTTTTTGTCTGCCGACGTCAGCAGCACCCGCTCCGGCGCATTTGTCGTCACACTTTTAATGGCGATCTGCGAGTCTTGCTTTGAGGTAAACGCCATCTCCGTCCCGTCCGGTGACCACACCGGCGTTTTATGCGTGCCGCCGTCGAACGTCAGCCGCGTCCTCAAGTGACTGACCAAATCCTCCACCGAAACCAGCGCATTCACGTTGTTGGCTTCCGTGATGGCCAGCTTCTTCTCATCCGGCGAAAGGTCCACATCAAAAAAACCGCCCGCCTCGCCCACCGTACCCAGGATTTTTCCCGAGCGGTCAAACCACGTCAGCCGCTGAAATCCCGTCGCCGAGCCCGACGCGTACACCATCATCCCGTTCATCGAGACGCTCAGGTTCGCCCTCCATAGTCCCGCGTCATATCCCACGGTGGCGCTGAGCGGTTGCGGCTCCCCAGTGAATTTCCCGTTGCTCGCGTCAAATGGCTGCGCCACCAGCGAATTTTCCCGTTCGTACAACAGATACCCGCCCACATAAACGGCGTTCGAGAGCGTCCGCAACAGCACGCGGTTTTCCTTGCCGTCCAGCGACGCCAGAAACACGCCTGTATCCGTGCTCGTCGGCGCGTTGTGATTCACCGCGCTGTACAGAAAATGTTTTCCATCTGGCAGAAACCACGGCCAGCGATCCGAAGAGTACGTTACGTTGTCCACTTTGGTGATCGCCGTCGGCGTCCCGCCGCTCGCCGGCACCTGCGAAATCCCTGAGTTATAACTCAACGCCGCGATGATCGTACCATCCTGATTCCAGCTCCCGCCCCGCCCCAGTACCGCGTCGCAAATCGTCACCGGCGCTCCGGCCGTCACCTCCAGACGCTTCAACTTATCCCCCGTGAAAAATGCGATCGACCGGCTGTCCGGCGACCAAAACGGAAACGTCGCATTCTCCGTACCCGCCAGCGCCCTCGCGGAAACCGCATCCAGCGCTCGCAGGTAAAGTTGATTTCCATTCGCTCCCGTCGCCGAAAACACCACGTATCGCCCGTCTGGCGAAATCATTGCCGGCCCCGCCGTATCCCCGGAAAGATTGAACTGCATCGCCTCCGGCGGCAGCAGCTCCACGCGCAACACGGGCGACTGTTTTTGACTCGCCAGATACGCCAGTACCAGTGCAGCCACCGCCGCCGCCCCACAAACTCCCGCCACGCACCACGCCAGCCAACTCGTGCGCCTGCGCGGCGGCGCCACTACTGCCGCCGAAGCCGCCGACGAAATCTGCGACCCGCCTTCCGCCATCTGTCGCAATTGCAGCTTCACGTCGTGCGCGGTCTGCCAGCGTTCGTCCGGGTCCTTCGCCAGGCACCCCTTCACCAGCCGTTCCAGCCCTAGCGGCGCCAGCGGCTGCACCGACGAGATCGGCGCGGGCTCCCGCTCCAGCACCGCCGCCATCGCGCTCGCCCCGGTCTTCCCTTCGAACGCCCGCTTCCCGGTGGCCATCTCGTACAGCACCGCGCCCAACGCAAAAATATCCGATCGCGCTTCCGCCTCTTTCCCCTCCACTTGCTCCGGTGACATGTACTGAAATGTCCCCACCACCGCGCCCTGGGCCGTGAGCGGCGTATTCCCCAGCGGCGCGGAAAACGTCGCCGTCAAGCCGGAATTCGCCGGCCCTCCGAGCGCCGCCTTGGCCAACCCAAAATCCAGCAGCTTCGCCCCGCTCTTCGTCAGCATGATGTTTCCGGGCTTCAAATCCCGGTGCACCACCCCGCTGCGATGCGCTTTCTCCAGCCCCTCGCAAATATCAATCCCGTAGCGATACACCTGCTCGATCGCCAGCGGCCCTTTGCGCAAACGCTCCGCCAGCGTCTCGCCCTCCAGATACTCCATCACCAGGTAGTCGATCCCGTCCTGATGACCCACGTCATGCAGCGTGCAAATGTTCGGATGGTTCACGGACGAAATCGTCCGCGCTTCGCGATCAAAGCGCTGCCGCGCTTCCGCATCTTCCGACAGATGTGATGGCAGAATCTTTACCGCCACGGTCCGGTCCAGCCGCGTATCGCGCGCGCGATACACTTCGCCCATCCCGCCCGCCCCAAGTGGTGATTGTATTTCGTAAGGTCCGAGCTTCTTACCCGATGCCAGGCTCATGTGCGCGCCATTATAGCCTCAGCCAGCATCTTTCCGCATGCGCTCTGACGGGTGGGGCTCTTCGGGAGGGCACGACTTCAGTCGTGCCGTGACGCACGCCCAAAAAACTACCCACACAAAAGCGAACGGGCGGACCGAAGGTCCGCCCTGTTTGCCTCTTCTCGCTCTCTTAACCAGCTCCGTCGGGACGCCATCATTTCCCGGGCGCCACTTCCGACGCCACCACTGGGCTTCGGCCTGGCCAACCTCTCCGTCTCAGTTCGAAACCACTCCTACTTCGCCGGTGCTGCAGGCTGGTTTTCACTGGTCGGCGGTACGATCCCCTTGAGCCGCATATAGGTCACCATGTTCCCATAGTGCTCATCCGTGTGCGCCGTATTGATCGAAAACACCGTCAGTCTCGCCAGGTTGAAGTTGAAGAGTTTCACCAGCTGGCTGCCTTTTGCGTCTGTCATGCCGTCGAAAGCCTTATTGCAGTACGCAACTCCTTCCTTGAGCGCAGCCACTAAGTCGGCCTTAGACGTCTTCGTCTTCTCGATGTCCTTGCCTGGGTTTGCTTCACCGATCGCTTGCGAACAGAACGAGTATGAAGCGTCGGCCACATGGCCAACGAGCTGGCCAAACGTGCGAACTTCCGGCGTCGGTTTGAAGGAATAGTTTTCTTCGGGCATTTTCTGTGCCGCATTGACCACCGCGCTGCTTACAAATGAGTAAAAACCTCTTTCACTTGCGGTAATCGGGTTCGCAGACGGAGCAGACTGGTCGGGCACAGCGGACTGCCCGGGAGTCTTCTCCTGCCCTGGCACAGCAACCGGAATTGCCATCAGCAACGCGGCAAACACCAAACCAAGTTTTTTGTCCATGAAACTCCTTTCGGGAAATCAGGCCAACTTGCGAGTCGCCAAGAAATCCTTATCGAGCGCCCGCAACCTACTATACGTACCAAGTCTCAGATTGTTTCGATGTCTCGGCCGTCGCTTAGACCTATTGCGTCAGCGCAAACCGCGACTCCTGTCCCACAAAAGTCTGCTGCAGCGGCCGGTCCGTCAGCCGCCAGTCCTAACTCCCCGGCTTGCAGTGCGGTAGTGGTTCGGCTTCCGCCAAGTTTCGACGCAATCAGCCGCGTCTCTACCTCCCGCTCCGCATGCGCCGCCGCCCTCCCCTGGTAAAGGAATGATGCCGGCGAAAAATAATGCAGGTGAAACCTCCCCTGAACTCGGGTGCGCCGCGAAAATCATTCCGAGCGCAGCGCTTGTATGACGTCCACGCGTGCCGCGCGTGCCGCCGGCAGCATCGACGCCACTACCGCCGCGCCTAACAGTACCAATGCGGAAACCATCACCGGCAATGCCCCCGGCAGTTTCAACTCGCCGAAATAACTGCCTGCCACGCGCGCCACCACGAGCCCGAACACCGCCCCCGCCAGCACGCCAACCGCCGCCATCACCAAGCCTTCCGTCACCACACCTCGGAGCAGACTTTCCGGCGGTGATCCCAGCGCCAGGCGAATCCCGAATTCGCGCGTGCGCGCGCTGACGGAAAACGCCAGCACCCCCGCGACGCCCACGACGGCAATCAGCAACGCCACCCCCGCGAACACGCCAAACACCACCGAATTCAAGCGGTCTGGCGCAAGCACTTTTGCGCGGATGTCTTCGAGCGTGGCCGCGTGCTCAACTGGCTCGTCGGCGGACATCTGCCGGATAATTTGCGTTACCGGCGTCACCAACGAATAAGGATTTGCCGTGGTGTGGATGAAAAGGTGGCCGCCGAACATGGGGGAGTCCGCAAACGTGCCATAAATGGTGGACGTGGGCCCTGGAACGATACGTTCGTCGTCTATATCGGCGGCGACCCCAATGATGCGGTGCGGCGAACCGAATCGCGACTTTTCGCTATCAGAGCCGGGCATGAATGCGAGCACGGGGTCGGTCCAATAGACATGCCGATTGATCGCATCCTGCCCAGGAAACATACGCTGTGCGAGGGTCGCGCTTACGATCGCCACCGGCTCTCCATTCTGGTCATCGAGCGCGTTGAAATCGCGCCCGGCGATAATGGGCACGCCAAGCGCGGCGAAAAAGCCGGGAGAAATGGTGCGCCACAGTGCGCGAGGATCGTCTTTGCCGTGCGCGCGGCCATCGCCAGAGAATTGCAAGCCTATGCCGCCGTTGTCGGCCTCTCGCCAGGGAGCGATCACACCGAATGCCGTCTCCGTTACGCCCGGTAGCGCATCGATGCGGCGTATCGCTTCCTTGTAGAAATCCAGGACTTGCTGCGGCGTTTTTCCGTCGGACGGCGGTGGAACGTCGATGGCCAGGACGCGTCGCGTGTCGACGCCGCTCTGCGTCGTTTGCAACGCGATTAGCGTAGTGATCAACATGCTTGCGCCCGCCAAGAGCACGAACGATGCGGCAATTTGCGTAACCGCGAAGATGCGCTGGCGGCGGCTGGTGCTGCTGGTGATGCGCACGCTGCCGCTCGCGAGGTTCATGCCATGCGACGCGTTAGCCGAGGGCAGGCGCGGCACAAAGGCCAAAATCACCGCGGCCACTACTGCCAGCCCCACGCCCACCCAGAGCAGGCTGGAATCCACCGTCAAATCCAGCGCGCGAACGGAGAACCGCGAGGCGTATCGCGCCAGAATCGTGACCAATGGCTGCGCGCTCACGACGGCGACGACGGCACCCGCTCCGCACAGCAGTAAGCTTTCGGCCAACAACATGCGGCGCAGCGCGCCCGTGCTCGCGCCGAGCGCGGCGCGGATCGAGAGTTCGCCCTCGCGGCGCACCGTTCGCGCCAGAATCAGGTTGGCAACGTTCGAGCACGCGATGATGAACACCAGGCCCGCAGCCGCGAGCAGTACGAGAAGAACGGTACGCGCGCCGGAAGTAATCTGGTCCCGCAGCATTCTGGCATCAACGCGGAAGCCGCCGTTATCCGGGTACGCCTCGGGATGGTCCTTCTGCATGGCGGCGTACACCGTGCGCAACTCGTTGCGCGCCTGCTCGAGCGTGACGCCGGGCGCCAGCTTACCGAACAGCTCGGTCATCCGGTGGATGCGGCCGGTGACCATGGTGGCGGAAAGATGATGCGGGCTGATCACCAAGTTGCCGATAATCTCGGTGTCCGCGGGATACGGCACCGAGGGCTCCAGCACGCCGATCACCGTCGCCGAACGATCGCCGATGCTGCTCAGGCGTACGGTTTTGCCTATCACGTCGGGATCCTTTTTGTAAACGGTGGACCAGAAGCGGTAGGTGAGCACGATGACGCCCGCGGCGTTGGCACCGTCGTCTTGTGGTCCGACGAGGCGGCCGAGAACAGGGCGTAGACCCATGACGTCGAAGTACGTGCCGCCGACGACGCCACCTTGTACTACGCGAGGTTCACCGAGTCCCACCATCGTAAAGCTCATGGTCGAGAAATCGCCGAACTCGCTCACCGAGTGCACGCTGGCTTCGATGTCCTTGATTTCCGGCACCGAGAACGTCGTGTTCTCGTCTCCCAGGCTGGGGGCGCTCTGGCGGATGTACATCAGCCGGTTCTCGTCACGGTTGACCAGCGGCTTGAGCAGCACTCCCCGCACCAGCGTGAAAATGGCCGCGTTGGCTCCGATGCCCAGCGCCAGCGTAAGGACCACTATGGTTGCCAACCCTTTGCTGCGCATCAGCGAATGGAACGCAATTTTTAGATCGCGGAGAAATGACATGTTTCTTGTCCCCCCGGTGTTTATCAGCACCACGCGTGCCAACAGGAAAACCCACATTGTAAATCACTTACCTTGGGTTGCGTCGAAGGGTATGGTCGTTTTCGGCCGACCATTGTCCCAAATTCGGACACCGGCTCCGTTGGAACGCTTGACGCGCGGGAAACTTTTCGCCATATTCCTTCGTATATTCTGGTAACGGCGCCCTCGGTGCGCCCAAAAAAGGGGCCTCTCATGACTTGCCCAAATTGTCAGAAAGACATCGCCGACGGCTCACGCTTCTGCTATAGCTGCGGTGCCGCCCAAGCTCAGGCCGCAACTCCGCCGCCCTATACTTATGCGCCGCCCCCGCGCAAACACCTCGTTCGCTCCAGCACCGACACCAAAATCGCCGGCGTCTGTGGCGGCCTCGCCGACTATTTCGATCTCGACTCCACCGTTGTCCGCCTCATCTGGGCCTTGCTCTTCCTCTGCGGCGGCACCGGCGGCGTAGCCTACATCATCCTCTGGATGGTCCTCCCGCTAGCCCCGACCGGCGTCCCCGCGCCGAGCGCCTCCATCGTCACCTGATTGGATCAGGTCACTTCGCACGTGCTCTTTTCGATTGTGGTTGCGTAGCTTTTTCCAGGTTCCGGGCGAACCCCGCGCTGTCACAACGCACCTCGCCATACTCGCAATATTCGCCGGTTTCTTCCGCGACTCGTCACCCGCCACTTCTTTTTTCATTAAAACTCTTTCCTTTGAATTTCCACGAGTTAAGCTCCCTGCCTGGTAGCTCAAAATCCTGAGTCGCCGCGCTGCGGCCACCTACGTTCACAACACGCCCGTCACCCTCTCGCGGCCGGTAGCAACTCCGGAATCAGGTACAATCTTCCCCGGAGCCTCGCACACCTTGTTCGCGTCCTGCCCTTGCCATGAAGCGTAAGCTGCTCGTTGCCGTCCCGCTGCTGTGCCTGGTCGCGCTGCTGGCCTGGTTTTTCCGCCCCAGGCACGAGTCCCTCGGCGAAGCTTTCGTCGCCGAGCGCTCTGTCACGCTCTGGAGCAGCGTCGCGCAAGTCCGTGAACCTCTCGCCACCCTCCACTACGGCGACCGCGTCGACGTTTTGGCCACGCGTAACGACACCACCAAAGTCCGCGCCGGCGTCAACGGTGTCGGCTGGGTCGATACCCGTTACCTCATGAAGCCCGATCTCTGGCAGCGCAGCGCCAAACTCCTTGAAGATGTCCGCCCCATGCCCGTGCAAGCCCGCGGACGCACCAAAGTCGCCACCAACCTGCGCGTCGAGCCGGGTCGTAACCAGCCGCGTCTCTACCAATTTGCTCGTGGCGTAGCCGTCGAAGTCGTTGGCCGCGCCGTCGCCGATTGGGTGCCAACCCCCGACGAAAAAGAAAGCGCCGAGCCGCAGGAAGCCAAAAAAGAGGAATGGTATCTGGTCCGCGGCCTGGCTACGCGCCCGCCGGGAGAAACCACCGCGCGCAGCGCCGACACCAACACCACCACGCAATCCGGCGATCAGACCATCCCCATCGCCGGATGGGTCATCGCCCGCTTCATCGAGTACGCCTTGCCCGAGCCGGTCGCCGAGGGTATCGCTTCCGCCAACGTCCGCCCCATCGCCTGGTTTGAACTCAACCGCGTCCCGGATCCCGCAGGAGATAAGCCGCAATACCTAGTCGCTGGTGCCAAAGGGCCCGACGGCCAGCCGTGCGATTTCACCACCCTGCGCGTGTACACCTGGGACGCCCGTAAAACCCGCTACGAAACCGCGTTTATCGAAAACGATCTCTGCGGCGCGTTACCCATCCGCCTCGACAAAGGTCCGAAGAATGAACCGGAATTTCGCTTTCACGTGATGGACGGAGACAAGGGCGAGCGCGTCTATCGTCTGATTCAAACCGTTGTCCGCAGAATTCGCGACGACCAAGAACCCAGGAAGGCCGCCGCGAAAGCGCGCCCGAAGTCCGCCGCACGTTAGCGCGCAGACACAAGCATGGCGATAAGCACGCCGACACAAGCGCACCAGACAGAGGCCACAAACAAAAATGACGCTGCACATCAACGAAGCCGAAGTTCGCGCCACGCTGACCATGTCCATGGCTCTCGAGGCCGTCGAAGAAATTTCGCGCAAACAATCCACCGGCGAGGTGGTGGTGCACCCGCGCCGCCGTTTTGAATTGCCGGGCGGCGGATTTTTTCATTACATGGCCGCCGCCGATTACGCCGGCGGGCATATCGCCATGAAGCAGTACACCTATTCGCGCGGCAAGGTGCGCTTCCTCGTGCCGCTCTACGCCATGCAAACCGGCGAGCTGCTGGCGATGATCGAAGCCGACTACATGGGACAGTTGCGCACCGGCGCGGCCACCGGCGTCGCGACAAAATACCTCGCGCGGCAGGATGCGCGCATCGCCGCCGTCATCGGCAGCGGCGGCCAAGCCCGCACACAACTCGAAGCCATTGCCGCGGTGCGCAAACTCGATGCCGTGCGTGTGTACGGACGCAATCAGGAGCGCCGCGAAAAATTCGCCAGCGAAATGTCCGCGCGCCTGCATCTTGAAATCGCGCCAGTCGCCACCTCCGCCGAAGCCGTGCGCGGAGCGGACATCGTGGTCACCGCCACCACCACCTCGCAACCGGTGGTCTTTGGCGCGGACCTCGCGCACGGCGTGCACATCAACGCGATCGGAGCCAACCACGCCAACAAGCGCGAACTGGACGAAGAAGCCGTGGCCAGCGCCGACGTCATCGTCGTCGACTCGATCGAGCAATCGCGGCAGGAGGCGGGGGACCTGATCATCGCCTTCAAGGGCGATGAAGCGTGCTGGACAGGGGTGAAGCGCCTCTCGGAAGTAGTCGCCGGGAAAGTGCCTGGGCGGTCCAGCGATTCGGAATTGACGCTGTTTAAGTCCAACGGGATTGCGTCATGGGATTTGGCGGTGGCGACGAAGGTGTACGCGCTGGCGAAGGAACGCGGCCTCGGCCGCACCCTCCCGTTTTGGAACGGGGAGGGGTAAGGATTGGGTATACCTATGGGTATTTCATATCGTTATCAAAGCAAAGGGGTTGCGTGGGGAGCAATTTGTATCGTTATCATTCTACATGGGTTAGAATGGCGATTTTTTATTGAGGCTGGATCGTTATCAAACGTAAGGGGTTAGGTGTACGGCGGGGGTGGGACGCGCTCATAATGGCAGTGAATTGTGGGGGTTGCGGAGAGTTGCGCCGCGGGGGGCATCGTGGTGTATCAGAGCAGCCGCAACGCTGGCGGAGTCAAGGCAGCAAGATTCAAATGCCATTCGTAGACTCAAGGGTGGTCGACGTTGAAGAGCAGTATCGCTGCTGCCTCTGAAAGCAGATTCCTCGGGCGAAGCCGGCCCTCGGAATGACACGTCGGCTCGTCGTTTAGCTGTCGGCCACAACTAGAGGGTGGAGTTGAGCTTTTTTTGGAGGGCTTCGTAGAGGCGTTGGCGGGTGTCGGGGGGCAGGGCTACGGGTTCGGCGTCGCAGAAGACTTCAACCGTGTGTTTAATCTGGCTTAGGACTACGGTGCAGTGGGTGCAGCCGTGTAAATGCTCTTCCAGTTCGGCGCGGAGTGAAGCGTCGAGTTCGTTGTCGATGTAATTCGACAGTTCGCGAGTTGCGGCTTGGCAGTTCACTGTGGTTTACCGTGCTGGTGAATATGGGGACTCAATTTGGTTTACCGTTCTTGCGGAAATAGCGATGCAGTTTTTCCCGCAACTTCAGGCGTGCGCGCAACAGGCGCGATTTTACGGCGGGCACGGAGATGCCCATAATTTTGGCGGTCTCTTCGGTAGAAAGATTTTCTACGTCGCGCAGGACGAAGGCGGTGCGGAAACCGGGTTCAAGATCGTCGATGGCGGAGGACAAGATGTCGTGCATTTCGACCTGGCCGTAACGCTGCTCGGGGCTCGGTCCCCAGTCTTCGATGTCGCGGGGGATGAGCTCTTCGTTGTCGCCGGGAATGGGTTCGTCGAGAGAGAATTGATTGGGGCGGCGCTTGCGGAGGCGCATGAGGGCTTCGTTGGCGGCAATGCGCACGAGCCAGGTGTAGAAGCGGGAATCGCCGGCAAAGTCCTTGAGATGGGCATAGGCCTTGAGGAAGGCCTCTTGCATGGAATCCTCGGCATCTTCCTTGTTGCGGGTGATGTTCATGGTGAGGCGAAAGATTTTGCGTTCGTAGCGGTTGACCAGTTCATTGAAGGCGGACAGATCTCCGCCTTTCGCTGCAGCGACGAGCAGGTGTTCGTCTTCCCGCGCGATGGTGGACGGCCTCGGATGTGGATTTGAGCTCGTAAGAGATCCCAAGGGGCCTCGGGCTGCCCATGGCAAAGCGCCGGGCGCCGACCCATTCCCATTTCCTTCAGTCATAAAGGTAGCACAGAGCACAACCGCACCCCTCTGCCATTCCTCCTCTTAGATGTATTGGCTCGTTCGTGAGACTCAGGAAAGATGGAAACGGTTACAGCACGGGGCTTGACGGGTGTGTACCGGGAGAAATACAGTTTTGGTGCGGTAGCGGATGCAAATTCGTGGCGCGGCGCAACAGCTTCCGCGCCGGTCCCGGCGAATATCGCCAGGTGGAAAGGCCAGGCACGCGGCGTTTGTACAGGTACTCCTCTCCCAAAATCCTTACGTAACAAGGCGAAGTGGCAAGCTTGCGTGGAACGACCGAATGCGAACACTTCCGGACCATCTCCGCAAAGGCATGAAGCTGGTGATCGTGGGGTGCAATCCCACGGAGTCTTCGGTGCGCGTAGGGCATTACTATGCCGGACGGGAGAACCAGTTCTGGCCGATGTTGTATGAGGGCGGGGTGGTGCCGGAGCCGTTTGACTATCACGACGACAAGCGGGTGATTGAATTTGGCATTGGGTTGACGGACCTGGTGAAGCGGCCGACGCGAACGACGGAGGAACTGACGCGCGCGGATTTTGCCGAGGGACGCATCGTGCTATCGCAAAAGCTGGAAGAGTTTGCGCCGCACGTGGTGGCGTTCAACGGGAAGATGGTTTACGAACAGTTCGCGCAACGGAAGTGCAAGTTTGGGATTCAGAAACAGACGCTTTACGGCGCGCGGGTGTACGTGCTGCCGGAGACGGCCGGACCAGGGAAGACGGGGAAGGCGGAAAAATTGGGACATTTTCGCAAGCTGGCGCAACTGGTGGCGCGCGTGGCGCGCGGGCCGGAAACGAACAACGATATTGGGGAGGATAACGATGAGTGAGTCTGCCAAGGCCGCAACGCACGCGTCGTCTGTATCCCCAACCCCGGTACTGCTGGAATCGCGGCAAGGCGGGGTAGTTACGCTGGTGCTGAACCGTCCCGAGAAATTAAATGCGCTGAATAATGAGCTGGCGACGGCGCTGATTGAAGCGTTCACGAAGCTGGAAAACGATCCCAGCGTGCACGTGGTGATTTTAACCGGCGCGGGGCGGGCTTTTTGTGCCGGTGGCGACCTGGGGTTGATCGGCAAGGGGCGCGAGACTGGGGCGACGGAGCAGATCGAACCGATGCTGCGTTCGGGGATGCAGGCAGTGCTGAAGATTCGCACCATGCCACAGCCGGTGATCGCCGTGGTGCATGGCCCGGCGGCGGGCGCGGGGATGAATATTGCGNNTTTTTTCTGCCGCAACTGGTGGGACCGGCGAAGGCGGCGGAGATGTTTTACACGGGCGAGATGATCGATGCGGCGACGGCGTTGCGGCTGGGGATCGTGAATCATGTGTATCCGGCGGCGCAACTGGAAGCGGCGGCGAAGACGCTGGCGGAAAAGATTGCACAAGGGCCGCCGGTTTCCATTCGCGCGATCAAGCAAGCGATTTTTGGGGCGCAGAAAAAAGAACTGGCGCATGCGCTGGAGATGGAAGTGCGGCAGCAGATTCACTGTTTCCTCTCGGAGGATTGCCGGGAGGGGATTCGGGCGTTTATGGAGAAGCGGAAGCCGAAGTTCCAGGGGAAGTGAAGCGACGCCGAATCGCGATGCGGTGGCTACGCGAAGGATCGCGGTCTACGGATCGGCAACCCCGGAAGGTTTCTTCGTAGCTCGACGCGTGTGCAGCCCGCCATTTGGCTGCTGATGACGGTTGACAGGGCAGCACGCTTGCCGGAGACACTGGAGATTCGCTCCCGGCTGCCGGCGAGCAAGTACATCCAATCGCAGATCGCCGCTGTCGTCCGTGCGCTCACTCCTTCCCCCTCATTGCTTTGCGGAACTGACCGCCGTAGGGTGCGGCTCGCCAAAATAGGGAAAATCCGGACGCACCAGCCGCATATCGGGCGCCACCGCATCGCCGAGGGCCGTGTTCGTGACCAGCGTGAGAATCACGTCCATCACGTCGTCGCCGAGGCCGCGACCGTTGAAGGCGGCAAAGCTGAAGGAGGCGGGCGTGTCCAGTTCATACGGCAGGACCGCAGGGCAGAGGCGCGTGAGCAGTTGCGTAGCGTAGGCGGATGGGTCGGCGGCAGAGTGGGCGAGCGCGGTGACTTTTTCCACGAAATCGCGGATCGGCTTGGAGAACAGAGCCACTTCGTTCGCCGGGACCGCGCGGTTGTACTTTTCCGCCGCGTCGTCGTGCAGCGAAGGATCGGAGAGCAGCATGTGGGTAATCATAGGCAGGCCCCAACGCGATACCTGCACCTCCGGCGCGTGCCCGTAGAGCGATGCGGTGGCCCAGGCGTGGACCGCACCTCGGCCGATCAGGCTGCTGGGGACCTCGAGAACGATGGCGGTGACATTTTTGCCGCCGAAGAAATTCTGGCCATTCTGGAATGCCTCCGGCGCAAACCGGTTTTCGGTCCACAGAGCCTTTCTGAAGGCGCCGAAACCGACGCCGTCGGCGGCGAACAGATCGGGCGCGAGGCCTGCGTACGCCAGGCAGTCCTGATCCGATTTCACGACGCGTCCCGTACCCCCGGAAACGATGAGTTCGCCCGCGGCACCCTGCAGAGCGTCCGCTCCGGTGGCGCGCCGGACCGTGAAGGTCTGGATGTGCTCGCCGCTATCGGCGTGAGCGGGCGCGCCGAACTGGAGCTTGAAGGTGACGTCTTCGCGAAGATCGCGATTGGTGTCGAAGCGAAAGGCGTAGAGACCCTCTTCGCGGAAAGTGTCTGGCGCGCTGACGCCGGCGTTCGGATTCACGGTCAAAGCCATGACCGTGGTGCCCGGGCGGCCGCGAAACAAGTAGAAGTCGCAGATGTTGATGCGGGGGTCCTCTTTTGCGGTAGGCGTATCGAAATGATGCGACATGGCGAATCTTCTCCTAAAGACGCGAGGCCAAAAGGTCCATTGCCCGGATGCGGGGCCCATGGCACGGGGCGGTCATCCTTGGCATCCTCAACCTCATCGGAAGATTTTTCAAGTTTGGAATGCAAATGAAGCAGTTCCTAGTCCTGATAAGGGTTTTGCTGTGAACCTGCAAGGACTGGCTACAATTCCGACGGACGGAGCAACCACGGAGGAACCTCGCAAGTCGTGCCAAAATAGTGGGTCAATCCGCGTGAGCTTCTGCCGATTTCGCCGCGCTACTGAGCGGCCTAAATACGTCCTGAATAATGGGAGCTCCAAACGGGGCGCCCGTGGCTCCGCCATCCACAATCAGCTCGACCGCGTTGACGTATGAGGAATCGTCCGATGCGAGGAAGAGCACGGCTTTGGCGATTTCTTCCGGCTCGCCCCAACGGCCCTGCGGAACAGCAGAAGAGAAGGCCTTCGCCAACTTAGCGGATTCTTCGGCGGAAGCATTGGCGCGGGGCCCGCGCTTCCAAATGGGAGTCTTGATCGCGCCCGGCGCGACGACGTTCACGCGGATGTTGCGCGGCGCAAGGTCCGCAGCGATGGAACGCGCCATCGATACGAGACCACCCTTGGTGGCTGCATAAGCGGCGACGCCAGGTTGCCCGAGATAGTTGTGCACCGACCCACTAAAGATGATGCTGCCGTTGTCGTTCAGCAGAGGGGCCGCGGAATTCACCGTAAAGAAAGCGGCACTAAGGTTGGTGTGGATGACGTTCTCAAAGATGGCCTCGTCGGTTGAGCCGGTCGGAGTCCGGCCCGAGATGCCGGCATTGGCGAAGACGATGTCGAGCTTCCCGAAGTCTTTGGCCAGGGCTGCGAAGAGCTGTTTGCGATCTTCCGCAATGGTGACGTCAACGCGGTAGCCACGCGCGCTCGATCCAAGTTCGGCGACCGCTTCATCGAGCGTGTTCTGGTCGCGGCCAGTAATGGCGACCTGCGCGCCCTCCGCAACGAAAAGACGGGCGGTGGCGAGGCCGATGCCACTGTTACCTCCGGTAATAAGAGCCTTCTTGCCTGCGAGCTTCATGGTGCCTCCTTCTTGTAAGCGGCACCAGGTATGATGCCTGCCATCCGATGGGTACGATGACCATCGTAAAAAGGAGGATACAAAAAATATGCGCTATCCGGCGAAGAGACCGCCCCAAGTTATGCGTGGGCCTGTTCCCAGATTACGGGGAACCTTTTTTCTGCCGCAACTGGTGGGACCGGCGAAGGCGGCGGATTCCGAAAAGACCCCACGCGACAACGGCTTGCAGGGCGCCCTCGCGGTCGAGTGACCCAAAACCTCTAGTATCCGGTGTGACAGAGAATGGGAGCGGTTCAAAAGGATTAAACGTCGTATAATCTCGCGCGCGCGACCGGTGAGCAGAACATATGNNCACACTTCAAGTGTCACCAAAATGCAAATTATGGTTTTTCGATGGTAAAGACAGCAAAAATCATACTGTTTCCAACCCTACGATTGGATACGGATTTCACACAATAAAATATGCCAATGGAAAAAGCAGAGAGTCTTTTCAAATCGGTGTGAGCGGAAACAAAACCGGAATCTCTGTCTATATTCTTGGTCTCAAAGATAAGAAGCATTTAGCCAAAACGTATGGGAAAAAACTAGGCCAGGCGAGCGTGACCGGATATTGCATTCGGTTCAAAGTTCTAAAGGATATAAACATCGATACGCTTGAAGCCGCAATACGATATGGGCTTGCAGGTCAGAATGAAAAAGGCACCTACGGTAGCGGCTCTGCGGCATAGATGCGAGAGGCGTGATTTGGACATGTCCCGAGTGTTGTGGAACAGCTCTTAGGGAATGAATTGTACGCTGCGCCAGAGCGGGGCGGGATCGTAGACGGCGCCGGCGGCGATGGTGCGCCATACTTTGCGGGTGTTGTGGATGTCGGCCAGGGGGTCGGCGTCGAGGAGCAGCACATCGCCCCGTTTGCCTCGCGCGAGAGAACCCGATTCCTCTGCCACGCCGAGTGCTCGAGCGGCCTGGATGGTCGCGGCCTGAAGCGCCTGCAGTGGCGTGAAACCAGCTTCGACGTAAATTTCCAGCTCGCGATGCAGGGAATATCCGGGGATGGTCTGGTCCGTGCCCGCCACCATCGGAATACCAGCCTCATGCAGTGCGCGTAATGTAGCCATCAGCGCCTGCCAACGGGCGATGGCCCACGCGGTCTGCGCAGCCGGTACCGGCGGACTATCCAGAGCGTCCCGCAACTGGGGCGCGACGTGATCCAGTCCAGGCTCAAGCTGGTCCAGTGGTTTCGTATTCAGAAATGATTCGTAAATTGCCATGGTGGGATCCAAAATCGTGTGGTGGGCTTGCAGCGTCGAGAGTAAATCCTTTGCGCGCGGACCATCCAATTCGAGGACCGGGGGCTTGGTGTTGTCCGGCTTGCCATCGGCATCGAACACTGTGCGTGAAAAATAGGGCACTTCATACGTAATGTGATTGATCTGGTCCATCCCATCATTGATGCCTTGGATGGCCGTCATGCCCTCTGGGATGTGACCGGTCACCGTCATGCCTCGCGCGTGCGCAGCCGCCGTAATGGATTTGAGGACGTCGGGCTTGATGGAGCTGTAGACCTTGATCTGACGCGCGCCCGCGGCTTGGTATTTTTCCACCCATGATTGCGCTTGCGCTGGGGTGTCCGCCAGAACCGCACCCAGCGAAATGGGCCCCGTCCCGTCGATGACCCCGGCAAACTCCAGGTGCGGGCCGATGGCAGGATTTTGCTTACGGTCTAACTCGTCGTGCACGGTCCGAATAAAGTCGAATTCGTTGCCGACATCGCGAACACTGGTGACGCCCGCGGCGAGATAGATTGGTCCCCACTCGACTTGCTCATAGTGGGCGTGCATGTCCCAAAGACCGGGGATGGCGTACTTGCCGGAGGCGTCGAGGACCGTGGCATCCCTGGGTACACGCACTTGACTGCGTGGTCCCGCGGCGGTGATCACGCCTTCTTCGATGAGAATCACGCTGTCCTGCAGCGCCGGGTAACCGGTTGAATCCTCCAATGTCGCGCCGACGATCGCGAGCCTGCGAGCGGGAGCCATGCGCGCGGCGACGGTCAGTTTCGCTAATGCGGCAAGGTCTGCCTGGACGGCGGCGGAGATGAACGTGCTTAAGCTCGCTTCGTAGGAATCGCGCACGGCCTCAAAATGATCGAACTCCGCGTCGGTGCTGACCAAGGCGAGCAGATTCTGCGCGTCGTCAATCCACAAGGACTCTACTCCCCAAATGAGCCCACCGACGGTGTAGCCGTGTGCTGCGCGTCCGCTGACGGAGAGAGTGCCGGCGGGCTCAATATGCACCTTGGAATTCGACGGATAGACGGTGAACTCCGCTGGCTTGCCGTGCATGAGCCACCAGCGCATCATCTGCTCCTGCATGGCGACAGGCGAGTAGCCGTCGGTGATAAACCACGGTTCACTCGGTTCTCGCGCTTCCGTTTTGCCTCTTCGTGAAATGGAGAGGAGATGGCCATCGATGGTAACGCTGTCGTCCATTTCGGATGCACGCGACGCCCGCCCCTTCGCGACATATGAGTGCGGTGACATATCCGCCGAGCTCGCCATGAAGGTGGTTTCGAGGGGCACAGCCTCACCACGGTCAGTGAAGAGGAAATGCGAGGTCAGCGTGTAGGCGGCGCCCTGCGTCTCGATGGAGTAGGTTTCCGTACCAATTGGTGCGGCCATTTTATGCAGCACGAAGGTGCCGGATGTCGCGCGCTGCTGTGCGCCTGCCGCGGCGCAGGTGAAACACGCCAGCACAAACGAAAGCGCAAGGCGGAAAGGGAACTGATGGTTGGGCAAGAGCAGTGCCTCCGGAAGCTCGGGCTATTATAGCTGCTGATTAACGTAGAAACCTGAGCCTGAAACGCTGGCGAATCAACCGGCAAAATTATGGAAACGGTCGATGGACGCTGGCGTATATTGGCCGACCTCGATGAGGTAGCCGTCGGGATCGCGCATGTAGCAACGCCATTCCGCGCCGTGATTGTCCAGGGGCTCGGTGAGGAAGATGGCGCCTTTTTCGCTCCACTGTTTGTAGCAGGCCCAGATGTCGGCGACGCGCAGGTTGAGGAAGCTGCTTACGCGATGGGGATCCGGAGGAGTTTCGAGAAAGACTTCTGGCTTGTCGGGAGTGGGGCCGCCGCCGGAATTGAGAATGAGCCAGGAGTTCGCCAGCTTGATGTAGCAGGGATTTTCGGATTTGATTACTTTGCCGCCCAGAATGCGGACGTAGAAGTCTTTGGATTTTTGCTGGTCGCGCACGGTGAGGAAGTGCGTGACGAAGAAGCCTTCGCTGGCGATGGGTGCATTGGGGAGATTCATGGGGCGCCTCTGGTTGTCGAGAATACGATGCGGCGGGAAACGAGTTGGGGTTAAAAAAATATTCACACGCTGGAGACCCGAGTCGGCGGAAACTACATGGGGCGTCGAAATTGACCGGCAAGCGAATGCAGGAGGGCGATGCCCTTAAAGTAATTTATGATTCCGATCTCGAACGGCGAGTGTGTTTTTATAAAAACTCGGATGGAACGTTCGGCTTTCTGGAATGGCGTTTTTTGCACGAGGAAGATAGTTGGGCACCCACAAGAGTGGGCCAAGGCTCTAGATTGAGCACGATTGAGGATGCGGTTCGTGAAGCAAGCGGCAGAGTCTCTTGGCTTGCCGCAGCTCTGGACCCTCATTGAAGCAAGGTGTCGCGGTGCAAAATGTGGTCGCAGAAAAGTAGCTGCTATGGATGACCTGCAAATTACGTCGGCGGAGACGAAGGCGTTGCTGGAGAGCGGCGAGGACGTGTTGCTGGTGGACGTGCGGGAGCCTTGGGAGACGCACATTTGCAGGATTGCGGGGGCGGTGCTGATACCGATGGGGTCGATACCGGCGAATTTGCAGAAGCTGGATGTGGACGGCGACGTGATTTGTTATTGCCACCATGGGGTGCGGAGTTTGGATGTGGCGGTGTGGCTGCGCGGGCAGGGAGTGGAGCGGGCGCGGTCGATGAGCGGGGGGATTGATCAGTGGTCGGCGGAGATTGATCCTGGCGTGCCGCGGTATTGAGTAAGTCGTTGCGTGCGATACACTGCGGAGCTTGCGAATCACGACGATTGCGGTGATGGGGGCGATTACTGGCGGGCCGGCGTTTGCCCTGGCGGCGGCGGTGGCGGGTTATGCGACGGTGCTGGAGGATGTGTCGCGGGAGATGCTGGGGCGCGGGGTGGAGTGGATTCGCGAATCGCTGCGCGGAGACGTGACGCGCGGGCTGGCGGGGCATGAAGTGGCGGAGGCTGGGCTTCGGCGAACTGCTACCGCGCGGACAGTGGAAGATGCGATTCGCAGTGCTGATTTGATTGGGTGGGTGATGGAGTCGGAGGTGCGAAGAGGTGGGGCGGAGGATGGGCGGGGGAGTTTCGGTGGGTGGCGGATGTTGCGGGCGTTTAGAAAGAGAAAAAGCATGAGGATAACGCAGAGACACTGAGTACACAGAGATTCACAGAGGAGCGGGAGGCGAGGCTTACGCCCGGGCAAGCTGGGGTCCAGCGGCGCTTCGCGCAAAGCGCTCTGGGTGAAGCTGGACCCCTACAAAGGCTTGCCCGTGCGCGTTGAAACGGTTGGATAAATTTTATTGGGGGATTGGGGCTAGGGCGCGGTCGGCGTCGATGGACACGGGTGTTTGCAGGACCATGTCGAGTTGCCAGCCGGTGTGGAGGTAGATTTCGCCGCCGCGATGGGTGATGCCGTAGACGAGCAGGAAGATGGCGACGGCGCCGCCGACGGCCGCGCCGATGATGAAACCCTTGGGCGGGCCGGGCAGTGGCGGGAGGGGCGGTGGCGTTTGGAAGAAGAGCATGGCGAAGGGCGCGGAGGATGGAATGGTCGCGGGAGTCTCGGCGGCGACAGCGTCACGCGAGGATGGCGTCGCGTCTGGGGGCTGCGGCGGATTGGTCGGGGATGCGGTGGTGGCTTGCGCGGTGGCGCCGGTTAGGGAGACGGAGTAGCCATTTTCGAAAAGGATGCGCGTGAATTGAATGGCAATGTTGGCGTGATGGGAGAAACCGGGGCGCGTCACCTTGGTGACGGCGCCGTCGGCGAATGCGCCGCGCGGGATGACCAGGCGCTGGTTGATGACGACGGGGAAGGCGACTTCGGCGTGAACGGCGTCGCCGACTTGTGCGGTGCGGGAGTTTAGCGGGTTGCTAAGGTAGAGCTGGACGCGTGTGCCGGCGGGGATGGTGACGGGGGCTGCCGGTGGTGTGGCTGGCGCGGAATTCGCAAGCGACGGGTTTGCTGCGTCTTGCGTGGGTGGCGGCGCTTGCGGAGCGGGTTGCTGCGCGTAGGCGGCCAGGCTAGCTGAGAGTGCCAAGGATAAAAATACTCGCATGATGATTCTCTCCTTCAGTGGGCCGCGTGTGTTGCGGCGGGTTGGACGATTGTTTGGGCACACTTCTCAACACGCTGCGGCGAGTGGCTGCGCGCGGGAATGCTCGCGAGCCGCGGGACTACTCAGGATCTAGCAGTGGAGCGGAGAAAAATCAGGAGTTGCCGGGTGGCGCGGTGCTCCCGGCGTTGGAGTTCGATGCTGACGCGGTCAGTGCGGCGAAGAGCAGGGCCTGCGTGCAAAAGAAAAATACTGGTGCCAAGCGTCGCATGGGGGATACCTCCGAATGCTGGCTCCGTTTTCGTTCACAGCATTTCGTTCCGTACATTCGTTCACAACATCGGACGGATTGCGCAGGGTTCACGTTTCACAATTGTGTAAGTGGCGTGCGCTCGGCGGGGAAAAGGCGGTGAAGGAGAAAGAGAAAAGCGCGAGGCGGGGTGGGTAGCGGCGACGGGCAAGTACTAACGAAAGAGTACGGCGAGGCGGCCGAGGGGGGAACTGATGGCAAAGGATTACCGTCCGGAAGGACAGGCGGATAGAGGGAGCAAAATACCACTAATAGTGGTACTTGGACCATCACTACGCAATATATGATGTGGCGGTACCACAATACACCCCGAATTGCCTGTGATTGCAGGTGTTCCTTAGGCAACTGCGGTAGAGAATCCCTTGACGCTCGGAGCGGGCGGATGTCATAAACATTCGCAACGGAACGCTTCTCGCATTCGCGAGGGTTTGTCTTAGGTGTACGTTGCGACGGAAAAAACGGGCAGCCAAGTACTGGGGTGATGTTGGTCGTGATGGAATCTCGCGAAGTGATGAATGTGCGTCAGGCGTCCCAATATCTGGGGATCTCGCCGGACACACTGTACCGTTACATCACGGAAGGCGAAATACCTGCGTTCAAGCTGGGGAACCGTTGGAAACTGCGTAAGACAATCCTGGACAGGTGGATGGAACGCAAGATGAGCCAGGCGCATGCAAGGCGCCGTTAGCACCTTGCGAGCGAGAGGGGACAAGGCCGGAATATGGGTTTTCTAGGCGGCAAGAACAAGCAACTGGTGGGGCTGGATATCGGCTCGAGTTCCATCAAGACGGTAGAGCTGAAGTCCACCAAGGCGGGCTATGAACTGGTGAGTTACGGCATGGAGCCGCTGGCGCAGGACACCGTAGTAGACGGGGCCATCATGGACGCGCCGCAGGTGGCCAACGCCATAACGAAGATTTTCGATGCGCAGAAGATCAAGACGAAGGATGTGGCGACTTCGGTTTCCGGGCATTCGGTGATCGTCAAGCGCGTGCCTTTGCCGTTGATGACGGAAGAAGAGTTGTACGACCGGATTCCTTCGGAAGCCAGCCAGCATATTCCGTTCGATATCGCGGACGTGAATTTGAGCTACCAGCTGCTGGAGTCGATGGACTCGCAGATGGACGTGCTGCTGGTGGCGGTAAAGAAAGACAAGATTCTGAATCACACCAACGTGCTGGCGCAGGCGGGGAAGACGCCGCGGGTGGTGGATATCGATGCATTTGGTTTGCAGAATTGCTTTGAAGTGAATTACGAGCCGGATGCGGGGCAGACGGTGGCGCTGCTGAATGTGGGCGCCAGCGTGATGAACATCAATATCGTGCGCGGCGGCATTCCGCTGTTTACGCGCGACGTCAGCGTGGGCGGCAACCAGTATACGGATGCGCTGCAAAAGGAACTCGATTTGAGCTTTGAAGACGCGGAGCGCTTGAAGAAGGGCGAAACCCTGCCCAGCGTCACGGATGACCAGAAGCAGCAGATCTTGCGCAGCGTCTCGGACATTCTGACGCTGGAAATCCAAAAGACCTTTGACTTCTTCCGGGCCACGGCGAGCGGAGAGAATATTCAGCGCATCGTGGTGGCGGGAGGAACGGCGCGGGTGCCCGGGCTGGTGGATCTGCTGCGCGAAGAGTTCGCCATGCCGGTGGAAGAGCTGAATCCTTTCCGAAAAATTCTGATCAATCCCAGCAAACATAGTGACGACCAGATTCGGGAGATGGCGCCGCGATTGGCCATTGCCGTGGGGCTGGCGCTGAGGAGCTTCGACTAGCCATGATCCGCATAAACCTTCTCGGACAGATTCGACCCCGCTCCGCGCGGCGGCCGGTGGATACGGGCGCCGCGTTGCCACTGCTGTTTATCGGGGCGGGCGTGGTGCTGGCATGCCTGGTACTGCTGTACATGTATTCGCAATACAAGAGCCAACTGACGGCGGAACAAGCGAAAATTCAGAGTTTGCGGGCGCAAAAAACCCAGCTCGAGCAGACCAAGGCGCAAGTGGAAGCGTTTGAGAAGCAGAAGGTGGTGTTGCAGCAGCGGGTTTCCACCATCGAGCAACTGCAGCGCGACCGCACCGGCAGCCAGGAGTTGCTGGATGAGATCGCGGACACGGTTTCGCGCACGGAGAATCTGTGGCTGACCACACTGACGCGCAAGGGCGCAACGCTGAGCATGGAAGGCTCTTCGGCGTCGATCAACGCGGTGGCCAATTTCATTACGGCCATGAAACGCTCGGGATATTTCCAGAAGGTGGAAATCAAGGAATCCAAGCAGGACGACCACAACACTGCGGTGCAGACGTTCCTATTCCAAATTTCCGCTGAGATAGCGCCGCCTCCGGCGGCGCAGAGCAAGCCGGCCAACGCGCCGGTGCCGGCTAAGAAAGGTTAAGAACGCGCCATGGCCAATCCGTTTCGCGATATGTCGGTGTTCATCCAGATCCTGGTCGGGGTAGCGGTGGCCATCGTGTTATTGCTTGTGGGCTTATTCGTGCCGATTTCTCCGGTGGCCGCGGTGCGGGCGCAGGAAGACCAGGCAGCGATCGAGCGCACCAAGCTAAATCAGGAAGTGATTCAGTTGCAGGTTTACCAGCAACGGTACGGCGAATTGAAACAGCAGATGGACGCGCTCTCCAAGCAACTGGAGACGCTGAAGACCATCGTGCCGGAAGAAAAAGATACCGACGAATTCATTCGCCTGTTGCAAGGCGCAGCCAGCGCGTCGAACGTACAGTTGCGGCGGTTGACAGCGCTGGCAGTGGTTTCCAAGGAATATCACTACGAGATGCCGTTTGAAGTGGCGGCGGACGGGCCGTACTTCAATATTCTGGACTTTTTCGGACGCCTGGCGCGCCTCTCGCGAATTATCAATGTAGGCGACCTGACGTTCACCGATCCGGACTCGGCGAAGAGCGGCGCGAAGTTTCCGCTGCGGCCGGGCACCACGGTGGCCGCGGTGTTCACGGCAACAACATTTTTCACCAAGCCTGCTGACCAGACCAGCGCTCCCGCAACTGGAGCCAAGGCCACTGGCGCAGCGGCTGGAAAACCCTGAGCGGGAATGAGCGAACTATGCGTTTCGTGAAAACTCTCATCCTAGGGATTCTCGTCGCGGCCAGCGCTCCTGGTCTGCTGGGGCAGACGCCGCCGAAGTCTGCGGCGCCGGCCGCCGGCAAGCCCGCGAAGAAATCCACCACTAAGAAATTGGCGAAGCCCGCCGAGGCGGCGGCACCAGCGCCCGAGGGGGACCAAGAAGGGGTTAGCCGCGGTAGCCGCAGGGATCCGTTTGAATCGCTGGTCGGCCGGCAACAGGCGGCGGCAGCGGCTTCGAAGAATTTGCCTCCGGGCAAAGCGGGCTTGCAGGTGAGCACGCTGCGGCTGGACGGCATCGTGAAATCCGCGAACGGCATGATCGCGATGGTGACGAATCCGCAGTCGCGTACGTACTTCTTGCGCGAAGGCGACCAGTTGTACGACGGAAAAGTGGAAAAGATAGCGATGGACGGCGTTTCGTTTCACGAGATGGGTAAGGATGCGTTCGGCAAGCCCGTGGAACGGCAGGTAAACAAACGAATTTACTCGAGTGGTGCAGGAGATCAGCAATGAAGACGACCCGGCCGGCTTTACGGTATGGCTGCTTAATTTTTGCGAGCCTGGCGTTTGCGGCCAGCCCCGTGCTGGCGCAGGCTCCCGAGCCGAGCGGAGCGACGGCCACCGCCGCGGTGATTTCCAGCGTGGCCATCACGCAGGCCCCCGAGCGCGCCGCAGTGCGCGTCGAGGGCGAGGGACGGCTGGAGGTCCACGCCGCCCGCCTGCAGAGCCCGGAGCGACTGGTGCTGGATTTTGCGGGCGCACGGTTGCACGTGGAGAAGACGCTGATCCCCGGCGTGTCCGCGCCGGTGCGCGGTGTGCGGCTGGGACAGTATCGCCCGGATGTGGCGCGCATCGTGGTGGACCTGACGGCCGCGACGCCGTACCAAATCGCGCGCGACGGCGAATCGGTGGTGATTTATTTTGACGCGCAGCCCGCGGGCCCGGCAGCGACGCCGGCGCCGACCAGCATTACCTCGAACAATGATGGAGCGGCCGCTCGCCCGCAATTCCACGACGTGAAGGCCAAGCCACTCGCGGCCACGCGTTCCGCCAAGGCGCTGCAGCAAATTCCGGCGCCGAAGTTTTCCTTGCCTGTGGAGTTGACGCAGCCGGCAGCGGCTTTCGGCTCGTTCAGCCAGCCGGCGCGGCCGGCGGATAGCTCGGCCCAGCAGGCTTCGCAGCAAGCGATTCAGCAAGCCAACACCGCAGCGGCCACCATGGCCACGCAGTCCGGCTCGACGGTAAACCCAACTGGAAAGTATTCCGGCGAGCCTATTTCGGTGAACCTGAAGGACGTGGACCTGCGGGATTTCTTCCGCCTGATTCACGAAATCAGCGGGCTGAACGTGGTACTGGATCCCGCGGTGAAGGGCACGTTGACCATCGTACTCGATGAAGTTCCCTGGGATCAGGCGCTGGACATCGTTTTACAGAACAACGGCCTCGATAAGCAGCTGAACGGCAACGTGCTGCGCATTGCCACGCGCGACACGCTGAAGAAGGAAGCCGAAACACAGCGCGACCTGGAGAAGGCGCAAGCGGATGCTACTACGCCGGTGACCGTGACGCGCGTGCTGAACTATGCCAAGGCTTCGTTGATGAAAGACACGCTGAAGAAATTTCTCTCTTCGCGCGGCGACATTCTTTCCGACGATCGCTCGAACCAGCTGATCATCCGCGATATTCCGCAGGTGATTCCGGTGGTGGACAACCTGATTCGCCAGCTGGACCGCAAATCCCAGCAGGTGGAAATTGAGGCGCGCGTGGTTGCGGCCTCGCGTTCCTTTGCGCAGGACATCGGTACGGAACTCGGTTTTGCGGGCACCACAACCGGCGGACGTTCGCTCTTCAGCGGCAATCCGGCGGTGGGCGGTAGCGGCGTCTCGACCGGCTCGGGCATCCCCGCTTCGCCCGTGACGGTCAGCAGCTCCTCCGGTCTGACTAGCGGCAACGGCGCGACCACCGGTATCCCGCTCAACACCAACCTCGGCGCGGGAGCTCCGACCAGCGGCTTTGGCTTCTCGCATCGTTCGCCGAACTTCGCCATCGACTTCTACATTTCGGCGGCAGAATCCAAAGGCGTCGGCAAACTGCTCTCCAAGCCGCGGGTGGTGACGCAGAACAACGAGAAAGCCACCGTCAAGCAAGGTACGAAGATTCCAATTCAGACGACCATCAACAACACCATCTCGGTGCAGTACATTGACGCGGTGCTGAAGCTGGAAGTGACACCGCAGATTACCGGGGAGGGCACCATTTTCATGGACGTGCTGGTCGAGAATACCCAGGTGGACTCCGGTATTCCCCGCGTGTCCGGTATTCCGGCACTCGATACGCAGTCCGCGGAGACCAAGGTGCTGGTCGCGGATGGCGGCACGGTGGTGATCGGCGGCATCATCGTCACCCAACAGACGCTTAATATTCAGGAGGTGCCCTTCGTGGGCAGTTTGCCGATTATCGGTAACCTCTTCAAGCGCACCACGGTAAACGTGACGTCGCAGGAGTTGTTGTTCTTCCTGACGCCGCGCATTCTACCGGGGTGATTTGACCCGGGTGATTTGACCCGGATAATTCGGGTGCTTGCGGGACTTTGGTTTTCAGGGGCTCCGGATATCGCATATAATGATTAGCAGCCAAACGAGGAGACTACGGTCTCCTCGTTTTCTTTGAGGCAGACTAATTCTTTGAGGCCAGACGAACGAATGACCAGCGTGTTTGCGAAACGCCGGAGGGCCTTGCAGACTCGGCTGGCGCAGGAGAAGCTGGACCGTCTTCTGGTAACTCACTTAGCCGATTGGTTTTACCTCACAGGCTTTACTGGGGACTCGGGCGCGCTGATTATCTCTCGGGAGCCTGGCGCGGCGGCGACGCTGATTACCGACGGGCGGTTCGTCGAGCAAGCCGGTGCGGAAAGCAGTGGTGTAAGAATCGTTAGACAGGCGGGGGCGCTGTACGCGGCGGCGGGCAATTTTTTGCGGACTAGCCGTGGCCGGCATGTAGGCTTCGATCCGACACAACTGATGGTGTCGCAGCGTGGCGCGCTAAGCAAAGCGACAGGGAAGCGCGTGGCGTGGCGCGCGGCGCCGGGGTTAGTGTCGGGCCTGCGGATGTGCAAAGATGCGGCAGAACTGGCCGCAATGCGCCGGGCAGCCCGCGTGGCAGACGAAGTGATGAGCCTGGCGGCTGGGATGCTGAAGCCGGGCATCCGCGAGTTTGAGGTGGCTGCGGAGATCGAATATCAGATGAGGAAGCGCGGCGCCTCGGGCACGGCGTTTGAGACCATCGTGGCGTTTGGCGCGCGCGCCGCGCTGCCACACGCGCGGGCTACCGGCAAACGCTTGAGGAAAAATGAGTTGGTGGTACTGGACCTGGGTGCTATACTCGCGCACTATTGCAGCGACATCACCCGAACATACTATGTGGGGCGGGCGTCGTCGCGCGTGCGCGGTTGGTATCAGGCGGTCCTGCAAGCCCAAGGGGCGGCGATTGCTGCGGTTCGGAATGGCGCAAGCTGCGGGGACGTCGATGCCGCGGCGCGGAATGTCCTGGCAGGGCACCGGCTCGAGCGCTACTTCGTGCACAGCACCGGGCATGGCCTGGGCTTGGAGGTCCACGAGGATCCCCGCGTGGCCAAGGGCCAGACGCGGCGGCTGGAGCCCGGCAACGCGATTACCATCGAGCCGGGACTGTACTTCGCTGGTGTCGGCGGGATCCGCATTGAAGACGATGTAGTAGTGCACGAAAACCGCACGGAAGTTTTGACCCGCGTTTCGCGGGATTTTACCGAGCTTTAAAAAACAGGCATGAACCGAAAAAAGTCCCCCAAAACCGCAGGCCGCGCGACGTTCGCGGACCCGGAAATCGCCCAGATCGAGCAACTGTTGCAGTTCATGACCGAGCATAACCTGGAAGAGTTTGAGTATTCGCGAGGCGACTTGCGGATACGTTTGCGCAAGCCGGCGCAGGGTGTGTATCTCACCGCGCCGCCGCGCGGCGGGATGCCGGAGATTATTGTCGCGGGCGAAACGCACGGTGCAGCGGCGCAGGGTGGCGGCGCCGCGCAGGGGGCGGGCGCAGGACACGGTGGGGCGCCGGAAGCACGCTCGACCGAGGATCTTCATTTGGTGAAGTCGCCTATCGTGGGCACATATTACGAATCGCCCAGTCCTGGCTCCGAAGCGTTCGTGAAAGTGGGCAGCGTTGTGGAGACAGGTCAGACGCTGTGCATCGTGGAAGCCATGAAACTGATGAACGAGATTGAATCGGACGTCAGCGGAGAAATCGTCCGCATGTTTGTCGAAAATGGTCAGCCTGTCGAGTACGGGCAGCCGCTGTTTGGAGTCCGCCCCGGCCGCAAGCGGTAACGGCCCCTCATCCATGTTCCAGAAAATACTAGTAGCGAATCGCGGGGAAATTGCCCTGCGGGTTATCTGCGCGTGCAAAGAGCTGGGCATCTCGACCGTGGCGGTGTATTCGGAGGCCGACCGCAATTCCTTGCACGTGCGCTTTGCCGATGAGGCCGTGTGTATCGGGCCGGCGCGCAGCAGCGAGAGCTATCTGAATATTCCGCAGGTGATCAGCGCCGCGGAGATCACCAATGTGGACGCCATTCATCCGGGCTATGGCTTTTTGAGCGAGAACGCCAATTTCGCCAAGGTTTGCGAAGCATCGGAGATTACGTTTATTGGGCCGACGCCCGAAGTGATCGAAATGATGGGCGAGAAAGATCGTGCGCGGCGGGAAATTACCGCAGCGGGGCTGGTGACGGTTCCCGGCAGCGCGGGCATTGTGGAGGGCGAAGAGCAGCTTGCCAAGGAAGCCAAAAATATTGGGTACCCGCTGATCCTGAAGGCGGTGGCAGGCGGCGGCGGTCGCGGGATGCGCGTGGTGCGCAAGCAGGACGAACTTTTAAACGCCTATGAGACCGCGCGCAGCGAAGCGCAGCAGGCCTTTGGCAATCCGGACGTATACGCCGAGAAGTTCATCGAGCATCCGCGGCATATCGAGTTTCAGGTGCTGGGCGACCAGTATGGCAAAGTGATTCATCTGGGCGAACGTGAATGCACCATCCAGCGGCGGCACCAGAAGCTGCTCGAAGAATCGCCGTCGCCGGTGATGGATCCGAAACGGCGTAAGGAGTTTGGCGCCAAAGTCACCAAGGCGCTGCAGAATATTGGTTACACGAACGCTGGCACCGTGGAATTTCTGATGGATGAAGACGGTTCGCTGTACTTCATCGAAATGAACACGCGCATTCAGGTGGAGCATCCGGTGACGGAATTGCTCACCGGGGTGGATTTAATCAAGGCGCAGATCCGCATCGCCGCGGGTGAAAAAATGGCTGACGCCGCAGGCGAAATCCAGTTTTCCGGCCACGCCATCGAGTGCCGCATCAACGCGGAAGATCCCGTCACGTTTGTACCTTCTGCAGGGCGCATCACCACGTTTCAGGCGCCGGGAGGCACGGGGGTGCGTGTGGACTCCGCGGCGTATGCCGATGCGGTCATACCACCGTACTACGACTCCATGATCGCCAAGCTGATTGTGAAGGGCCGCGACCGCGGCGAAGCCATCGGCCGTATGAAGCGCGCGTTGGAGATGTTCGTGATCGAGGGGATCAAGACTTCGATTCCGCTGCAGCGGCGCATCCTGGCGGACCCGGATTTTGCCAGCGGCAACTTTGACACCCACTTCATCGAAAAATTGCTGGGAACGAACGGAAAATAAGGCCGTGAAGCGTCTTGTCCTACCCCGCCTGTATGTGATACTTGATGCTTCATTGATCAAACAAACGCTGAAGCAAAGCGAACTTGAGTGCGCGGAAAGGCTCGTAGCCGCCGGGGTGCGTCTGCTGCAGTATCGCGACAAACACGCCGACGCTGGCGAGTTGCTGGAAAAATCTCGCGCTATTGCGGCTGCGGTGTGCCCGCAGGGCGTGTTGTTTTTTGTGAACGACCGGGCGGATGTGGCGGTGATGGCGGGGGCCAGCGGGGTGCACGTAGGGCAACACGATTTGAGCGTGGAGCAATCGCGTGCGGCGATGGCGCAGTTGTCGGCCGTGGATGCGACTGCGGGATCGCAGCAAGGCAAGCTCGTCGGCGTCTCCACGCACAATCTCGAGCAGTTCGGAGCCGCCGCGGCGTCAACGGCGGACTATATCGCGCTCGGGCCGATCTTCGAGACGCGCAGTAAGGCCAATCCTGACCCTGTGGTCGGCGCCGAATTGATTCGCCGAGCGCGGTTGCTCACGGATAAGCCCATCGTCGCGATTGGCGGTATTGCGCTGGAGCGTGCGCCGGACATGATTGCCGCTGGGGCGGACTCTGTTGCTGTCATCAGCGATGTCTTGCTGGCGCCCGATCCTGCCGCACGCGCCGCGCAATTCATCGCCGCTCTGGAAAGAGTCCCGCGTGCAGGGAATCGCTCCGACACGGACGTTTGGCTCAGTTAACCCGCAAACTATGTCCACCAGCGCCCAGCCCGCCGCTCCGGTAGTCGCCAGCGAACATGGTTTCGTCCGCGCCATCGGGCTCTTCGACGGCACCATGATTGTGGTCGGCTCGATGATCGGATCCGGCATTTTTATCGTCTCCGCCGATATCAGCCGCCTCACGGGTTCTCCCGGGGGGCTGCTGCTCACCTGGGTCCTCACCGGCGTGCTGACTGTTGCGGCCGCGCTGTCTTCGGGCGAACTTTCCGGCATGTTCCCTCGCGCCGGCGGCCAGTATGTATATCTCCGCGAAGCGTATTCGCCCCTCTGGGGATTTCTTTACGGCTGGACGCTCTTCCTGGTCATTCAGACAGGGACAATCGCCGCGGTGGCGGTCGGCTTCGCGCGCTACCTCGGCATTTTCTTTCCAGCCGTTTCCCCCAACTCCTTCATCGTCGCGCCCATCGCGCTAGGCTCGCGTTACGCCATTAGCCTTTCCGTACAACAACTCGTCGGCATCATCCTGGTCCTATTCCTCACTTTCCTGAACACGCTCGGCGTGCGCCTCGGCAAATGGATCCAGAACATTTTCACTTCCGCGAAGACGCTGGCGCTTCTCGGCGTGATCTTTCTGGGCGTTTTCGTGGCCCACAACCACGCCGCCATCACGGACAATTTCTCGCATCTGTGGACGGTGCGCAATCCCGTGCTCATCGCGCCCGGCGCGAATTTCCTCACGCGGATGTTTCCGACCACCACCGCAGCCAGTGGGGTCTTCGGTCTTTTCGTGGCCTTCGGCGTGGCCCAGGTTGGCTCGCTCTTCTCTTCCGACGCCTGGAACAATATCGGCTTCACCGCCGCCGAAGTAAAAAATCCCAAGCGCGATGTGGCTCTGGCGATGGCCTTCGGCACCGTGATCGTCACGGTGCTGTACTTCCTGGCGAACATTGCCTATCTCTGCGCCTTGCCTCTGGCGCAAATCCAGAATGCGCCAGACGACCGCGTAGCCACCGCGGCGCTGCAAGCCATCTTCGGGCCGGTGGGCGCGCTCATCATGGCCGGCGCCATTATCGTCTCCACCTTCGGCTGCAACAACGGCCTCATCCTCGCGGGTGCTCGTGTCTCTTACGCCATGGCCCACGATGGACTCTTCTTCAAAGCCACCGGCAAACTTAACTCGCGCGGCGTCCCGGCCATCGCCCTCGGCTTTCAAGGCATCTGGATCTCGCTTCTGATCCTGATGCGCACCAGACACGTAAGCGCTTCGGGAGCCGTCACCTACGGCAATCTGTACAGCGACCTGCTCGACTATGTAGTCTTCTCCGCCATCATTTTTTACATCCTCACGGTTGCCGGCGTGATGGTCCTGCGTGCAAAGCGTCCCAACGCCGACCGCCCCTATCGCACTTTTCTCTATCCCATGCTCCCCCTGTTTTACATCCTGGCCGCCTCCGCCATCCTGTGCGTTTTACTTTTCTATCGCACGCAAACCGCATGGCCCGGCCTGGTCATCGTGCTCCTGGGCGTTCCGGTCTACTGGCTGTGGTCGAAACGCAGCAAGCCGGGCATTCCGGCGCCCTGAGCACCGCGAGCCAAGTTTGCCGTTGTAGCGGCGGGTCTTCAGACCCGTGCTTTTGCCTTTGACTTTTTCGCGTCGCGCCACTAGCAGTCACGATTTACCAGTGGCACGAACCGCGCCGCACCCGTACAATGGCGGCCAAATTGGCAGGGGCAAAATTTCAAAGCAGCGCAGTTTTGTCGCATCGTTCTTAGCGCGCATTACCAACCAATTCCAGAGGAGGTTGCGTGGGCAACCCTTTATTCGCCACGAAGTCCATCACCACGCTGATGCACGAGGCCGGCGACACCGGCGAACACGCCCTGAAGCGCGCCCTTGGCCCCGTCAATCTAATGACCCTGGGCATTGGCGCCATCATCGGCGCGGGCATCTTCGTGCTCACCGGTTCCGCAGCGTCTCTGTATGCCGGGCCGGCCATCATGCTGTCGTACGTCCTCGCGGGCGTCGGCTGTGTCTTCGCCGGACTTTGCTACGCGGAATTTGCTTCGCTGATTCCCATCGCCGGCTCCGCCTACACTTATGGCTACGCAACTCTCGGTGAAATCGTGGCCTGGATCATCGGCTGGGATCTGATCCTCGAATACGCCTTCGGCGCCGCCACCGTCGGCAGCGGCTGGAGCAGCACACTCATCGCCTTCCTGCAGGATTACGGCATCAACTTACCGCCGCAAATCTGCGACGTGCCCGGCGCAAAGTGGGTATTTCTCGATGGCCGCTGGATCCCGCTCAACACCCTGAAAATGGCCAGCGTAAACCTCGCCAATCTTCCGATGGCCACCGCCAAATTCAACCTCATCGCTTTCCTCGCTATCATCGCGGTGACCATTATCCTGATCATCGGCATCAAGGAATCCGCCAACTTTAATACCGCGATCGTCTTCGTCAAGCTGGCCGCCGTGTTCACCTTTATCGCCGTAGCCAGCGCGTACCTGATGAAGAATCCGCAGATCGCGCACGACAACTGGCGGGTTTTCCTGCCGCCCAATACCGGATCTTTCGGTTCGTTCGGCTGGTCCGGCGTTTTACGCGGCGCCGGGGTGGTCTTTTTCGCCTACATTGGCTTCGACGCCGTCTCCACGGCGGCACAGGAAGCCAAGAATCCGCAGAAGGATATGCCCATCGGCATCCTCGGCTCGCTCACCATTTGCACCATTCTGTATATCGTGGTCTGCGGCCTGCTCACGGCCACCGTCCACTACTCGCGCCTGAACATCGGCGCGCCAGTCTCGCTGGCCATTCGCGAAACGGGTGTGAAGTGGGGAAGCTATGTAGTGAACGCCGGCGCGCTCGCCGGCCTAAGCACCGTAATGCTCGTGATGCTGCTCGGCCAGTCGCGCGTCTTTTATTCCATGGCCAACGATGGACTGCTATGGAAATGGGCCGGCGAAATTCATCCGCGCTTTCGCACCCCGTGGAAGTCCACCGCCATCGTCGGCGTCCTGGTGGCCTTCGTAGCTGCCTTGGTCCCCATCGGCGATTTGGGCCAACTCGTCAGCATCGGTACGTTGCTGGCGTTCGTCATCGTTTGCGCCGGCGTGTGGATCCTGCGCGTGCGCCGCCCGGACCTAAACCGTCCATTCCGTACTCCGCTCGTCCCGCTAGTCCCAATCCTAGGCATGCTAATCTCGCTTGGGCTAATGTCCGGCCTCAAGGCGCTGACGTGGATCCGCCTGGTCGTGTGGCTGGTCATCGGCATGGTCATCTACTTCACCTACGGCGTGAAGCACAGCAAAGTCCGCAATCGCGTGTAGCGCCCCTGCTTCTGCCGTTGTAGCGGCCGCATTCTGAGGCGGGCGCGTTGCTTCAGACTTATAGCTCCCGCTTCTTTCTTGCTTGCCCGGTGAAACCGGGACGCCCGCGGCCAAAACATCTGATGAACCACGAATCAGGTGGCGTCCCATTACCATCACCAACCCAGACGTAGCCCGCCTAATCGATGAGCAGCTAAACACCGGCCGCTACACCTCTGCCGACGAAGTCCTCCTCGCCGGCCTAAAACTTCTGCAACAGCGCGAAAATGGCACAGATGAAAATATCTCGGGGCCTCCCCACACCGATCAAATAACGAATTTGGCGACTCTAGCGGCGGAGTGCACCAGGGACATCCCCGATTCTGAGTGGGATAAGATCCCCACGGACTTCGGTCAGAACCACGATCATTACCTCTATGGCACTCCGAAACGCCACCGATGGTTCGAGAATTCGCTGACACCGTTTTACTGGCTTGCTCTTCTAAGCGGTCGCGACGCTCTCCACCAGAAGGCGATTGAGCTTTCGAACTTCTACCAACCGCGCCAAATCGTAACCAGTGAGATGGTGTAGGTGGAACTCCTGAACGCCTGCTGTGACTCTGAAAACCCCTTGCGTCCCCGTGTGGCTAACTACGTCTCGTTGCTGCGAAAGCCTTCGGAGATAGCGATTTACCCGCAAACCAGCCAGCTGTTCGATATCATTTAAGAGCAGCAACTCACCGCAGCGCTTGCCCTAGACCGTCATTTTGTGCAGGCGGGCTTTGACGCCTTACTGCGTTAGCAGCGTCGCGCCGGCTCAAAGAATATCAGCCTCGTCGCATGAGCCCAGCCATGCAACCTCTCAGGTAAGCTAGAATCTTATCCATCAGGTGATGACCCCCTTCCGCGCAAATCTGCAATCTTTCCTCCGGCGCCTGTCGCGCCTGGACCTTGTCGCCTTGGCGCTCTTTCTCGTGGGTGCCGTCATCTACGTGCTCGGGCTTTCCGGCGGTGCGCTAAGCCTGCTGAAATTCCTGGGCGCCATCGCCGCCGTCTATCTCTTCATCCGCATGATCGGTTTGTGGCGCGGCCGCCTCCTCTGGCGTCTGCGCGACCGCCTTATCGTCGCGTACCTCTTTATCGCGCTCGTGCCCGTCATGCTAGTCGTCGCCTTGGCGGGCTTCTCGCTCATGATTCTGTACACCCAACTGGGCGGCTATCTCCTTTACGTGGACCTGCAGCACCGCGTCGAGATGGTCTCCGAGGGCGCCGAACAGATCGCCAGCTCTCTCGGCAGCACGGCCAACTCCGGCATCTCCGGCGCCATGGCCGAAGCAATCGTCGCCTCGCAGGAAGAAGTGGTTTATGGCCCCGAGCTGCCCGGCCTGAAAATCGAATACGCCGACGACCCGAAACTTCTGCACGAGGTGGCGGGCCCGACGGTACGCCGCTTCGCCGGTCTCATACAGCAGGGCGAGCGACTCTCCGTCGTGGGCCTGCGCGAAATTGAGACGCCGCGCGGCCGCCGTGTGGTCACGCTGCGCGTTCCGGTCACACCGGAATTTCTCGCCACGCTCGCGCCAGACCTGGGCGTCGTGCACCTGGACTTGCTGGAGCGCTACGACGTCAGCCGACCTGCCGGCGTGTTGTACCCCTTCGGTGACGTAAAATATTCCGCCGTGCGGCGCGTCAGCGCGCGTAACCGTGTGCTGCAGCCCAAGCTCGCTTGGCTCGACCCTATCGTCAACGGCGTTTCTAAATTTGAAGCGGTTTATGTAAAGGAAGGCGAGGGCGTGCAGAAATCCTGGCCGGTGGTCGCCTCCTTTAACGCGCGGCCTTCCAGCCTCAACGCCCGCATCTTTGCCTCCATCGGTGAACTCGGCATCATTTACCTGCTGCCGTTTATCCTGGTGGTTGTGGCGCTGCTGCTCATCGAGGCGGCCGCGCTCTTCACCGGCATCGTGCTCACCAAGCGCATCACCACCGCCGTCGACGATCTGTACGCTGCCACGCGCTATGTGCAGTCCGGCGACTTTACCCATCGCGTGCGCGTCGACCGCCAGGACCAGCTCGGCGTTCTCGGCGAATCGTTCAACGAGATGACCGGCTCGGTCAGCAATCTCATCGACGAAAAAACGCGCCGCCAGCGCCTCGAAAACGAAATCTCCATCGCGCGCGAAGTGCAAAATCAGCTTTTCCCGCGGCAGATTCCAAGCGTGCCCGGCGTCGAAATCGAGGCCATCTGCAAAGCTGCCCGCGCGGTCAGCGGCGATTACTACGACTTTATCCAACTGACCGACACAAAGGTCGCCGTGGCCATCGCCGATATTTCCGGCAAGGGAATCTCCGCCGCCTTGCTGATGGCCAGCCTGCAAGCCGCGCTGCGCAGCCAAATGCTGGCGCCCGGAAGTGAAACCCTGAGCGCCTCGGAATTGGTTTCACGTCTCAACAAACATTTGGTGCGCAACACCGGAGACGATCGCTTCGCTACCTTTTTCATCGCCATCTACGATAGCGCCGCACGCACGCTGCGGTACTGTAACGCCGGCCATTTACCGACGTTCCTGCTTGGCCCGGCGGAAGCCGTGCATCTGGACAAAGGCGGCATGGTGCTGGGCATCATCGAGGAGTACGAATACGAAGAGGGAACCGTGAATGTTCCAGGGGACGCGCTGCTGATCGGTTACAGCGACGGCCTGATCGAACCGGAAAACGTCTACGGCGAGGAGTTCGGCATTCCGCGCCTCGAGCAAGCCGCCATTCGTGTACAAACGCTGAAGCCGCGCGAGGTTTGCGAGTCCTTGATGGCCACGGTGGAAGAATGGGCGGGCACGCCGGAGCAAGCCGACGACATGACGGTGATTGCTGCTCGCTTGCGCTAGTAGTAAGCGGAGTGCGGAAACGCCCCAATCCGCTTATCTCGTGATGCCCTGAAATTTCTCTTGACAAACTAAGCCAAAACGTGTACGATGTTTCTTGTAGAGAAGTGTGCCTGACCGCTGGTAATTTCCCGAACGTAAGTCACTCAGTAAGAACAATTTAGCTTCTCGATCCGAACGTAGAACCGCCAAAACGGCGCACTTGTTTCCGAGGTCCGAAAAATATATCCATGCCTGTTTGGACATAAATTTCCATCCTTAAAGATATCACATCTATAAACAACCAGAGCTAATAAAGCTCGCAGAATGAACACTTACAAATCTGTATCAAAACAAAGGAATTCATCTCCAGCAGAATGAACACTTACACGAAACCACAGGGGACAAGCTCGTCCTCTGCCGCTGGTGGAATCTGGCATCTTGCGCTGCGCGCCTCTTGCCTTGGCGCCAAACTCCGGCGCTAAGCTATACTGGCTGCGCGACATATTCCTTCAGGGGAAAGCATGCAACTGCGCAATCGCGTTGCGTTGGTTACTGGTGGCAGCCGCGGCATCGGCCGTGGCGTGGCCACACGTCTCGCCAAGGAAGGCGCGCGCGTCGCCATCGCCTATCGCTCCAACAAAGCTGCCGCGCAGCAGACGCTGCGCCAACTGCAAACCGCCGGCGCCGATTGCGTGGCCGTCGAGACGGACATCTCTGATGCCCCGCGTGCCGAGCAACTCGTGCAAACAGTCGTCGAGCGCTTTGGCCGCATCGACGTGCTCGTCAACAACGTCGGCGATTTTCGTTGGGGCACGCTCAGCGAATCGT
Organism: Acidobacteriota bacterium; assembly: GCA_003161195.1. Lineage (GTDB taxonomy): Bacteria > Acidobacteriota > Terriglobia > Acidiferrales > UBA7541 > Acidiferrum. Next base: position 18,140 of record PMOV01000150.1, on the reverse strand, counting down.
CGCTCGAGGATTGGAAGGGCGTCTTCTCCTCCAATCTGATGACCGTGGTGTACGTGAGCCGCGCCGTGCTGCCGCACATGCGTAAGACGCGTTGGGGCCGCATCATCAACATGGGCGCAGTGGGCGCGGAACGCGCCTTCGGTCAGGCGAAGATTTCCGCCTACGCGGCCGCCAAAGCCGCAGTGGTGGCCCTCTCCCGCTCGCTGGCACTGGAAGAAGCGAAAAACGGCATCACCGTAAATGTGGTAAACCCTTCCAGCGTGGACGAAAACGAACTGACCATCGACGAAGCGCGCAAAGTGCGCGACGCGCGTTTCCCGATTGGCCGCCCGCCCACGACCGAGGATGTCGCCTCAGCCGTAGCCTTTTTCGCCTCCGAAGAATCCGAATACGTAACCGGTCAAGTGATCAACGTAAGCGGCGGTTGGATGCTCTAAAGTGTTTAGAACGTTGTGGGTGTTTAGGACGTTGTGGCGACCGGACTAACTTTGTAGTGGCGCCCCGCCGTGGGGGACTGCGCGCGGTTTCGGCGCAATCTCGAATGCAAGCGTTTAGGCAAAGGCTGATGAGCTGCCCTCGTAAAATCGCACACTTTCAACGCCCATGAAACCGCTCACGGCTTCCGAAATGCGCGAAGTCGATCGCCTCACGATCGAGCGGCAGCACATTCCCAGCATTCAACTCATGGAAGCTGCGGGCAAGCGCGTCGCCGATGCCATCCTGCGCCTGTGCCCGCCGCAGCGCGCGCGCCGCATCGTAGTGCTCTGCGGCAAAGGCAACAATGGCGCGGACGGACTGGTGTGCGCGCGCCACTTGAAGGAAGCTGGGCGCGATCCACGCGTCTGGTATTTCGGCACGGAGCCCCAATCCGATAGCGATGCGGGCACGAACTTCGAGCGCTGGCGGAACATCGGCGGAGCTACCAGCATGATCAACAGCGCGGACGATTGGAGCGCCAAGCGCCACGCCATCGGCAAGGCACAAGTTATTGTGGACGCGCTGCTCGGCACCGGGCTGCGCGGAGCCGCCGAAGGTTTAATCGCCGAAGCCATTGAAGAGACCAATCGCGTCTCGCAAAATGCCACCGCGCCGCGACCCGCGCTGATTATCGCGGTAGACACGCCGAGCGGCCTGCCATCGGATGGCGAGGCCCCGGCTGGACCGGTGCTGTTCGCGCATCGCACCGTAACGTTTACGGCGCCGAAAATCGGGCAGCTCGAATCCTCGCACGCGGCCTGCTGCGGTGCGCTGGACGTGGTGCAAATCGGCTCGCCGCCTGCGCTGGTGGAAGAAGTTGGCAAGAGCGATTTGCGTTGGGCCGAGTCTGCCGAATTTGCCAAACTTCCGCTGATTCGCAAATGGGATTCCAACAAGGGCGTTTACGGCCACGCCCTGTTGGTGGCCGGCGCGACCGGCAAAACGGGCGCGGCCATTCTCTGCGGAAGCGCTGCGCTGCGCGGCGGCGCAGGGCTAGTCACCATCGCCACGCCAGAAGCGGCTCTGCCGATGGTCGCTGCGGCCCACCCGGAATACATGACCGAGGCACTGGCCGCCACCACACGTGGCACCGTCGCGGCAAAAAATTGGACCAGCGGGCACTTTGCAAAATTAGCTGCCAAGCGCGCCGTCATCGGCATGGGTCCGGGACTAGGCACGGAGCCGGAAACGCAAGAGTTCATCCGTGCCGTGGTGCAGAGTATCGAAGCTCCGCTGGTCCTCGACGCCGACGGCCTCAACGCGTTCGCCGGCAGCGCGGAAAAGCTCCGCGAGCGCAAAGCGCAATTTCTCGCCATCACCCCGCATCCCGGCGAAATGGCGCGGCTCTGCAGTAAATCGATCCACGAGGTGCAAGCGAATCGCTTGAACATCGCCCGAGACGCGGCGCGCGATTGGAATGTCCACATCATCCTGAAGGGCTTTCACACCGTCGTGGCCGATCCTTCGGGCAATCTCTTCATCAACACCACCGGCAATCCTGGTTTGGCGAAAGGTGGCTCCGGCGATGTGCTCACGGGATTTCTCTCCGCGCTGACCGCGCAATTCGGCACGGCGGATTGGCTCCGCGTGTTAACGCTGGGCGTCTATCTGCACGGCAAAGCCGCAGAAGTCGCCACTGCCACCACCGACGTCTCCGGGCTCCTTTCGAGTGACTTGGTCAATGCTCTGCCTGCCGCGCGGCGCGCCTTGCTCGAGGAGTTGCAGCAAATTGTCTGACTCCGAAAAGATACTCGCTTCCGTTACCACCGCGTCCGCCGAAGAGACCGCCGCCTGGGGCAGGGCATTCGCCAAGACGTTATCCGCCCCTGCGCTGGTGCTGCTTACTGGGGATCTCGGCAGCGGCAAGACCACGCTTACGAAAGGGCTGGTCTCCGGCTTGGGGGCCGCCAGTGAAGACGAAGTCACGAGCCCCACGTTTACCCTCGTCCACGTCTACGGAAAAGCGCGCAAGGTCTTCCACGCCGACCTGTATCGCATCGACTCCTTCCACGATTTCGAGACTCTCGGGATGGAAGATATGTTCGACACCCCGGCCATCGCCATTTTGGAATGGTCCGAGCGGTTTCCGCTGATTGCGCCGTGGCCGCAGGTGCGCATACGGCTTGAACACCAGGGGCAGGACCATCGCCGTATCACCGTATACGAAGTCGCATCGAGCACGCCCAGCGGCCCGACGTCGTAAGTGCCGTTCATCCAAGGAAGCTGTGCCGCGAGACGAGTTACGAAATTGCTCCTAACTCACAGGCTACGCCTGTCCCCCGGAATCGTTGCCTGTGGCCATTCCGGCTGTTAGCTTTTGGTAGCCCCTTTCACAGGGAGTCCCATGCCCAATTCACCGGTGACGCCAGGTTCCGTCGACGCGGCGCTGATCGACCTGAAGAGCTACAGTCTTACGCTCCCGATGAGCTCGCTCTCCATTGGGGTCGATAACGTTCATCATGATGTTTTTCTTAGCCCACGCTTCTGCCAGTCTGCGCGCGACTATCTCTTCAACCTCATTCGCCAGAGCACCGCCGCCAGTTTTTTCTCCGGCATCGAACTGCGCGACACCATGGCGTTGGACAACGCGGGCTTCCGCAAAATCCTCACCGAGCTGATGCACAGCTCGCTCACGCAGGCCAAATACCAGAAAAATATCGAGATCGATATCCTCTTTCGCGTGGCCCTGCTGAAATTTCTTACCGTGGAACTGGGCAATCAATTCGTGGCCCTGGTGCAAGAAGGCAAGGAGTGGGTGCGCCAGCGCGGGGAGCATTTTGAGCGCAGCCAGCAGGCGCACGTTATGAATGCGCGCCTTTCTGAACTGCAGGCATCGCGCCGCGCGGTGATACGTCCGGTAGGCCAGCAGATTGCCCAAGCGCTGGCGGACATCGAAGACCACGTCATTTCCAAAGCACGCCGCGCGCTCTTTGGCGACGATTTCGCTGCTTATTACGAACTGCTCAAAACGCGCATGGTGTTTCTCGACGGCGGCAAAGATGACGTGTACTTCCTGGAGAACTACGTCCTGCTCGGCAACTACGTGCGCGACCTGGACCGCTTCGAGGCCGTGGACCAGGTGTTCCAGGAATTTTTGACCGAGATTGGCTCGGCCGCGGGGCGTGATCCCGCCTCCGCCGAAGTGGCGGACACGCACAACCTGCTCTTGCAAACGGCGCAGACGCTGCGCGTGGAGACCGCCGCTCTCGAAGAATTGCGCGGAAATCTGCGCAGGAAACTGGAACGCGGTGACGGCTTCCTGAACAAATTTCTAAGCTCCGGCGACCCGGCGGAGCTGACCGCCGCGCTCGCCGAAGCTGAAGAAAAGCTCAAGCAAAAATCCCGCAATCTCGAAGAACTGGCCCCAGTGCTCGACGCCGCCAGGCAAAAGGTGGACTTCTTCGCCAAGGATTACAGCGGCCGGCTCTCCGATTATCTCAACGAGCCCGAAAATGCCCGCCGCCTTTTCGATCCCGCTTTTTCGCCCGAAGGCAGCCAACTCCGCGCGCGCTTGCTTGCGCAGCTGGTGGAACGTTTGGAAAACCGCGAAATTCTCTACCCCATCCTCGCCAGCTACGAAATTCGCGGCATCGCCTCCATGTACAGCCCGCCCGTCCATCTGCAGCAATTGCGCAAGGCGGTGGTGTCTAAGGAAGAAAGCAAAAGAGTCGAGCAACTCATCAAGCAAGTTCCGGCGCGCCGCTTGTCGATCAAGCCCATTGAAGAGCTCTCCAAAAGAATCCGCAAGTATTCGCGCGAAGAACTGCAGGCCTACGTGTTGCGCTTCGCGGTGGATTTCCTGCGCCTGCATCGCGATCTGCGCGACGCCGAACACGTCAGCGCCTGCATGGAACGCATCGGCCTGGTCACTTCCGAAAAGGCGCGCGACCTCTCGCGCATGAATAATCGTCTTTACGAATGTGTGCTGCCTGAGGAAGCTCGCCCGCAGCACGACCACGTCGTTTCCCACGTCATCATCAAAGCGGACGTTCGCGGCTCGACGAAAATGACGCAGGATCTACTTTCCCGCGGCCTCAGCCCGGCGTCGCACTTTAGCCTCAATCTGCACGACCCCGTCAAGAAACTGCTCGACCGCTTCGATGCGCGCAAAGTCTTCATCGAAGGCGACGCTATCATCCTGGCCATTTTTGAGACCGAGTCCACGCAGTCTTACGCCCGCGCCGTCGCCAAGGCATGCATCCTCTCGCGCCAGATTCTCCTGGTGACCAATTCCTACAACGACCGTGCCGCCGCCTCGAAGTTGCCCGCGCTTGAACTCGGCCTCGGCGTCGCCTTCCAGGGTGGCGCGCCTACCTATTGGACCGACGGCGAATCCCGCATCATGATCTCCAAGGCGTTGAATCTTTCGGACCGTCTTTCCGGCTGCGCCAAACTTGCCAAGCGCCTGCTCACCGGCCAGAAATCGCTTTTCTGCGTCTTCCAGTTTCTCACCGCGCTCGAAGGCGCCACCGCCGAGGAACTGGACGAATTCCTGGTGCGCTTCAACATGAACGGTATCGAACTCAACGAAGAAGGTTTTCAGAAATTGCAGGAGGAGATTTCCCTGAATACTGTGGTCACCAATCTCGAAATGCCCTGGGGAAAATCCGACGTCACCCTGTACTACGGCGAAGTCCCCATGGGCGATTCCGTGGAGATGCTGGTGATGCGCAAAGGCTTGGCGCGCGAACTGCTGCCGGACGGCACCATCGGAGCGCCGTCGTCGCACCCCTACTACGAAGTTTGCACCAGCCCCGCGCTGCACGATTTGGTGGCCGCGCTGATTCGTACCCAGCAAGCACAACTCGTCCGTGCTTGACGGTCTCTTGCGGGCACGCGCTTCGCACCGTCGCGGTCGAATACCTCGTCGCCCACTATTCAATTATTGATAGCAAATTAAGCATGTCGAATGTATCTGTGTTGGCACTGCTGCGTTACGCCGCGCTCTTGGTGGACGCCGCTCGCCCGGCAGGCAAGTGAAAACGCAGAAATCGCGATTTGCACTCGTGGCAGCGGTAGGGGCTGGTCAGCAGAAAGGTGTGCAGAAACGATTCCAACGCCGTGCGGCGCCGCGAGCGAGTGACGGCAGTGCTCATACACTTCGGGCACGACAGCGAGCGGACGTAGCGCAGATGGGGACGCATCTATTGCATAACCATCGCGCCACTATACTGCAATGCTCCGCACCACAGCAGTACTCAAAAAGTCCTGTGCGCCAGTCCGCCGCTCAAGCCGCCTCAGCTATACTCCTTCCTGGAGGCGAAAAGGGTCCGGTGACCTTCCCGGCCTTCAAAGCCGTCGATACGTTCCTTCGCGGAACGCATGGTGGGTTCGACTCCCACACGCCTCCGCCAAGTCCCAATCTCTATTCAGCGCCATCGGACCGGACGATATTCAAACCCGTCGCCGGCATCGGCGCGACGACATCGAGACCTGCCTCGTTGCATTCGGTTTTGTGCTCCGCAAACTGGCGAAGGTAAACTGTTGAATTAGACGGTCTCGAAACCCAAGCAGAAACCCAAACCACTGTCGGTTTATTTCGAACCTTCGCTGCCGCTCATGCTGGAGGCCGGGATCGCGGTTGCATCCTCAGCAGCTTTCTTTTCCACGTTATCTTCCTCCATTTGTTCCTCGACCTCTTCCGCATTGGCCGCGGCATCGTCCTTGGCGGCGATCTCTTTGCTCAATGGAGACTTGAAGATGGTTACAGACTTTCTGGCGTTTTTCATGAGTGGAACCTCTATTTTCTTTCGGGGGCGAGTCCCTCGGTTTAACTATTTCCTTCCGGTACTGGCTGCTATAGGTGCGCTGGCCGGCAAAGGAACCGTATCCCCGACCCAGTATCCCGGACGACTGTAATGTCGGTGCAGTCCGGTCTCATACTCGCGAGTTACCAGCGAATCCGCTGTATATTCTGGAGCTTTCTGAATTGCCTCGCGGGAAAGATCCGCAAAGACTTTCGAGTCGCTCCAACTAATTTGCTTAATCCATTGCGGCGAAAGCAGAATCTTTTTCCCTGGCCACCAATTCTTGGTCGCCACGACCAAATAGCGAATCGCCCAAGTCTCCTCGTCGATGAGGAAATCCTCGACGTGGCCTATTTCGCCGTCGGAGGCCTGAATGTGATAGCCCGTCACCGCATGTGTGCTGCGCAAATGGTGATCCCAGGCCTTTTCGGCTTTTATGGAATTCTTCCATGCTACGGGGTCACGCTCGATGTACGAGTAACTCCCCCACATGTACGGTCCGCTCCAATACCCTGGCCATTCGTAGTATCCGTAATAGGCTTCCTCGAATTGCCGCGAGACCGGCTTGTCGGTGGCCAGGGACGGGCTGTCTTCAATCTGCTTTTTGGTTAAATCGATGGCAATGTGCTTCTCTGCCTCATTTACGGCGATGAGGGCATACGGCGAGACCAGCACTTGCTTGTCGACAAGCCACTCGCCGGTAGCGGCCACCAGGTAGCGAATGGCCCAGTACCGGTCGTCGAAATAAAACTCCTTCACCTTCCCGATCTCTCCGTCGAGGCACTCCAACTTGTACCCGCTCAGTGTTTTGGCTTGGCATAGCATATTAAGAATTCCTTTCGTTCCTCGAGTCGCCGGGCGCGATCTCTCTCGGGACATGGTGCCCGCGACCATATGCACCATGACAGGATGTGAGCGCACAAACTGTGCGCTAGTGGACAGTCTTTCGCTGCTTGACAACTTATTTAGGAATTGCAGAGCACAGGAAAAATACTCCCAAAGCGACTCAATCTTCAGAGATGTGCAGTTTGGGGCAGCGGCAGACTCTTCACGCGCCTAGGTTAAGAGAGGGCCACGAACCCACAGTTACGTTGAACCCTGTGGAGAGAAAGACTGTTGCAAACTATCTGCTGCGCAAGAACCCAAGGGTGAACGTTTTTCTGAATCGATTCAGGAAAAACGGTTTTATTGACTACAACGGTGGCTTGGAGGTACATCAATCTCTGCGAGAAGCTCTTCCTGGCAGCTAGGCTTGCGCTCCTCCGGCGATTGAGCAGTTCGAGGCCGGACTGAGGCACTCGGCCATCGCTTGGCGACTCCGTGTTTGCGAGCTGCTCGGGTTGCGCAATAGTTGTACACATCGTTTCCGGGGTCAGCATGGACATTCTCCCGATTCGATAAGCGTTTCGTTTGAGCAGCGTACAGGGCGTGACCTCTAGCGTAGCGAACGGCGTGCAGAGTCATCGGTTTTCGCCTTTCTAATCTCGAAGTATCTGAATTTGTCGATCGATAATCTATTTCTGGCTGATCGTCCATTTCTGTTTCGCACAGCCGATTCACAAAGAGTCTTATCGCCAGGCAGCTGCACCTGGTCCCATACATTTTCCGGGAGGTGTATTCTCAAGATGTTTCGCTCCAAAGGCCGCTTTAGGACGATTGCCTAACCGATGCGCATCCTGATCATCGAAGACGAACGCAAGGTCGCTGCTTTTATTCAGAAGGGACTCGAACAAGAGGGGTACGCCGTTGACGTTGCGCACGACGGTGAGGAAGGTGCCTACCAAGTCGAGAACTTTGACTACGATGCGGCGATTGTCGATCTGATGCTTCCGAAGTTACCCGGGTTGGAACTCTTAAGGCGCCTGCGCGCTCGCGACCTCGGTTTGCCCGTGTTGATTCTGAGCGCCAAGGGGGCGGTGGAGAACAAAGTAGCAGGTCTCGACGCTGGCGCTAACGATTATCTCGTGAAGCCTTTCGCCTTCGCCGAGCTTTCTGCCCGAATCAGGGCCTTATTGCGTCGCGGAGCGCAGGAAAGCACGACACTACGGCTTGCGGATCTCGAAATGAATACGGCCACGCGGACGGTGACGCGTGCGGGACGGAGAATCGACTTGAAGCAGAAGGAATTTTCCTTGCTGGAGTTTCTACTGCGGAACGCGCGCCGGACGGTCACCCGCACGATGATTATCGAACATGTGTGGGACATTCATTTCGATTCGGTCAGTAATGTCGTGGATGTGCACATCAACACGCTGCGGAATAAAATTGACCGCGAATTCCCGACGCAACTGATCCACACGATTCGGGGCGTCGGTTATATGCTGACCGACGAACGGCCATGAGAAGACTTGGTCTTCGCGCACGGCTCACGCTCTTTTATTCCCTGATGCTCACCGCCATGCTGGCTGTTTTTGGCGTGCTCTTTTATCACTCTTTGAGCCTGATCATGGATCACAATCTGACGCAGGAACTCCGGCAGCGCGTTACGTTCCTGAACAACTACCAGCGGGTAGCGAATGGCACATTGCAGCTTGTAGTCGACCCGAACAACACGGCGGAGGCATACCTGGTCCATTCCGCGGCGCGTTATTACCAGGTCTTTCGGCTTCCCGACGGTGGCTTGGTAGTGCAATCGCAAGACGTTTCGTTGCTCGGGCTAACACTCACTCCGGAGCAGGTGCGTGCTCTTGCTGGGGCTCCGGAGTTCACGGATGTACAGTTAAACCAGGAGCACTTCCGCTTTCATAATTCCGTTTTAGCTGGGGACATCGCCAACTCCTTCTTGATTCGCGTGGGTATTCCTCTCTCATCCGCCGATGATGCACGCCGGGGCTTTTTGCATTCGGTCTTATTTTTGGCGCCGCTTGGGGTTCTGGTTTCGGCGCTGCTGGGCTGGCAGATGTCCCGCAGGGCGCTCCGTCCGATGAAGGAACTGGCCGCTGCCGCGCGTGGCATCGACGTGGACAAGCTGCAGCAGCGACTGCCGCGGAGCGGTGCTGGAGATGAAGTGGACGAGCTGGCACAATCCTTCAACGAAACATTGGTGCGCTTGGAGAACTCGGTCGGCGAGATGCGGCAGTTCACAGCCAGTATCTCGCACGAACTGCGGACGCCGCTCACCATCCTGCGCGGCGAAGCGGAAGTTGCGTTGCTCGAAGGTCATTCCGTCGAAGACTATCGCCGATTGCTAGTCAGCCAGTTGGAAGAGTTCGATAGCCTGACGCGCATGATTAACGATCTGTTGATTCTTGCGAGCGCGGAAGCGGGCGAAATCAGGTGGTCGGAGCAAAACGTCGACCTTTCGCACCTGGCGGTTAGTCTTGCCGAACAACTGGAGCCGGTGGCTGCCGCGAAGAATCTTCGGCTCGAGACGGCCGCGGAGCCGAGCGTTTACGCGCGCGGAGATGCGGCCTGGCTGGAACGTGTAATCCTCAACTTGCTGGACAACGCCATCAAATTTACGCCAAATGGCGGACGCATTCGACTGAGCGTAGCCGCGGAAAACGGATGCGCGAAGTTGCAGGTAACGGATGAAGGAATCGGCATCCCAGCTGAGGCGCTACCCCACGTGTTCGAACGATTCTATAGAGCCGAGCCGTCGCGTTCGAAGCGCATACCGGGTGCGGGTTTGGGATTGGCGCTCGTGCGATGGATCGTGGAAAAACATCATGGACGCATCACGGCGGAAAGCGCCCCGGGGCAGGGCACGCGGTTTACGGTGTGGCTGCCGCTGGATAGGACTGCCGGCAAAGTATAAAGTCCGACCCTCTTTGTGACGCTCGGATACGCAGAAGCTTCTACAGTCCCTTCATTAAGTAGAAATTAGATTCATTTCATGTTCATTTCAACCCGTGTGCGTACGCTTGCTATGCGCAGTCCCCGCAAGCCCGGCGCCAAACCTGAAGGTTTACGGGAAGCCCGCGATGAGATCTCCGGCGACGGAAGAATTCTCGCGATTATAAGGAGAAAAGTAGTGATGAAAATGACCAGCAAGATTCGTATCTGGACCTCGGTTGCCGCACTTAGCGGCGCGATGCTAGTGGGGGGAGTGGTCATCGCCGAAACTTCGCACGCAGGTGCGAAACCTGCGGCGCCGCTTTTCGCTTCCGAACCGAAGAACATGGCGATGGCAGCCCCACCGGCCATGACGTACGCGCCGCTGATCAAAGAGGCGTTACCCGAAGTTGTGAATATCGCTTCGTCGCGCATGGTGCATCATTCCGAGGAAGAATCCAACCCGATGTTTGACGATCCATTCTTCCGGCAATTTTTTGGCGACCGGCAACCGCATTCACAAAGACAACAACCGCAGCAACGGCAGGAAAAAGAGCAAGGTCTGGGCTCAGGTGTGATCGTCGCCACGAACGGGTACATCCTGACAAACAATCACGTAGTTGACGGTGCGACAGACATTAAGGTCTCGCTTAAGGACAAGCGGGAATTTACCGCCACGGTTGTCGGGCGAGATCCCAAGACGGACATTGCGGTTTTGAAAATTGACGCTGATCACCTGCCCGCCATTCCTCTCGGCGACTCTTCCAAGGTTCAAGTCGGCGACCTGGCTTTCGCCATCGGCGATCCATTTGGATTGGGTCAGACGGTCACCATGGGAATCGTCAGCGCCACCGGCCGGGCGAATCTTGGTATTGAAGACTACGAGGATTTCATCCAGACCGATGCCGCCATCAATCCAGGCAATTCGGGTGGCGCGTTGATCGATGGACGAGGCGAGCTGATTGGAATTAATACGGCAATCCTTTCGCACAGCGGAGGCAATCAAGGCGTAGGTTTTGCCATCCCCGTCAATCTCGCGAAGCGCGTGATGGACCAAATTGTGGACCACGGCCATGTCGTGCGCGGATTCCTGGGTGCGACCATTCAAGACGTAACACCGACGATGGCGAAGGCACTCAACCTGAATGATTCCCAAGGCGTGCTCATCGCTGACGTGACCGCCAAAGGACCGGCAGCGCAAGCTGGACTGAAATCGGGCGACGTAGTCACGAAGATGAACGGACAACCGGTAGCGGACTCGGCTGCACTTCGGCTGCAGGTTTCCCAAACGGATCCGGGCACAACGATCCCGTTGACGGTACGTCGTGGCACGAGTTCGCTGGACCTGAACGTTAAGCTCGGCGAACTGCCTGCAGATCACGAGAAGACCGCCGACGGCACCGCTGAAAACGACAGCTTGCAGGGACTTCAGGTTGCACCGCTTAGCCCTGCGACCCGCCAGCAATTGCACCTTGGCGATGAGGCTCATGGCATCGTCATCTCGCAAGTGGATCCGAGCAGCGCGGCCGGAGACGCCGGACTTCGGGAAGGCGATGTCATCACGGAAGTAAATCATCAGTCGGTCAGCACCGTCGATGATTTTACGCAGGCGATGCGAAACGCGGGGAGCAAGGCGATCTTGCTGCGCGTCGTTCGTGACGGCACTGGGTTGTTTATCGCGATCGCACCTCGCTGAGCTGGCCCAAAACGGGTATATCGGTTTGGGTCCTTGATTAGCGGGCGGTTACTATGGGACCGCCCGCTAATGCTGTGCTAGGGGCGTTGCAGTGAATCGCACACGAGCATACGGTTGTAACTACAAATAAACATTATGCCAGCCGCCGCAGCAGATGCTCTCCCACACGCAGCGCATTGGCGATAATCGTCAGGCTGGGATTCACGGCGCCAATGGACACAAAAAAGCTGGCATCGACAACGTACAAGTTATCCAAATCGTGCGCTTTGCAGTTTAGATCCAGCGCAGAGGTGTCGGGGTCGCTCCCGAAGCGAACCGTTCCGGCCTGATGAGCCGTGCCACCGATGGGAATATTCTTGCCGAGATACAACTCGCGAGAAATCAGATGGTCGTGCAGGCCGAGGTCGTTCATCATGCCCTTGAGCTTGGCGATCAAGCGACGATGGCCTTCCACGTTCGTTTCGTGCAGGGCCAGAGTGATCTCTCCGGCGCTATTCACGGTGACGCGGTTCTCGGGCTCCGGCAAGTCCTCCGATTGCAGCCAGAAATCGATGGAATGTTCGGCTATGTACTCCATGGCAAACTCCGGTTTCCAAAGGGCCCAGCCCGGGGCCTCGCCTTTTAGCATTTCACCATCAGTCTTTCCCAGCATCTGAATGCAGCCCAATGGAAATTCCCAGTCATCGGAACGAAAGTAGAAATCGTTCAGCGCGAGCGTTTTCTGGAACACCGTGGGATTGGGGTTTTTGGAAATGGCCATAAACGCCGAATTGTTGTGGCGCATGTAATGGCGGCCTACTACATCCGAACGGTTCGCCAGCCCCTTGGGATGCTTCTCACTGGCGGAGCGTAGCAGCAGCGCGGCAGAGTTGACCGCGCCGCACGACACGACCACGAGGTCCGCGGAATATTCCTCCGGCAGGCCATCATGCTCGACCAAAACTTTGGTGACCACGCGTCCCGAGGCATCGGTTTCGAGACGTTTCACGTACGCGCCGGTAAGCAACTGAACGTTGGGATGCTCGAGAGCGGGATCCACGCATAACACCTGCGCATCCGCTTTGCCATTCACCAGGCACGGAAAGCCGTCGAACGCCGCGCACCGCACGCAAGCGCTGTTGTGCAACGCGTGGCCATCCTTTTCTTCCAGCAGGATCCCCAGCGGCAAAGGAAATGGATGATGTCCAAGCCGCCGTAAATCGTCGCGCAATTCCTGAATCCGCGCCGCGTTGCTCACTGGGGGATAAGGATACGGCGCGCTCGCCGGACCTTCCGTGGGATCGATCCCGCGCTCTCCATGCACGTGATATAACGATTCCGCTTTCGTGTAATAGGGCTCGAAGTCGTCGTAGCTGAGCGGCCACGCCGGCGAAATCCCGCCGTGATGCCGCACTTCTCCAAAATCCTCTGGCCGAAGCCGTAGCAGCGCAGCACCATAAACCTTGGTGTTCCCGCCCACGTAATACTGGATCCCGGGGTGAAACGGGTTCCCATCTTTGTCATACCAGACTTCCTTGGCCCGATACTTCTCGTCGACAAACACGGCTCGCGCGTCCCAATTGTCCTTTTCCCGCGGCAGATATCCCCCGCGTTCTAAAAGCAAAATACGCTTACCGGATGGCGCGAGATGATAGGCGAGCGTTCCGCCGCCAGCTCCCGATCCGATGATGATGACGTCAAAATGGCTCAGGTTTGACACGTTTATCCCTCCTGATTTGTCGCGGCTTTCACAACCTGATCTCTTCAACGCGTTTGGGACCACCAGCAATATCTGATTTGCTTTTCAACCTGCACCGCGTGTCGTGGCCGCCCCAGGAATTGCTATCCGTCCAGAAAGGACTGAATCGCATGGGCGCCTCCTGCTTTGCACCGATTGGAATGTCCACGAATGTAATTCCGAAAGTGGTGGCAGAAGACCAGTGTCTGCGACGCTCGTCCATTCGTCACGCGTCCAATGCAGACGGAAGGCCGAGGAAGCCTGAACGCGCAAGGTGTAGACTCTTTTACAGTGCGCGCGTGTCGATTTGCTTTCCATACCGCTAATAACTGACACTCTCTGCGATCTCCGAGATACCGTTTCGCAACCTCAGGAATTAGATCGAAAATGGGACCAACGGATACGGACCTTATCGCGAATCCGCCACCACCGCGCTGGGGGAGCTGCGCAAAGCCGGCATTTATCGCCGTCGAACGCAAGCAACCCTGCATCCTGCGGCGCGCCCGGCTGGAGCGCGCGGCCCGCGAGGAAACATAAGCAAGGTCCCAAACACTTCTGGGCATTCTCATCGTTCACTGCACAAGCCCCAACCACCCCCATAAGCTCCCCACAAGAAGATCATTGATACGGTTGGCCTTACCGGCCACCGCGCCCGCGACGCGCTCAAAAATCCCCCAGACCAAACCTCGTCCTCCGGAGCCTGCAACTAATTCCCCTGGCCTGGGTTTAGGATGGACTATCTACGACTGCGGACGCCCGGGGCTGATCTATGACAGCTTCTTCCCACGCTTACGAGCATCCTTAAGTGGGGCCGCAAGGGGTGAACAGTGATGTATGCGCCCTGTACCAAGTGCCACGGCATTGCTCGCCAGAACGTTTTTCTCGCCGGGGAAAAGATGCTCTGCCGGTTGCGGGCCGCATCATGAATTCGCCCGCGCGGGGTCAGCACGCTCCCAATCTCGCCGGCTTCCTGTCTCCCGCGCAACGGGCCGAGTTGAACTTACTCTCGGCCGGCCATTGGCCACCCCTCAAGCCGTTGCCGATATTCAAGCTGGAAACCGACGACTATCGCGCCGCAATCGACTTCGACAAAATCCGCGGCGACTGGCTCTGCCGTAAAACGTCTCTGCTGTCCAACACCATCGAGGAATTGCGCGGCTCCTTGGCCGAAATCTCCATGGCCCTGCCGCGCAGTGGGCTTCCCGGCGATGCGTTACCCAGCGCCGACGAGCAAGTCTCCGCCGAATCCGCCGCCCCAGAACCGCTCGAACGAGAATCGCAGAAGGACGCCACACGCCGTCTCCAGGCCATGCATGTTTGGCGGGAAAATTACGAAAACGGCGCATGCTATTCCGGGCTGCGGGGCTATCTTTCCGAAAGCCAGCAAGTGGAAGTGGCCGAAACCATCCGGCTGACTCTCACCGCGCGCCAGTTGCAATGCAGCCCAGAGAATATCGCCTACGTCTTCGCCACCCTCGCCAAAGCTGGCGGCAGGCTAGCAACGCTCATCGAAATCGCGCAACGCAACAAAAGGCAGCAGGGAATGGATGCTCCGGCAGTCGCCGTTCAAATGCCCGCGCCGGAATTTGCCGCCGTAGCCTCTGCTCCGATGGAAACCGCAAGCTCCGCAACCGTCGAAAGCGTACGCCAAAATTTATTTGCGAGCGTTTCCCACAAGCAAGACGAGCACACGCCCGAACGATTCGCGTGGACCGCGTCGCAAGCCGCGAGGATCATGACACCCCTCATTCTGGATGCGGATGAGGACCCACCGTCGTTTGACGAAGATTTTCCCAAAAATATGCGTGACGATCAGGTTCCAGCAGCCGTCTTTGCACCGCAAGCTCGAACCCCACGCTCCCGCGTTCTGGAAATATCCGGAGCGCACATCGCCGCCGCCGTCTTTCTGCTCGCGGTGATCACTTTCGCTTTTGCTCTCTCCCTCGGGCGCATCTCGCTCGGCAAGCATTTCGGGGACATTCAGGAATCAGCACCGATTGCGTCCGCGTCGCCATCCACGTCACCGTCCGCGTCGCCGGCGCTCCCCGATCGCGTACACGAGACCGCTGCTCCAACTCCCGTCCCGGGGGATATCATCCCCAAAGTCTTCGCCCCGCCCGCGGCAAATAGCTTGCCTGCGCTTGCAGCAAATCCGCCTGCGACCGTGGTGCCAGNNCGCCCAGCACCATCTCCCCAAAAACTGTCGCCCCAGCAAATCCCGCCTCGCGCTGGTCGGCGTCTGCCAGGCGCGCAGCGCCGCACCTGTCACCGCCTTCCACCATCCTCGTCACCGGCCCGGGCAACAGCAGCAAACCGTTCCGGTTGACACTCCCGGAGAAACCTATCGCCGCCTCCTCGTCTTTTGCGATGACCTCGCAACTTTCGGTTCTGGTTCCTCCCGAGCCTGGGCCTGCATCGGCTCATAAACCAGCTCGCCTGCAAGCCGGTGAGTTGGTCTCTTTCGTTTGGCCCAGCTATCCTAGGTCCGGTGATCGCTACGATCCGGCGGAGACCGTGAAGGTTCGCACCACGATCGGCAGGTCGGGCCAGGTACTGGATGTAAAACTCGTAAGCGGCTCAACCTCTCTTCTACCCGCTGCCAGGAGCGCCATTCGCCAGTGGCGTTATCAGCCCACCCTGCTAAATAAAAGGCCGGTTGTGGTGCAACAAGACGTCACCATCGAATTCCGCCCGCCGCAGTATTTGTCGCACGTCAATACGCAGCGTTCCCCGCATAACTGAATCTGGCTTGCTGAACCGTCCAATTGTCTGAAATGACCGTCGGGGGCCCGTCTTTTGCCTACGTCCGCAGGAAATGCCGCACTCGTGTGCTTGCCAACCGCTAGATCCCGTCGTGAGACGGTGGACTGCGGTGGGCTATGGACCTGCGAAATTACCTCTTGACATATTCCCATACGGGAATGTATTGTCTCTCCATGCCGCGGGCCTCCACTACCTCAGACGCCTTCAACGCTGTCGCCGAGCCCCGCCGCCGCGACATTCTGAATTACCTGGCCCTGCAGGAGCGTTCGGTCAGCGAAATTGTCGACGCTATGTCGCTGCAGCAGCCGTCCATTTCCAAGCACCTGAAGGTATTGAAGGATGTTGGCTTGGTGGAAGCGCGCAGGGAGGGTCGGCAAATGCTCTACAAAGTGAATGCCGTGGCCATCCGGCCGTTGCACGAATGGACCAGCACGTTCGAGCGGTTATGGAAACACCAGTTGCTGCGTATCAAGGAACGGGCCGAGGCCAAGTCTGGCGAGCAAAAATAATTCAGTACCTACACCACAAGGAGCTAAACATGAGTTCACCCGCATTTTCACTGGAAGCGACCACCATTCATATCTTGGAAGAGATTGCCGTACGCGCCTCGATCGAGGTGACCTTCGCCGCGCTGCTCGAGCAACTCGGTCCCTACAATGAGACCGACAAAGACAAGCCGATGCCGATGAAACTAGAAGCCTGGCCGGGCGGCAGATGGTTCCGCGATCTGGGAGACGGCAACGGCCATTACTGGGGGACGGTGCAGGCCATCAAGAAGCCCACGCTGCTCGAGATTTGCGGACCGCTGTTCATGTCCAATCCGGTGATCACCAACTTGCAGTATCGGCTGAACGAAGCGGGCGGCGTGACGCTGATCTCCTTTCGGCACCAATCATTCGGCCTGATCCTTGAGGAATATCGCAACGCCAAGAATGGCTGGAAGTACATCCACGAGAAGGCCAAGGAGCGCGCCGAAGCCAAGCGGCCGCATTAGTGGTCAGCGAACGCGAAGATATTTTTGGGAAAGCAGAGGAGAATCGCCATGTCGATTACGCAGAGTTTTTTACTGGAGTTTGAAGAACAGGCGCCCATCACCCGGAGATTTCTGGTGCGCCTGCCGGAAGACCAGCTGGCTTGGAAACCGCATGAACGATCCCTGTCGGCAGGACAACTGGCTTTGCATCTTGCCGCTGTGCCCGGTGGCATCATCCGGTTTGTGCAGCACAGCCCCGCACAAGCGCAGGGCTTCAACTTTCCCCAACCAGCCAGCAGGAAAGAAATTCTGCAGACTTTCGACGAGAGTGTGGCCGCCGTTCGCAGCCTGCTTCCCGAGTACGACGACGCCCAGATGCAAGAAACGTGGCGCCTCGTGCAGGGCGACAAAGAAATCTTGGCCGTGCCCCGCGCGAAATTCATTCGCGACATCATGCTCAATCACTGGTATCAGCACCGCGGCCAGTTTTGCGTTTATTTGCGCATGCTGGACGTGCCGGTGCCGGCGAGTTGGGGACCCAGCGCCGATGAACCGCCGCTGGTCATGCAGCACGCCCGGTCCGCTTCGTAGCTTGCCAAGGGAGGAATCTATGTGCCCACTATGCATCGCCAACGCAGCAGTACTGGTCGCCGGTGCCGGCTCCACAGGCGGAATTCTGGCGGCCTGCGCAAGCAAGTCTAAGCACGGTGTCCAAAAGTTCAGAAATCTTTTCCAGGCCCATGGTCTCAGTCTGCCTCAGAATTCTGCTTCAAAGAACACCGTCTCAAAAAAATAAAGGAGAAGTGCCATGGCCACGGGAAAGCAGCAGCACATGGAACAACCGAAAGGGAAGCCGGCAATGAAGACTCCACCGATCGTCTCCGCGGAAGAGTGGGAGCAGGCCCGCGAGCAGATGCTCGTGAAAGAGAAAGCCTTCACTCGCTCGCGTGACGCGCTGGCTGCCGAACGCCGGCGCATGCCGTGGATGGCCGT
>PMOV01000108.1 GCA_003161195.1 Acidobacteriota bacterium | reverse complement strand
CATGGTGGCTTTATTCCCGCACCTACGAATCTACAGACGACGCGCAGGTGGACGGCCACCTGAACGCCATTGCCTCTCGCGTGGCTGGGACGGTTCAGGCGGTGTATGTGGAGAATGATCAGCCAGTCAAAGCCGGTCAACCACTGGTGGATCTAGATCCCAGCGATTACACGGTACAGGTGGACCAAGCGCGCGCGAACTATGAGCAAGCGATCGCGCAGGCCTCTGCGCAGGGTCCCAATGTGCCAATCATCGAAGTATCGAATCGGACGCTGGTGGATACCGATGAAGCGGAGGTTGTAAACGCGGAAGCCGCCGTAGCCAGCGCCCAAAGAGATTACGATAGCAATGCCGCGAAGCTCCGTCTGGCGGATGCCAACAATCTTAAAAGCCAGGCGGATTTGGTGCGCTTCAAAAAATTGGTAGATAAGGAGGAAATCGCCAAGTCGGATTATGATCAGTACATCGCGAACGCCGGTTCGGGAGCGGCGACGGTGGAAGCGAACCAATTTACCGCCGCGTCTTCCGCCAAAGTCGTAGAAGAGAAGCGAGCGCTCCTGCTGGAGCGCCAGAGCAAGCTTTTGCAGGACAAAGCGAATTCACCTCGCACGATCACGATTCAGAAGGCAACCTTGGCCTCTGCAAATGCGGCCGTGGACTCCGCCAAAGCCCAACTGGAAACCGCCCTTCTGAACCTAAGTTATTGCCACATCGTGGCCCCAGTAGATGGGATCGCCAGCCAACGCAGCGCGGAGGTCGGGGGGCGAATTTCGGTGGGGCAGCAACTCGTCGTGCTGGTCCAGACTGCCAACGTCTGGGCGACCGCGAACTTCAAGGAAACCCAACTACGAAAAATGCACGTCGGTCAGCGCGTTACCATCAAAGTGGATTCACTCGGTAAGTCCTTCGCTGGCGAGGTGGAGTATATGCCGGCTGCTTCTGGAGATAGATCAAGCTTGTTTCCCCCCGAAAATGCAACCGGGAACTACGTCAAGATAGTACAACGGCTGCCGGTACGGATAAGCATCAACCCGAACCAGCCGGGATTCGATAAGTTGCGCCCTGGCATGTCCGCGGAACCTAGGGTGCACCTGGATTGATAATTGACAACCCGTGATCATCAAGAATCGAAAGCAGAGTCGTTAGCGAATTTTAACTTTCACCGGGCGGTAAAAGCCTGGCACCAGAACGGATGGCACTGATGCCTTTCAGAGTTCAGGTTGGTCCGGCCCAGATCTCCGTCCATGAGGGCCACACCATACTAGTCACCGAGCCGGATTCGCAGATTCGCTGGCCGAGCGAGAAAGGGCTGTACTTCTTCGATACGCGCATTATTAGCAGTTGGACGATCTCGGCGAACGGCGAAGCATGGGAACTGCTCAACGGTGGGGCCGTCAGTTATTACGCGGCGCGCATCTTCCTCACCAATCGACCCATTGGCACGGTGGAAGGCACCATCCCCGCGCGCACCCTTGGGCTCACCATCAGCCGGACGATCGATGGCGGCATGCACGAGGATCTGGACCTCGTGAACCACGGCAGGAAATCGGTGAAATTCCAATTGGAGATCTCCGTTCGCTGCGACTTCGCCGATATCTTCGAGGTGAAGTCGGGTCATATCCTGCGGAGGGGGCGTATCACCACGGAATGGACGGCGGAGACTCAGGAACTTCGTAACACCTATCGCCACGCCGATTTCATCCGAGCGGTCACCATCGTTCCGGCACACGCGCCGACGGAAGCGGTGTACGCCAATGGCCGACTGAGCTTTGAAGTCGCGCTTGCGCCGGGAGAAGCCTGGCACACCTGTCTTCTGTACGCGCTCGACGACAGCGACAGGCATTTTGACGCACCGCAGTATTGCTTTGTTCATCGCCAGGAATCACCCCAGGGCAAGGCACTGGCGGACTGGGTGCGAAGGGTTCTTAAGATCCAAACCAGCAACGAGGAATTTTATCGCCTGTATCGCCAAGCGCTCGAAGATATGGCCGCACTTCGTCTGCCAATTGAGGGGACCGACCATATGGTTTTCCTGCCGGCTGCCGGTCTCCCCTGGTTTGTCGCGCCGTTCGGCCGCGACAGCTTGATCGTCTCGTTGCAAAACATCCTGGTGTATCCGGAATTCGCCATGGGAGCGTTGCAAGTCCTTGGTTCCATGCAAGCCAAGGAAGACGATCCGTATCGTGATGCGGAACCCGGCAAGATATTGCACGAACTGCGTTCCGGCGAGCTGGCGCACTTCAAACTGATCCCGCACACCCCCTACTATGGCACCGCCGACGCCACGCCACTCTTTCTGATCACGCTGCACGCGGCTTGGCGCGCCATCGGCGACCGGGGGCTGCTCGAACGCCATCTTGAAACCGCGGAGGGCTGTCTCTCATGGATTGACAAATACGGCGACCTGGACGGCGATGGTTTCCAAGAGTATCAAACGCGTTCTTCGGCCGGTTTGCAGAATATGGGGTGGAAAGATTCCGGCGACGCGGTCATGAATCCGGACGGCTCGTTGGTGAAGGGGCCGAAGGCCCTCTGTGAGCTGCAGGGATATGTCTATACTGCGTGGCTGCGCATGGCCGAAGTTTTCGACGCTTTGGGCCGGCCCGACCG
>PMOV01000253.1 GCA_003161195.1 Acidobacteriota bacterium | reverse complement strand
GCGGACAATGAGCCGAACGCCGTCGCCGATCTGACGCCGGATATTCTCGGCGACATCAAGATCACCTACGTGCGCACGCTCGACGAAGTGCTCGAACATGCGCTGGCCAAGGACCCGGTGGCGGCTCCCATCGTGCCGCCGGATCCCAAAGCGCAGACTCCCAGCGTGGACGTGCCGCGCGCCATTCACTAAGCGGCTCGACAACAAACTGACTGAAGAAGCCTGGCGCCGTTCGCCGGGCTTTTTCTTTGGGAACCACGTGCCTTGGGGGCTGAACGAAGCCTGCTACCATGGAGCTTCGCTGATGTCTCTGGCCAAAAAAATCGCGATAGATATTCCCGCGGGAGTCGCTGCCCGCGTCAGCACATCCCTGCAAGAAGAGCGCGTGATTCAGCGCTTTGTCGACTCCTACGTGGTCGAGCATGGCCGCTACGCGCTGCAAGTCCACGCTGCGCTGTATCGCGATTTGCTGACGCTGCTGCAGCGCGAAGCTTTGCTGGCAGCCGCGGCGCGCACCCTCGAGCTATCCGCTTTCGCGCCAGCCACCTCCGCAAAAAGCAAGCCGCGGTCCGTTTCGCGCAAAGACGCGCTGCATTTCCGCCGCAAATTCCTCGCCGCGCTAACCAAACTGCATAAGTGGACCGCCGGCGACGCCCTCGATTTTCAGAACGATCTACAGATCTACGAGGAGCTGCTGCTGCGTGTGGGAGCCGCGCGCCGCAGAAAATCGTTTGCCGCGGCCAATCATCCCTTTGTGGACCGCTGCGCCTTCCTGTTGGATTCGTCGTTTCTCGAAAAGGCGCGCATGGCCGCCAGTCGCGCACTCAGCGATATTGACGACCTGGCCGAGCACGCCTTTGCCGCCACGCAGCAGATCGCCAAAAGAGCCGGGAACTAAGCCTGGCCCGCGGTTCTAAGGCCTTCTTCGTCCGTCCGCTCTAGGTATCCAGCGCTTCCGTGCTGAACAGTTTCTGCCCGGCCAGCGCGAAATAAAACGCCGCGCCCGCCAGCCCGACAATCACCAACATTCCCGCGGTCGCGCCCGAGGCGTACCAGCGGCCTAGGTGCGAGGTCATCGGAAAAACGACCAGCATATTCTGCGCCACCAGACCGACCACCAGCGCCAGCAATCCAAAGCGGCGCAGCACCAGATAGATGGAAGCCCAGATAATCGCCGAGAAAATAAAGTTGGACCAGAAATATTCCGCGCCGGAATTTGTGATCGCGCCCAGAAACACGATGATCGGCCCAACAATCCAATCTTTGCGGACGGCCAGCCGTACCAGAAAAATCAAAAAGAAAATGAGCAGCGAGTACAGCACGAAGATCCAGGTGTAGTAGAAAATTGAGCCCAGCACCGGCCGTATGCCCAGCAGCGTTTCTCCGCTGGCCACACCGGGCATGGGCGGCGGCAGATGAAAGAGCGGCAGCAGGAAATTATCACTGCTTTCGAACAGTGACAGCACCGCCCCATAGGCCAGGCCGATCAGCACGTCCCGTCCCACCAGTGGGTCGCGGATTCTTCCACCAATCAGCCGGCTCCAGCCAATCAACGCATGCGGGTCGCGTCGCCGCACGAAAGGCTCAAGGGCAAAATACAGGATGCGCGCCAGCGAGGACACCGTGAATGCCCAGGCCAGCGCCAGCAGCACCAGATTCCACTCGTTGATGGACGCCAAGTGATGCGCGCGCAGCACCCAATTCAGCATCACCGCGATGAATACGAAATTTCCCAAACGCTGCGAGCCCACCTCGTCGCCCCGCTTGAGCCGGCGATTGCGCCGCACCACGATCACGCTGGCCACGATAATCGCCGTGAAGATGCCCACCAGAATGAACGCCGCAATACGTTCGTGCGCGCTGCCTTTGTACGGTTGATCGCGCGCGGCCTTGTCCCAGGGATACCGCACGTCGAAAAAAATCGGCTGGCCGTGATACGCTCCCGCTTCGATGCGCTCCGTGGTCTTTGACGGAACCGGCAGGGCCCTCGTCCAAGCGCTCCGGGCGTCCTCGTACATCAGCGGCGTCCACTCCGAAGCGGCGGGAGTAAGGGAACTCTGCTCGACGCCTGCGGCCGCCAATAGCGGCTTCCAGTCCGGCGCAGGAGAGTTAGCCTCCGGTGCGTCGTGCTGGGGTGGGATGCGCTTCAAGAAAATCAGGTTTCCCTGGGTATCGAGCATTACCGTGGTCATGCCCGTGACGTCGGGAAACGGATCGTTGGTGGTCACGATGCCGGCGCCATCCGAACTGAAAAATTTCAGCGGCTGCATGTCGCGAGGACTTTGCCGATACCAAAAGAGCAGTGTGGCCGGCCGGTCGCCTTCCAGCTGCTTCCAGCGCGTCTGCGATTTATCGTGGTCCTGAATGTACTGCAGGTAATCCGATTGTGTGGTGAAGCCATACGCAGTGTCGGCCGGGGCATCCGTGTAACCCAACTGCTGAATAATCTCCCGCGCGCGCGCCAGCAACACCTCTGGCGGCTTTTCCAGCGGCGTAATGTTCTGCACTTTTATCCGATCCGCCATGAACATGTAGACGACCAACCCGAGCACTACCGTGGCCACCAACGCCAGCCCCAAGCGCGGATGGATCCCTTCGCTGCTGCCCGCGGCCGCCACCATTTCTGGCGATGGCGTCTCGCCCGCCGCCAGTGCCGCGGCCAGAGGATCGCCGCCCGGCAGTGCCGCCGCAACTTGCAGCGCCGACGCTGGCCGCTGCGCCGGCTCCTTCGCCAGGCAGCGCAAAACCACCCGCTCGATCAGCGGATCTAAATCCTTCACCAGCCTTGAGGGATTCGTGAGCGCGCCTTGCTCGCGCACCTTCATCAGCTCCGGCAGGGTGGCGGCCTCGAAAGCCCGCTTGCCCGTCAAAATTTCGTAGAGAATCAGTCCCAGCGAATAAATATCGCTCTTGATGGTGACTTCGCGCCCTTCAAGCTGTTCAGGCGCCATGTACGCGGGTGTCCCCGCGCGAATCTCCGCGCCTTGAATGCTTGCGGCGATCCCTGCCAGCCCAAAATCCATGATGCGAATGCGCCCCGCGCCATCCAGCATCACGTTGGCCGGTTTTAAATCGCGATGAATCACCCCACGTTCGTGCGCCGCCGCCATGCCAGCGCAGATTTGTCGTGCAATTTCTGTGGCCTTGTCCGGAGACAGCCGCCCGATGCGTCGCACCACGGACGCCAGATCCTCTCCATCGACATATTCCATCGAGAGAAACGCCACGCCATCCACATCTCCAATATCGAACACCCGGCAAACGTTGGGATGCGATACCTGCCGCGCGACGCGTACCTCGGAATGAAATCGCGCCAACGCCGCAGCGTCCTGCGAAAGCTCCAGCGGCAGAAATTTGATGGCCACGACTTGTCCGAGCCGCAAATCTTCTGCGCGGTACACTTCGCCCATCCCGCCGCGCCCCGCCAGCGCCACCACCCGGTAGCGCTCGGCGATCATTTGCCCGGGCGCAAAGCGTCCTCCGCCGATCGCGTCGGAACTTATCAGTGGATTGCTGCTGTGTCCCGATGGCGAACGCGGCCCGGGCGATTCCACGGGGTGAGAAGAAGGCCCTCTTGAAGAAGGCCCTCGGGAAGAAGGTTTGTGTGAAGACGGACGCGGCGCAGTGGGCGCAATCGTTGCGCCTTCAAAATTATCGCCGGCTCCGCCAAGTGTGGCGTCCGCATCGATGGTCGCGTCGCCCGGACCCGCCACTGGCGTCTCCGATCCGCTCATCGACTTGCCGCACGCCGGACAAAACCGCGCCCCGCCAGCAGTTTGCGCACCACACGAGGTACAAAACATGGAGCGGGGATTCTATCACCCTGCACTCCCGAGGCGCGAACTCCCCGGGGAATGCCCGCTCTTCAGCAGATCGACAATCGACTAGCGAATCGACTCCACTTGCACCGCGGTCCCGTAGGCCAGCACTTCCGTCACGCCCTGCATCACTTCCGTGGCGTCATAGCGCATGCAAATCACCGCGTTCGCCCCATGCTGTGCCGCGTGCACCAGCATCAATTCATAGGCGTCTTCGCGCGTTTTTTCGCACAGGTTCGTCAGAATCGTGATGTTGCCGCCAACAATGGTCTGAATCGCCGCCCCCAAATTCCCAATCACGCTGCGCGACCGCACCACAATACCGCGTACGATCCCAAAATTTCGCACGATACGGTATCCCGGCAACTCCAGCGCCGCCGTCACCATCGACGAATCCACTCGTCCACTCATGTGTTCTTACCTCCGCTCAACAGGCATTAACCGGTGCGATTCTAACCGCTCAGCCCAGCCTTGGCGAGCCAGTTTCTTCTGCTATTCTCAATACGCGTGGAGACACTTTTTTATATCTTGTCGGCGCTCCAGATCGCCGGCGGCCTCTACCTCATATGGCAGGCGCTGCAGTGGTTGAGCTACGTTCGCCGCCGCGTGCGCACCGACCCGGGCTTTTTCGCACCTCGCGTAGCCGTATTATGCCCTTGCAAGGGCCTGGAATCGGGCCTCGAACGCAACCTTATCTCCCTCACGGAATTCGACCACCAGAATTTCGAACTCTTCTTCATCCTGGCTTCCGAAAAAGACCCGGCGCACAGCATCGTCAAACGCGTTGCCGCCAATTCCAAGCCCAAGGCTCACGTGCTCATCGCCGACGCTCCCGAGGGCTGCTCGGAAAAAGTTAACAATCTGCGCTTCGCCATACAGCAACTGCCGCCAGAATTTGAAGTTTTCGTTTTCGCCGATTCCGACGGGCGTCCCGGTAAAACCTGGCTGAACCACATGGTCGCGCCCCTGAAAGACGAACGTATCTCCGCCGCCACCACCATGCGCTGGTTCATGCCCAATAACCAGTCCCTGGCCACCGCGCTGCTCGCCGCCTGGAACGCCCCGGTCGTCACCATGCTGACGGAAAAGGGCCCCAACTTCTGCTGGGGCGGCGGCACCGCCATTCGGCGTGCCATGTTCGAACAGGCCAACGTCCTCGACGCCTGGCAAGGCGCCGCCAGCGATGACTATGCCATGACCGCTGCCCTCGAACGCACCGGCCGCCCCATCCTGTTTCTCCCCGAATGCCTCACGCTCTCCTTCGTGGAAACCGATTTTCCCGGCTTGCTCGAGTTCACCAACCGGCAAATCTTAATCACGCGCGTTTACGCCGAAAAAATCTGGGGCCTGGCCGCCGCCACGCATCTGCTGTACTGTGTCACGCTGCTGCTGGGCATCGATCTCGCTTTCAGCGATTTCGTGGCGGGACGTCCCGCCATGCACTTGGCCACGCTTACGTTCCTGCCCGTGCTCCTTTCTGCTTTGCGCGGTGCCATCCGCGTAGCCGGGGTGACCGAAGCTCTGCCCTCCTGGCGCAAGCAAATCAGCGCGCAAGCGTGGATCTATGTCGTCCTGAACGCCATTCTTCCCTTCCTCTATCTTGTGAATTTCGTGCACTCCCTCTTGACGCGCAAAATTCGCTGGCGCGGCATCCGATACCAACTCCTTGGGCGCCAGCACACGGAGATCATCGCTTAGGCGTGCGACTGAACCTCGCAACTCGATCGAGTACAAAAATTCCAATCTGAAACACCGCGCCCGCCATTTCGTTTTTGCTCCAATGTTACTCTTCGCTCACAAACCCAGCGTTTTCCACAGGATATGGACTATCCCCGCCGCGTGCCCGAAGGAAAAATTTTCTCCGCCGTGCAATTCCTACCTTTCTTCTAAGGGTTTCCCCGTATCCCAAACCGGCTAAGTGTCTTTACTATGAGTGCGTTGTAATTTTCTCCCGGTTAGGCCAAATATTTGCACAGTTGTGGTTAAGTTCGGGGCCATGCGTTCGGGCAGCCTTTTCTTTAGCCTCCTCCTTCTTGGTTCGGCCTTTGCTGATCGGGTCACCGAGTTGCAGCCAGCCCTCAGCCAGGTTTTGGCTCGGACGTAACCGAACTGCGGTTCCCGCCTTTCGAGCGGCGGGTGAAAAAAAATTAACTACAGGTTGTTCGGAGGGGTGCAAAGTGAAGTTAATCCGCAGGAGTGAGCAGGTGCAGTCGCCGCATCAGATGGTCAGTCCCGCCCGGGAATTTCAGCCCAATCTTTATTTTTTCTATGATCGTAGTACCGGGGTATCGCATTTTCACGTGGAAGCCGGAGCCGATGGCCAGCTTCCCGTGGACCAGGCCGCTGGCCTGCTCGCTATGCACTGCATGATCCGCGGCCAGGAGCCTTCGGATTACGTGGTCATGGTCCAGGCGGAACATGATTGTCTGGGCGAGTTGAACGATAAAGCCGGCAAGCTCTTGCAGGCTGGCCAGTCGGTCCGCAGCCGCGTAAAACTCACGCGCCGCGAAGACGAAGTCCTCGCCGGGGTGGTACGCAGCCTTTCCAACAAGGAAATCGGCGCCACGCTGAACCTTTCCGAACGTACGGTAAAGTTCCACGTTTCGTCGCTGCTCGCCAAATTCCGCGTTCGCGGGCGCATGGAGCTGGTCCAGGAGGCTTCCCGCCACCTGACCACACCGATGCCCCTAACCATGACCAGAGCCACCCGTGAGGCTCGCGCCTACGCTCCCGAAGCGCAAGTTTTCAGCGGACCAGCGCGCCAGCCGTCCATCATGCCGCTGGCTCCGAAGCGCCAAGTTGCCGTGTAGGCAATTCCGTCGCGGCGACGTTTGTGAGAGGGCCGTGCAAAAAGTCTCCGCAGTGAGCAGTAACAAAAAGGCCTGCCCCACTAGGGCAGGCCTTTTTGTTCGTCCTGGTGACAGTCGATTAACTGCCGGCTTATTTCGCTGACGCGTACAGCGCCGCCGCCTTGTCCCAATCCACCACATTCCACCACGCCTTGATGTACTCTGCGCGAACATTCTGATACTTCAGATAGTAGGCGTGCTCCCAAACGTCAATTCCGGTCACCGCCTTGCCTTGCCCGCTCAGTTGATACGGCGTATCTTGGTTTGGGCTCGAGTCAATCGCCAGCTTGCCATCCCGCACCACCAGCCAGGCCCAGCCCGAGCCAAACCGCGCCAACCCGGCGGCCGCAAACTTCTCCTGCAAACCCGCGAACGATCCGAACGTCGAGTTGATCGCCGCCGCCAGGTCGCCCTTGGGCTCCCCGCCGCCGCCCTTCTTCATCAGCGTCCAAAAGAGCGAGTGGTTCCAATGTCCCCCTCCGTTGTTGCGCACCGCGGTGCGGATATTCTCCGGCACGGCATCCAGATTCTTCATGATGTCGTCGATGGACTTGGCCTGCAGATCCGCATGGCCATCGAGCGCCTTATTCAGGTTCGTGACATACGCTCCGTGATGCTTATCGTGGTGAATCTCCATCGTCTTCGCGTCGATATAAGGCTCCAGCGCGTCGAACGAGTACGTCAGTGGCGGCACAGTAAAGGCCATGGTTATTTCCTCCGGTTTGAATTTTGATCGGTTTCCGCGCGCAACTCGCCGGCAGCCGCAACTGTGTTCCCCAGCAGTCCCGCGCCGACAAGGACCCCTTGTCCAACAAAAAGTCCAACAAAAAAGTCCGACAAAAATTTGCGGCGATGCATCAATCGCTCCCTGGCGCTTCCACGGAGCGTTGAGCAGGAATTTAGACCGGGCCCGATTATACCGATACCACAACTTCGCCCCTAACCGCCGTCCTTCGCAACCGGCCGACCGCATGGCAGCTCATTGCCGGAAGCCCGATTTAACTCCCAATGTTGGATGCGCGCGAGCGCCCATTGGGCAGATTCCGCAATTACGGGCTGGCAGGACCCGGCCAGCTTCCGCAGCAAGGCGGTCGCCTCCCCATAGCTGGCCGTCCCGGGCCGCAACCGCGTATTCCCCAGCGCAATGCACGCGTTGCGGACTATGCCGCACCATTTCGTCCGTTTGATAGGGCTGCCACGAAAAAAGGTGCGAAATTCCTCTTCGCTTATCCCCGCAAGCCACAGCAGCTTCGGCAGATACAGCGAATGCTCATGCTCATTCGGGCTGGCCGGGTCTGAAACTCCGCCGACCGGACGGAGCGGCGCTTCGCTCGCGTTCGGGGTCGCCGCCGAATGGTTTCCACGGTCCGCCGCAGAACGCCGCGGCTGAAACTCCCAGTTCTGCGCAATTGGCGCGCGATTGTTCCAGGGACAAACGTCCTGGCAAATGTCGCAACCAAAAACATGGTTGCCGATCAAAGGACGAAATTCATGCGGAACGCGGCCCCTCAACTCGATGGTGAGATAAGAAATGCACCGCCGTGCGTCCATCACGTAAGGCTCAATCAGTGCCTCCGTAGGGCAAGCCTCGATGCATCGCCGGCACGTCCCGCAAAGATCCGCCGCTGGCCCGCTCGCCGCGCCCAGCGTTGGCGCAATCTCCAGCGTCGTTAGAATTGTGCCTAGAAAAAAGTACGATCCCAAACGCTGGTTCAGCAGCAAAGTATTTTTTCCGACCCAGCCCAGCCCCGCATACTTCGCCAAAACCCGCTCATGCAGCGGCCCCGTATCGGTATACACCCGCGCATCAAACGCTTCCGCGCTCCGCTGCCGCAACTCGCCAAGCAGCGCCTCCAGCTTTTCCGTAAGCACCAGGTGGTAGTCGGTCCCCCACGCATACCGCGAAATCCACCCCCGCGGGACACCTTGCTCAGGCGCATTTTCCCCCGTGGATTCAGTCGTAGGCTTCTGCGATCGAACCAGCGTGGACGTTTGCGCGCTGACGTCAATCGAGCGCGGCAACCCCGTGTTGTAGTTCAGCGCGCAAACAATCACGCTGCGCACTCCGGGCATTACCGCCGCGGGATCCGCGCGTCGCGGATCGGCAAGATAGTTCATCTCCCCGGCATAGCCGCGCGCCAGCCATTCCTCCGCACGCGCCAACTCCGGGAACGCACGCGCTTCCACAACGCCACAAAGGTCAAAGCCCAAGGCGGCAGCTCGTTCACGAATCCAATCGGACAGCGCAATTCCACTCATGCGCCTATAGTATGAGCCATTTGTAGCGGCGGGTCTTCAGACCTGTGCTTCTTTTGCTTTTGCCTTGGCCGTTGCTCGGCCCCATAGTGGACGCCTTCTGCTTGCCCGGTGAAAACCGGGGAGGCGGGCGCTTTGCTTTAATCCGGCGCAGCATCAGCCGCCGCAAGCTTTTTTATAACTCCGCACGACGTTACTTGAAGCTGCGCACCGCTTCTGCTTCCTCGCCGTGCACGTCAAACACCGTATATAGCTTGGTGATTTGCAGCAGGTCTTTCACTTTTTTCGTCAGATTCAGCAGCTTCAATTCCCCGCCGCGATTCTTCACCGTGGTATATGCGGTGACCATCTCGCCGATACCCGCGCTGTCGATATAATCCACATCGCCCAGGTCGATCAGCAGCTTCATGCGCCCCTCGTCCAGCAGGCCGCGAATGGTCTTGCGCAGCAGCGCGCTGCCCTCACCCAGCGTAATCTTGCCGCTGAAGTCCACCACCGTTACCGTTCCCGCATCGCGAAATGTACACTGCAAACTCATATCTTCGTCACCCAAACCTTCACTGAACTCTCGACACTAAACTTTGGAACCTAACTCCGGCGCAGGGCGTTCGGATCTAAACTCCGGCCTCTACAAAACCGGCACTAAGCTTCCTGTTTCGGCACCGCTTGCTGCCCGGCATCGCCGTTCGGCGTAGCCGCCGGCAACGGCAATCTCTTGGACATGATAATCTCCGCCCCACCCGTGCGCCCGGTGGCCACNNGCCAAATCAAAGCCCTTACCCTCATCCAGCACCCGGATGACCATCTTGTCGTCCGTCAGGTCCACCGCCAGATGGATCTTCTTGTCCGGCCGCTCCTGATTTCCGTAGTGAAAGGCGTTTATTACGCCCTCGCGCACCGACATCCCGATACGATAGCAGTCGTCTTCCCCAAACCCCGCCGCTTCCGCCACCCGCAGGCACATCTCTTCGGCGAGGTTGACGCTTTCGACCTGCGTCTCGAGCGTCACTTCGAGGTGTTTTTGCTCGGCTGTCATGCGCCCCAGCGATGCTGACGGCTTAAATTCCGGTAAATCCGCCATCATCCGTAACATACCGCATTCCCCTAAGTCAATGGCAGTAGCAGGTAGTTGGCGGCCGGGGATTCGTGTAGAAGGCGTCGGCGTTCGGCGGAGGCCGCGTGCCTTGGTCGTTTGAGATGGGACGAGAGGCGGAAGCGAGTTTCGTCCGAGAATGGGTCGAAGTGAAGGCGGAAAGCGTTTGAGGTGTTGCAGTTAGAGGCGACTTAGGACATGAGGACGGTCCTTGAAGAAGAAAAATTTTGGAGGTGGTTGGGGTGTACGGTAGGGCAATTTGTATCGTTATCAAAAGACGGGGGTTGCGAGGGGAGCAATTCGTATCGTTATCNNTATCGTTATCAAAACAAAGGGGCAAAATTTGGGCGTTTTTGGCGGGGTTGATTTTTGTTTGAGGGAGGTGCGAGCGGGTCTGGTAGGCGATTATCACAGCCCATGGTAGCGTGGGAAGAGTGTGTTGTCAAGTTATTTTACTTTTGCGTTACCATTCGAATGAAATGAGACGTCCGGGGTGAGACGAATTGGGCGAAGTTCAAAGCTCATGCCAGAAGTGCCATGCATAAACCGCCAATGCGGAGATTCATTCTGCACGCTTCGCAAGCTTACAAATCCAGAGATGGCCTCGTGTCCCGCGGTGTCGTTGGTCGCATCCAGCCGCCATCCGATCCGCCACGCCGCCGACGTCCCGGTGCTGCTCTCCGCGATGGCCGGCAACCGGACTGGCTCCTGACGCACAATACAAAACATTTTACGGCGGCGCTGGCGAAGCGGACGGGTTTGCGCATCGCTGCGCCAGTGGAATTTTTCCGGACGCTGTCATCGCTGCTGCGGTGAGATGCGGCAGTGAAGGCTGGGCAGGCTTAGGCGGCGTTAAGTTCTCATTCTTCTATTGCGGGAGAAGATGGAGATGATTTGGCGGGGCTGCGGGAGAAGCGGGATTCCAGGGCGGCGCCGAAGGCGCGGGCGTAGGTCCAGTTGAGTCCGTTCACGTGGAGGACGAAGACCGTCATGGCCTTGCGTTTTCGAGCGTGCTTGGCGAGATTCAATGACTGGCGATTGAAGGCTCCGATGCTGCCTAGAGTGCGATGGATTCCACGGCCGCGCGCGTAGTGGTTCAACGCGTTATTCAGGGCGCTGTGAATTCCGAGGCCGCGCCATTTGGGGTTGACGAAGGAGCCGTAGNNTGGAGCGAGGGTCCAGGAGAAATCGTAGACCAACATTCCGCCGTTCATGAAACTGAGCCACATGTATCCGGCCACTTCGTTGCCGACGCGGGCGATGGCGACTGCGCCGCCATCTTGCATGCGCGAGCGGATTTGCTCCGAGGTGAGTTGGCCGAGGGGGACGAGCTGGGGGATAGCCGTTTCGATGGCCGGGGGACCGCACAATACGGCGATGTCTACTTCTTTTTTGGCGTACGGCTCGGGGATCGCTTTTTGCAAATCGGTGGAAAAGATGTGCCAGGCGTACCAATAGAGCAGCGGGCGAAGAATTTCCCTGGTGGCGAGGAGGAAGGAATAGAGAAGGCCGCGCCAGCGGATGGAGTTCCAAACGCTTTCATGTGTGTGGTATCGGCCGGGTTGCACGGGTGGATTCTGGCGTCTTATACGGGAAGGGTCAATATGGCTAACTATTTCGGAACCGCGACGGCAGGAAACGCTGCTCGTTTCCGCGAGCAGGAAAGACCATCCGGTCCTGATGACCGACGTGAACTACGCCGGTGAAGTACTCGATCTCGAAAAAAGATGGTGCGAACGCCTGGGCAGAAGCCGCGAAAATTCTTCCGGGTCCGCCAATCGCATTTCAATCGACCACGCGCGCATTGGCGGACACGGCCGCGGATTTCAAGGCGCGGTTCAAAATGAGCTTGGCGGACGCGTTCGCGGCGGCGCTGGCCAAGGATAAGAGGGCGGAACTCGTCACGGGCGACGCGGAATTCAAGGCATTGGAAGGGGAAATCAAAATCCACTGGCTAAAGTGACGGCACAGCGTACGAAGCGTTGCTCATCGGGCGATCCAACGAACTCAGCGGGCGAAAGAGGCGCCGCCCGCTCCTCCAGAAACCCGGGCACAGAGCAGCAAACGATTACACGGATATCGAAAACTCTGCGACCCTATTCTTCCACCCTTTCCATGCGGTAGTAGTATTGTTACTAATTTCCTTCCATGGTTATCATGGTGCATGGCAGCTGTTCTTCATCTCATTTTCGATAAGTCCGCGCTTCAGTCCTTCAGTTTGGATGAATCAAATTGGCTTGACCATTTCTATAGAAGCATAATCACGCCCTTATTCTTCGCCGAGGTCCTCGCCGATCTAGAAAAAGAAGCCGGCAAAGGTAGAACGCCCGAACAAATCGTCGGCGAACTTGCCCACAAGACGCCCGACATGAACTCGACGCCATGCGTACATCACTCGCGCCTGGCCACCTCTGTCCTCTACGGTGACGACCTGCGCATGAATGGCCGCATTCCCCGCGACCAGGGCAAGATTGTCGAGCTAGACGACAAGAGAGGTATTTACTACGAGAAGTCTCCTGAGGAGGACGCCCCCGACCGTTGGCACGAGGGTAGGTTCTTCGATGTTGAGCGGCAGTTTGCCAAGAGCTGGCGTAGAGACCTTTGCAACGTCAATCACGACAGGGCGATTCGCGGCGAAGGCGACGGC
>PMOV01000235.1 GCA_003161195.1 Acidobacteriota bacterium | reverse complement strand
GGAAATGGGGCAAGGCAAGCGCCTGCTCGATTACGGATACGCTGAAGCGCTGGCCCTCGGTTCGCTCCTCCGCAACGGCACCCCCATTCGTCTTACCGGGCAAGACACGCAGCGCGGCACGTTCAACCAGCGGCACGCCGTCCTGGTCGACACCGAAACCGAAGCCGAGTACACCCCGCTCGCCAATCTTTCGCACGTAAATTCTGGCGACGGCGCCTTCTGCGAAATCTACAACTCGTCGCTCTCCGAAGCCGGCTGCCTGGGCTTTGAATACGGCTTCAGCCGCGACTATCCCGAAGCCTTAACCCTCTGGGAAGCGCAGTTCGGCGACTTTGTGAACGGCGCGCAAGTCATCATCGACCAGTTCATCAGCGCCGCCGAGGACAAATGGGATCTCCCGTCTGGCATCGTCCTGCTCTTGCCCCACGGATACGAAGGCCAGGGCCCGGAACATTCCAGCGCGCGCATCGAACGCTTTCTGCAGCTCGCCGGCGAAGAGAATATCCAAATCTGCCAGCCCAGCAATGCCGCGCAATATTTTCATCTGCTGCGCCGCCAGGCTTTGCGTCCCTATCGCAAGCCGCTCATCGTTTTCACGCCAAAAAGCATGCTGCGCAATCCGGAAGCCGGCTCGCCGATCGAGGCCCTTGCCGCACCGAAATTCCAGCCGCTCGTTATGGACAGCGAAGTCACCGACGCGCGCCGCATCCTCATCGCCAGCGGTAAAGTCGGCCACGAGCTGCGCGCCGAACGCCGCCGCCGCAAAGACGACACCACTGCTATCTTCTTCCTCGACCAGCTCTACCCGCTCCCGCGCAAAGAAATTACCTCCGCGCTCGAGGCCCATCCCAACACGCGCGAGGTCATCTGGGTCCAGGAAGAGCCGCGCAACATGGGTCCTTTTACCTACGTTTTCCCGCGCCTCGAACAGCTCGTCGCGGCCCGCGGCCTGCGCCTGCGCTCCGTAAAACGCAGCGCCAGCGCCAGCCCAGCCACCGGTTCCGCGAAGGCCCACGACCTCGAGCAAAAAACGCTCCTGGCCCTGGCCTTCACCGCCACCACCGGCGCCACCACTAGCGCCACCGACGCGAGCACGGCCGAAGCCAGCAACTCCGAATAATTTTATCGGAGAATTTTGCCCCCTGTCGGGCGCGCGGCGAGATAGGAAATATCGCGNNGTGTTATCTCTGCGTCACGCCGAATCGCGACACTCAAAGGTGTCTCATCCAATTCCCAGTGACCAAAATCCTCAGCCCAGCTATCGCATCGCTCCGCCCTACGGTACACTTCCGCAAGGCCGCCGAGCATTGCGTTCACAGAGCATGAAACGCGTACTGATCATCGAGGACGATCGCGATATCGTCGAACTCGTGCGCTACAATCTCGCCAATGAAGGTTTTCAGGTGTCCGCCGCATTCGACGGCGGCACGGGACTTACCACGCTCAAGAAGACGCCGCCGGATTTGCTGCTGCTGGATCTGATGCTGCCGAAACTTTCGGGTCTGGATATTTGCCGCGAAGTGCGGCGCGACGACTCGCTGAACCGCTTGCCCATTCTGATGCTGACCGCGCGCGGCGACGAAGCGGACCGCGTGGTGGGCCTGGAGATGGGCGCCGACGATTACGTCACCAAGCCCTTCAGCCCGCGCGAACTGCTGGCCCGCGTGAAGGCTTTGCTGCGCCGCGCGGAGCCGCCGGCGGATGCGCCGCGCACCATCGAAGTGGGCAAGCTGGCCATCGACCCGGCTTCTTACCGCGTCAGCCATTCCGGGAAACCGGTGCCGCTGAGCACGCTGGAGTTCCGGCTGTTGTATTATCTAGCCTCGCGACCGAACCGCGTGTTCACGCGCGACCAGTTGCTGGATGCGGTGTGGGGCACGGATCGCTTTGTTACGCCACGCAGCGTGGACGTGTACGTGCGCCGGCTGCGGGAAAAGATCGAAA
Organism: Acidobacteriota bacterium; assembly: GCA_003161195.1. Taxonomy (GTDB): domain Bacteria; phylum Acidobacteriota; class Terriglobia; order Acidiferrales; family UBA7541; genus Acidiferrum. Next base: position 8,706 of record PMOV01000235.1, on the reverse strand, counting down.
GCGACCCGGAAAATCCCCTGCATCTAAAGACTGTGCGCGGCGCGGGCTATTTGTTCGAAACTCGTGCGGCGTAATCTTTTCGCAAAACTCGCGTTCACGTTTCTAGCGCTGCTGCTGTGCGTGCTGCTGGCCGTGTATTTCCTTGCGGAGCGGGCGCTGCGGCGCGATTACGAACGCACGGGCTTCGCGGAGCTCATCTCCGTCGCGCGCGCCGCGCAGCTGCATGTTCCTCCGGCCGCGGCGCTGGCGGCCACCGATACCTCAAACACGGAATTGCGCGAGTGGGTAGCGCAAATGTCCGTGACCGGAGTGCGCGTCACGGTGATCTCCGCCAGCGGTCAGGTGCTGGCCGATTCGATGATCGATCCGCGCACCATGGAAAATCACGGCGACCGCCCGGAGATTCGCGATGCGCTGGCGCACGGCAGCGGGCAGTCGTCGCGGCGCAGCGTTTCCTTGCAGCAGGACTCGTTGTACTACGCCATCCGGGAAACCGCCCCGGGCGGCGCTCCAGTGATTTTGCGCTTCGCGCTGCCGCTGCAAACCAGCAATGAATCGCTGGCCGCCTTCCGCCGCAGCCTGGGCCTGTGGTCACTGGTGATTCTGCTGATCGCGGGGGCCGCGACGCTGCTGGTGTCGCGCTCGTTTAGCGACCGCGTGGACCGGCTGAAGGAATTCTCACGGCGCGTGGCGGAGGGGGATTTTCGCCCGCTTCCCGGCGACGGCTCGGGAGACGCGCTGGAGGCGCTGGGCAATTCGCTGAACCAGACGGCTTCCCGGCTGGACGGGACGATTCGCACGTTGAGGGAAGAGCGCAATCTTTCATCCGCGATTCTGGGCAGTATGGTGGAAGGCGTGGCGGTGGTGAACGGGTCCGAGCGGCTGGTCTTCGCGAACCCAGGTTTTTCGGAAATCCTGGGCATCGGCGGAGCGCCGCAATCCGGCAGCGCGCTGGTGGAAATCGTGCGCCAGTCGGAGTTGGTGGAGGCGGTGCGCCGCGTACTGCACGGGGAGCCGCGCGTGGAGGCGGAAGTGGTGACCGGCACGCTGCGGCAGCACTTTTTTGCGGCCACGGTGGCCAGTGTAACGGCGGGAAAAACCTCCGGGGCGGTGATCGTGCTGCACGACATCACGGACCTGCGGAAACTGGAGCGGGTGCGGCGCGATTTCGTGGCCAACGTCTCGCACGAATTCAAAACGCCGCTGACGGCGATTCAGGGATTCGCGGAGACGCTGCTGGCCGGAGCGCTGGATGACGCGCAGAATCGCGGACGCTTTCTCGAAATTATCGTGGAGCATTCGCGGCGACTGGCGCGGCTGACCGACGATCTGCTGAAGCTCTCGAAGATGGATGCGGACCGGCTGGAACTGGAAATCAGCGATACCGGGGTGACGGAGTTCGTGGCCACGTGTCTCGAAACCGCACAGCGGCGCGCGGGCGAGAAAGAATTAGAGATTCTGGTGAAGGTGCCGGAAGAATTGCCGGACATGGCCGCAGACCGGCGGCGACTCGCCGAAGTGCTGCAGAACCTGCTGGACAACGCGATCCAATACACGCTGCCGGGAGGGAAGATCACGCTCACGGCGTCGCATATCGGCCGCGAGGTGGTGTTCACGGTTTCCGACACCGGCATCGGCATACCGAAAGCCGACCAGCCGCGCATCTTCGAGCGCTTTTACCGCGTGGATGCCGCGCGCTCGCGGGAAGTGGGCGGCACGGGCCTGGGACTGGCGATCGCCAAGCACTTGGTAGAGGTGCATGGCGGACGCCTATGGGTCGAGAGCGAGATCGGGCAAGGCTCGGAGTTTCATTTCTCGGTGCCGGTGTACGACCACGCGGCGATGGCGTCGCGCACGGCGGTGAGCGTGCCGGCGAGCGGCCGCAACGGCGGTCCCCGGCCGGCGAACCACTAAGAGGCCGTCGTCGGTTTCACAGGTAAAGCCAATCGACACAGCATGATATAGCCGGGAAGGGGCATCCCGGGGGCCTGTTGTGGCGACACAAAGGGCGATGCGGGCACCGGTACCATAAATATCGGTACTACCGTACTGTTGCTCCCATACTTCGCCGGGCCTAGTCTTGCCGTGGGCGAAGTATCGTCCGCGTCGCTCGCCAGCGAAAGTATGGCGAAACGAACGCGGAAGTTATTCACCCTATTTTCACAGGTCCACTGGCGCGGGTGCTTGAATTTTCCCGTTGCAGCGGATAGAGTGCGTCCGGGGTCGTATCCCATACCCGGAGGCACTCATGTCACGCAAACTCGCAGTAGTGTTCCTGGCCATGCTCGTATTGGCCGGGGCGATGGGCCTGAAGACCGCAGTTGCAGCACACAGTGACGGCACTGTGATCATGGCGAACGGCGGAGCACCTCCCCCGACGACGCCATGGAAGAATGGTGGAGCGCCACCGCCAACTACACCGTGGAAGAACGGTGGAGCGCCGCCGCCAACAACGCCTTGGAAGTAAGTCGTCTGGTGCCCGCGGGCCTGAGCTAAGATCCAGCCCATCCAGAGACCAAGGCGCGCGAAGTGAGGGCACGTGCCTGGTCTTGCCGAAAACCTCCTCTGGCTGCTCTGCACTCTTCTAGAGTGCGCCGTGGTGGTGTGCGCCGTTAAGAAAGGCGCGTTTCGGCGCTACCTGATATTGAATCTGTATATGGCCGCCTCGGTGATCGTTACGCTGGGGCGCTATCGCGTACTACACCAATACGGCATCGGTTCCTCGGAATACTGCTACTTTTATTATTATTCCGATGCGCTGCTGACGATCTTTCTGTATTTCGCGCTGACCAGCCTGTATGCGCACGTGTTCAGCGATATGGACGCCAACCGGCTGGTACGGTTTGGCGCGGTGGGGTTGTTGGCTGGAACGGGGCTGTTTTCCTACCTGGTAGTGCAGCAATCGAACGCGCGGCTGATAACGCATTTCGTGGTGGAACTATCGCAGAATCTTTATTTCGTGGGCTTGGTGCTGACGTACGTGCTGTGGGCCGCGATATTGAAGATGCGCGAAAGCCGCACACAGTTGATCCAGTTGGTGCTTTCGCTGGGCGTATACTTCAGTCTTTTTGCCGCGACCTACGCGCTGCGTAATCTGTTTCCCGCGAAGAGCGGGCTGTTTGCGGCGCTGGTGCAGCCGATCGGTGTGGTGCTGCCGCTGGCGTGGGCGTATGCCTTCTGGCGGCTCTCGAGCAACGACCGCGTGGTGCCATCGCGGCTCGCGGTGGTGCCGCAATGATGGCGGGAATCATTTTCGTGTGTTCGGTAGTGTTCCTGCTGCAGTTCTTCGTCTCTTATTGCCGCTCGCTGATCGCGGCTTCCGCGAAGCAGACCCTGTCCCTCGAAGTGCAGGACTTTACGGGCATCGGCGAAAGCAAACCTGCCGCGGGCGACGACTTTGCGCGCGTGCTGCAGTTCCTGCACATGTGTCCGGATAATCCGGAGGACCGCGCGCGGATTCAAGCGGTGGGCACGTACTTCCGCATGTTGAACCTGGTGCGCGCGACGGCGGCCAAGCTGGCGCCCGCGCTGCGCGCGTGGACGGAGTACGAACGCGGGCAATGCACGTATTTCGCGGCGGTGGCGCTGGAGCGGCGCATCGCGATGAGCAGAGATATGCTGGCGCAGCAACTGGATGCGTGAAGGGTTGACGCGTAAGGGCAAGGTCGACGGGTAACGCTCTTTCCCGATAGCTTGCAAAGCTCAGTACCCTTTCGCCACATTCTCACAGCAGAATTTTCACCGCATCGCGCGGCGTGTTAATCTTTTTCGGTACACTCCTCACCGGAGTGTGAGCGTCCGCAGCGCAAAACTCACCGGTGACCAAAACCTGCTTGCAATGCGGCGCGGTACTGCCCTCGAGCGTACGCGCCTGTACCTTTTGCGAAATCGCCACGCTGCCCGCGCCGGACCATGAAGTGTCCGCGTGGCGCGACGAGGCGCGCACTCCTCCACCCATCGTAAGAATGGACGACCATGCGTGGCGCGATGAGCTCGCGCATAGGATCGAGTCCTATCGCGGGCGCAAGCGCAAACCCGCGCCGGACGGCGCGCAAGCACGACTGCCTTTTGACAGTGGTGCTGCCGCGCCGACGGCGACGCGCATCCCAGGCGCGCAAACTGGCACGGCGAGGGCGATGACGGCGTCGGGAGCCGCCGCGGTCATGGCCTTGGCACCGATGGCCAGCGCAGCGCCCGCTCTACCGGAGGCGCAGGCTCCGGCGAAAGAGGAATTCTCGTTCACGATCGCCATCGGACGGCCGCCGCGCAAGCGTGAGGACGATACGCGCATGGTGATCGACGTTTCGTTGCCGCCGGAAGGCGAGGCGAGTGACGCGCCCGAGACGGCGAACGTGTGGGCGGGCGATTCCGTGGGACTGTATCCCGTGGCGAGCATGGAAGAGCGCCGGTTGGCAGCGCTGATCGATACGGCTTGCCTGCTCTTCGCATATGGGGCGTTCCTGGCGCTTTTCCGCGTGGCGCTGTTGGCCTCTCAGGGCGGCGATTTCACCGTGAACAAGCTGAGTGGGGCGGTGTGCCTGGCGACGTTGGCCATCGTATACCTGCAATACTTCGCGCTATTTACGATTTTCGGGGGCACCACGCCGGGAATGATGATGCGCGGATTAGAAGTGGCGAGTTTTTCCGGGGAACCGCCGACGCCGCGGCAGATGCTGTGGCGTAGCGCGGGTTACGTGCTTTCGGCGGGAACTTTTTTTCTGGGATTTGTGTGGTCCATGTGGGATGAAGAGGAATTGACTTGGCACGACCGCATTTCGAAAACCTATCTGCATACGGCGGAGAGTTTTTCCGAAGTGGACGCGGCGCGAACCGCGCCGATTCACCAGCAACTATAATTTCCATCGCAGGGCAGTTTCAGGACTTCTTGACCATTTCGTCGGAAGCGATTTTCCCGTCGCGAATGTAGATGATGCGGTGCGCGTGTTGCGCGATGTCGTGTTCGTGGGTGACGAGAATAATGGTGTTGCCCTGGCTGTGCAGGTTGGCGAAGAGGGCCATGATTTCCTCGCCGGTTTTTGAGTCGAGGTTGCCCGTGGGTTCGTCAGCCAGGACGATGGAAGGGGAATTGACGAGCGCGCGAGCGATGGCCACGCGCTGGCGCTGACCGCCGGAGAGTTCGTTGGGCTTGTGGCTCATGCGCGAGGTGAGGTCCACACGCTCGAGCGCTTGCTTGGCTTTCACGATGCGCTCTTCGGAGGGCGTGCCGTTGTAGATGAGGGGCAATTCCACGTTGTGCAAGGCCGTGGCACGCGGCAGCAAATTAAAGGTCTGAAAGACGAAGCCGATTTCCTTGTTGCGGATGTAGGCCAACTCATCGTCGTCGAGTTCGCTAACCAAGCGGCCGGCCAGCCAGTATTTGCCCGCGCTGGGCGAATCGAGGCAGCCAATCAGATTCATCAGCGTGGATTTGCCGGAGCCGGAGGGGCCCATGATGGCCACGTACTCGCCTTTGCGAATCTGCAAGTCCACGCCACTCAGCGCATGGACCATCTCCGTGCCCATCTGATAGGTCTTCTCGAGAGATTCGGTCTTGATAACGATGCCCGCGCTGACGAGATCTTCGCGGTAGGCGTCGGTGGCCGTGATTTCCAGTGGCATGCAACTCTCCCTTGCATCTCGAACGGTTGCGTCTCGAAGCGCTGTATCAGTCACCCTGCGTCGAGCCGCATGACAGCGGCACCCGCCGATCAGCTCTGCTGATCGTCCGGCTTCTTCGGGGCGGAATTGTCCACCTTGACGCTGGCTTGCGGCTTCAGGGTGCGCAGCGCTTTGTAGCTGCCGATGACGATCTCGTCTCCGGCGGCGAGACCTTTGGTGACCTCGATGTCCGTGACGCCGGCGATGCCGGTTTCCACGGGCTGAAAGACCGCTTCCTTGCCGCCAGCCTTTACGACGAAGACACCCTGCACTTCGTCTTTCCTGGGGTCGGTACCGCTGGGAGCGGGCGGGGGCGCGGCGAGGGTTACGCTGGAGTTGCGCTGTTTCTTGGCGTTTTTCGCGGCCTCGTCGAGATCCTTGCGCGTGCGCACGGCCAGCGCCTGAATGGGAATGGCGATGACATTTTTCTTTTCCGCAGTTTTGATTTTGGCGGTGGCGGAAAGTCCGGGGCGGAGGTTTTCCGGCGGAGCTTCGAGGGTCACCACCACTTTGAAGTCCTTGGCTTCCTGGGTGCTGGTGGTGGATTGCGTGGTCGCGAGGCCGGAACTACGCAACACGGCCTGCGAACCGATTTCGGTGACTTTGCCTTTGAAGATTTTGCCGGGGACGGCGTCGATGGTGACGTCGGCATCCTGGCCGATCTTGACGTTGACGATGTCGGTTTCGTCGACTTTTACTTCGGCGGTGACGATGGACATATCGGAAAGGGTCATGAGGAAGCTGCCGTTGGCGTTCTGAATGCCGGGGACGACGTACTCACCGAGGCGTACCGGCAGGTAGCTGACGATGCCATTGATGGGCGAAGTGTAGGCGGTTTTCGAGAGAATGTCTTGGGTGTGAACCAGCACGGCTTTGCTCTGCGCCACCTGGGCGCGCGACTGCGCCAATTGCGCGTTCAGCGATTGCACGCGGGCCTCGGCAGAAGCTACGGCGGCAACGGCCGCGTCGTAGGAGGTCTTGCGCTGATCGAAATCCTGCTTGGCGATCAGGCCATCTTTGAAGAGGCCCTGGCCGCGCTCGTAGTCGAGTTTGGCTTTCTCAAGATTTGCGCGCTGCTGCCGCAGATCAGCTTGCGCGGCTTTGTAGCTGGCGTCCGCAGCGAGCACGCCGGATTCCGTGGAGTTGATGGCGGCATCCTGCGCTTGCACGTCGGCGTTGGCCTGGACATTTTCCTGCAGCAGGAGCTTGTCGCCCTTCTTGATGTGGTCGCCCTCATGGACGAGGATGGCTGTGATACGGCCAAAACCCTGTGCCGTGACGTTGGTATACGTGGTGGGCTTGATTTCGCCGGAAGCGGAGACCAGCGAAGTCAGGGAGTCCTGGTTAGCCACTTTGACGGTCTGCACGGTGACCACGCCTTTGTTGGCTTGATTGATGCTTACCACCACGATGATCCCAACGCCGACCACCGCGCCCACGACGATCAATACTTTTTTCCACGTCTTCATTGCTTCCCCTTCATTGCCTCAGGGCTCTGCCGGACTCGAGGTCGAAACGTTGCGGCCACTCCGTTCCAGCAATCCGCGGCCGATGGAAAACGGCCTATGCGCCTGGCTGTGCCGCCGCAGGCAAGGACCGTATCTCATTGCCTTTCTTAACTTTAACGATGAACGAGCGGACCCGAGCTGGGAGCGGAACACGACCCGCGACCCTTGTGACGGCACCTGTAGATACGGCTGAGGTCAGCAAAATGTTTCCACAGTCTCCAAGGGGCTAAGTTTGCGGGCACTCCGCGGGCTGTCCGTCGCCTCCCAGCCATTCTGGCACCCACCGGCTGACGGTGCGCTCCAGTCCTATGATTTTAGAGTTAAATCACGTGAAAGGAAAGAGTTCCCTTTAACCCGGCCCCGGACGACAACTGGTCTCTGCCAGGCGACGCGATTTACACACTGATTCTGTGGATTAGACGCGGGAGCCGCGCTTTCGCGATGCATCGGGGGCGATGTGTGTGCGGGATTTGAAGCTGGACTTGCCAGCGCATCCGCCGGGCAACTCGGCGCCGGCGGAGACGCTGTACCGTGCAATGCAGGGCTCAGACTAACGATCGCCCTGCTTTTAGGTCTCAAGATAGCGCGCCTGATCGAGATCGGAGATTAGGCTGGGGCCTGTTGGGTGCCATCCCAGCCATTTCTGCGTTAGCGCGCCGGACGCGGGCATGTCTATGCTGGCGAAGAACGCAAGCCAGCCGAAGTGCGCGGGAGCTTCTTCCGGGGATTTGGACACGACCGGTATATTCAGGCCTCGACCGATGGACTCGGCGATATCGCGGAGCGAGACGCCTTCCTCTGCGACCACGTGATAGCGGGCTCCTGCCGTGCCCTTCTCCAGGGCGAGTTTGTACAGGCGAGCACAATCGAGCCGGTGGACCGCGGCCCAGCGGTTGAGCCCGTCACCGACATATGCCGAAACACCCTTCTCGCGAGCCAGTGCGATCAGGTAAGTGATGAGACCTGCCTTGAGCGGGTCGTGGACCTGCGGGAGTCGCATCACGGAAACGCGCACGCCTTTCGATTGCAGCGCTAATGCGGCCTGCTCGGAAACACGGGGCATGCGGGCGTCGGTGAGGGGATCGGTGTCTTCCGTCGCGACACGGCCTTGCGCGCGTGGACCGATGCCGGCGCTGACGAGCAGGGGGCGGCTCGAGCCGGCCAGCGCTGCGCCGAGGGTTTCGATGGCTTGCCGATCGATTTCGCAGACTTCCTGGAACTTGGAGAAGTCGTGGATGAAGGCGGTGTGGATTACGGCGTCCGCTGTGGAGGCTGCGCTGCGCAGGGCTTGCAGGTCTGCGAGGTCGCCTCGCTGCACCTGGGCGCCAGCGGCGGTGAGGGACTGGGCGCCGTCCTCAGAGCGGGCTAGTCCCAGGACCTGATGGCCCGCGGCGATTAGCTCTTGCACTACGCTGGAACCGATGAAACCCGTGGCACCGGTGACGAATACACGCATTTGGCGTTTCTCCTTATGGTGGCGATGATCTTCCGTTCCTTGCGCGGCGCCGCAACGTTGACGGGAGGCGGCGACTACGGTAAA
>PMOV01000366.1 GCA_003161195.1 Acidobacteriota bacterium | reverse complement strand
TCACGGCGAATCGTACGAGGTGTTCGACACGTACGCCTTCCCGTACTCGATCAGCGAATTCGATCTGTACCTGATGGGCGAAGGCCGGCATTACGACACCTACGAAAAGCTGGGCGCGCACGTGGTGACGCACGAAGGCGTGGCCGGCGTGCACTTTGCGGTGTGGGCGCCGAGCGCGCGGCGCGTCAGTGTGGTCGGCGATTTCAATCGCTGGGACGGGCGCGTGGACGCGATGCGGCCGCGCGGTTCTTCCGGGATTTGGGAGCTTTTCATTCCCGAGTTGGGCGAAGGCGCGATCTACAAGTACGAAATTATCGGCCCCGCGGGAAACATGCTGCCGCTCAAAGCGGATCCGTACGGGTTTCGCGCGGAGCTGCGGCCGAATACCGGCTCCGTGGTGGCGCGACTCGATAAGCACCGCTGGAACGACGGGGGATGGATGGAGCGGCGCGCCACGCGCAAATGGCTCGAAGGCCCGATGTCCATTTACGAGACGCACCTGGGAAGCTGGCGGAGGATTCCCGACCAGAAGAATCGCTGGCTCTCCTACAAAGAGCTGGGCGATCAATTGATTCCCTACGTGAAAGAGCTGGGCTACACGCATATCGAGTTGCTGCCCATCATGGAGCATCCCTTCGATGGCTCGTGGGGATACCAGACCATCGGCTACTTCGCCGCCACCAGCCGCTTCGGCTCGCCGGAAGAGTTCATGGAGTTCATCGACCGCTGCCATCAGGCGGACCTGGGCGTGCTGCTGGATTGGACACCGGCGCATTTCCCGCGCGACACGCACGGCCTGGCGCAATTCGACGGCACGCACCTGTATGAGCATTCCGACCCGCGCCAGGGCTCGCATCCCGACTGGGGCACGCTGGTCTACAACTACGGCCGCAACGAAGTGCAAAACTATCTAATTTCCAACGCGCTCTTTTGGCTGGACAAATATCACATCGACGGGCTGCGCGTGGATGCCGTGGCCTCCATGCTGTACCTCGATTATTCGCGCAAAGAGGGCCAATGGGTGCCGAACAAGTACGGCGGACGCGAAAATCTGGAAGCCATCGAATTTCTGAAACGGCTCAACGAAGTGGCGTACCAGCGATTTCCCGGAATCTTGACCATCGCGGAAGAATCGACGTCCTGGCCCAGCGTCTCGCGCCCGACGTACCTCGGCGGGTTAGGCTTCAGTCTGAAGTGGAACATGGGATGGATGAACGACACGCTGAAGTATTTTGCCACCAACCCGATCTACCGCAAATATGAGCACAACAAACTGACGTTTTCGCTGATTTACGCCTTCACGGAAAATTTCCTGCTGCCCTTTTCGCATGACGAGGTGGTGCATGGCAAAAATTCCCTGCTGCACAAGATGCCCGGCGATCTGTGGCAGCAGTTCGCCAACCTGCGCCTGCTGTTCGCCTACCAGTACGCGCATCCCGGCAAGAAGCTGCTGTTCATGGGGCAGGAGTTTGCGCAGCGCCACGAGTGGACGGAGGCGCAGAGCCTCGACTGGCACCTGCTGCAGTGGGACGCCCATCGCGGCATTCAGCGGCTCATCGGCGATTTAAATCGCCTGCACAAGATGGAACCGGCGTTGCACCAGGTGGACTTCGAGTGGCAGGGTTTCGAGTGGATCGACGCCAACGATGGGGAGAACAGCGTGCTGTCGTTCCTCCGCCGCGGCCGCTCGCCGGAAGAGTACGTGGTGGTGATCATCAACGCCACCCCGGTGGTGCGCCACGGATATCGCGTCGGCGTTCCAGAGGCGGGCACGTACCACGAAATTTTGAACAGCGATGCCGAATGGTATGGCGGCAGCAACGTGGGCAACCCCGGCAAAGTGGAGGCCGACGAGGTGTTCCACCTGGGCCGGCCGTATTCGCTGGAGCTGACTTTGCCCCCGCTGGCCGCCATTTATCTGAAACGCAGTAAGTAGCACAGGCTTTCAGCCTGTGAGCTTTTCTGCGGCCATGCCAAAGCCGCACCAAGCAACACCAACTGCCATAGNNCGGCAAAGTGCCGGCGCCATCGCTGCCCAAGGCGTTTTCGCATACGCCCACCGCGGCGCCGATGGATGAAGGAGCCTTATGAGCCGCAACCCAGGTAAAGCCTTTCGCAACACGAGTTTAGTCGCAGGCTTAGTCGCTGCCGCCGCACTGCTGCTGGCCCCGTTTGCCGGATACGCACAATCGGCCTCCGGCGGGGACCGCTGGCTGCATGTGCGCGTGGTCAGCACGGACGCGGACGGCGAGACGGTCTCCGTCAACGTGCCGCTAGAGCTGGCCGAGAAGGTCTTGCCGGCCATTAACAAGAAAGAACTGCACGACGGGAAAGTGACCATCGATCACTTTGACAGCGATGGCGTGGATTTCCGCGCGGTGCTCGAGGCGGTGCGCAACGCGAAGGATGGCGAATTCGTGACCGTCACCGGCAAAAATCACGAGGATGTACGCGTGGCCAAAAAAGACGGCTTCCTCTTGGTGCACGTAACCGATAATTCCGGGCATGTGGGCCGGCACCATTCAGCGGACAAAGATGCCGACAACAAGGACAACAAGGGCGACAAGCACGCCGACGCCAAGAAGGACACCGTCTCGCACGTGGAAGTACGGATCCCGATGTCCGTGGTGGACGCCATGCTCGGCTCCGGCAAAAATGAGTTAGACATCGTGGCTGGCCTGCACATGCTGGCGAAGCAGGGCGACACCGAACTCGTCTCCGTGAAAGATGAAGACAACACCGTGCGCGTTTGGGTGGACTCGAAGAACGCCCCGGCACCAGAGGGAGGCACGCGATGATCATGCTGGCCAAAATCGGACTCGGTATCGCGGGAACGCTGGCCGTGGCCGGCGTGTACACCTTCCGCGATGGCGTAATGCGCGTGGACGTGGACGAACATCACGCCGGCGGCGACCACGTGCACCTGTGGTTCCCGGCGGCGGCTGTGCCCATGCTCATGTCCGCCGTGCCGGATCGCGAATTGGCCAAGGCGTCGCGCCAGGCTCGCGAATACATGCCGTTGGCGCGAGCCGTGGCACATGAACTCGGCCAGTTCCCGGATACTACGCTGGTGGAAGTGCAAGACCGCAACAAGCACGTGCGCGTAAGCACGCACTATGGCGCGATTCAGATTGACGTAACGGATCCCGACGAAGACGTGCACGTGGTGTGCCCGCTGGCCACCATTGAGGACGTCACGGCGCAACTGGCGCAGGCGCAGCCAGAAAATCCGGAAAACTAAGACCGCCCAGAACGAGCATTAGAACCGAACAGACGCTGCGCCCGCTCACGCGCTAAGCTTCGTCAGCTTCCTTGCTGGGCTGAAAGTAAACTTCCTCAAACATAGAATCTTTCTTCCAACCGGCGCGCTGCAAAATGCCGCGACCATTTTCCACCATGTTGGGATGCCCGCAGAGATAGCCGGTGGTTTCCGAGGGCCGCAAACTCCACACGTCCGTATATTTGCGAATCAGGTCGTCAACGCGCCCGGTCTCGCCGGTCCAGGCAGTGTCTTCCCACGGCCGGCTAATGGTGGTGGCAAACTTCAGCCACGGAACTTCCGCGGCTATTTTGTCCATTTCATCGCGATAGCCCAATTCCCAGGACCGGCTGCCGCCCTGCAAACAGTAGAGCCTGTGGTCGCCGGGCATGGGACTCTTGCCTTCTTTCCAATCGCGATACAGCGTGCGCACATAACTCACAAACGGCGCGATACCGGTTACCGTGGAGAGTAGCAGGTGATGCTTGCGGCCGCTGCGCAAATCCAGTGTAAAGCGTCCTTTGGAAATTTTGCGGCACAGCAGCGAATCCCCCACTTGTAGCTTGTAGAGGTGCGGCGTCAGCAAGCCTTGCGGCACCAACTCGATGAAAAATTCCAGTTGGTCTTCGTAGGGGGAGGACACAATCGAGTAGGCGCGCTCAAGCCGTTTGCCCTCGAACTCGACACCCAGGGTCGCATACTGCCCCGCCAAAAACTTGAACGGTCCCCCGGGGTCCACGCGAATGAGCCAAAGATCGTGCGCCAAGTCGCGCCGCTCGACGATGCGCGCCTCAAAGTGCTTGTCCATCGACAGTTCCATGGCCATTTCTCCGCCTTACCGCCGCCCATTGGACCATAAATCGCCTGGAGAGCGAGCAACTTTTGCACGGCGGAAGCGCCTGCAGGAGCAGGCCCCCCGCGAGCGCCCCCGGCAGACCTGTTATTCGTACGCGAGGGCCACGACCGGATCGTAGCTGGCCGCACGCAGCGCCGGATAAATGGCGCCCGCGGCCGCACCGGCAATGGCCAGCGCAATTGCGGAAAATACCCAGCCGGGAGTGATCAATACCGTCAAGCCCGGGTTGGTCTCCTTCAGGATGCCCTGCGTGAGGAACGTCAGCAGGATGCCCACGGTCGTCCCCATCAACGCCAGCGCCAGCGTCTCGCCGAGCAACATGCGGACCACGGCCAGCCGCGTAAATCCCAGCGCCTTCAGGATGCCAATCTCGCGCGTGCGCTCCATCACCATGGTGTGCATATTCAGCAACACCACCAGAAAGCTGATCACGATGCCCAGCCACACCATGGTGCGCGTGAAGGGTTTCAGTTGCGGCAGGTTCGACGAGGTCATCAGAGAAACATACTCGGAAAGCGAGCGCACGCTGCTCTGCGGCAAAAGCTGCCGAATCTGCGCGCGCGTGGCCTCCGTGTCGCCCTTGCTGCGCACATAAAACATGGAGACGCGCTGATCCGCGCCGGCAATGTCCTGCGCGGTGCGCAGCGGAATAAACAGCCGCGCGCCCTTGCCGTGCGCCACGATGCCCGCCACGGTAAACGAATGATTCAACAAGATAATCCGGCTGCCTACCTTTAAGTGCTTTTGCTGGGCGACGATGTCGTCCGCGATGGCTTCATCCGGCCCGGCAAAGGGGCGGCCAGCGCGGAACAGGAAGCCTTTGCTCAGGGCATTGAAGCGCTTATAGTCGATGCCATAAATCATCATCAGATTTTTCGGCTCGGTCAGAATCACCGTGGGCGCCACTTCGTCTACGCCGGGCAGCGCCGCGATCTGATCGCCCAGGCTCTCCTGCATCACCGCACTGGAGAAGGCCATGAAAATGGAAGAGTTGGGCGGCTGCACCATGATGTCCGCGCCTACACCTTCGGCGCGCTTTCCCCATTCGGCAAGCACCCCGGAGGTGAGGCCCACGATCATCAGCACCAGAATCACCTGGATGGCGATGGCGATGACGCTCAGCAGGCTGCGCAGCGGGCGCGCCGTGATGCTGCCCACGAGCATCTGCACCAGGGAGAAGGGGCCGTCAAACGATTCGTTCATTGAGACTTATGTTCCATTCCAGTTCGAGGCGTTTGCCGGCAAGTCGCGGCCAAGCGCGACTGTATCACCCGTCAAGTGCTCGCCGCAAACGTCGCCGCGAGCGTGGCCGCAAATTTTGCCGCGACGGTGATGTGCGGAGTCTAAGAAAATTGGAAGAAATTCTTTGCAACCTTTTGCGAATCTGTGGGAGATGTTGTAGCACGGCTGGTGCCGAAAATTTCGCCAAATATTTCCCTGCGATTAAGTTTTCAACACAAGTGTTGAAAACTATGTGGATTTCAACCCCCGCACGCTCGTAACTTCCCGCGCTTCAACGCGCTTCACCGCTTTGCACTCTTTCTGTGCAATCGCACCGCAGATCCTGCGCGGCCGGAAAAAGTTCGCCACCGCGGAATTTCCCGCGTTCACCGCGTTTGCGCGCAAAACTTTCGGCGGCGTTTTCTTGACGCAACAGGTTGAGCGGAAAGAAATTTCCGGCGGCACGCACCACCACCACTGCGCGGCGCACTCTTCAATACCACTTCGGCGGGCGCTCGAGGTGAATCTTAAACTCCTGATTCGGGTCGGTGATGTCGTACCAGCGGCCAAACGTCTTCCAGCCCTCGGCGATCACCTGAATGAGTACGCGGCCGTTCGCAGCGTTTGGTACGTGCGCCACGCCTTCGCGGCTGGTCTTTACGTTCAGCTCAAGCTTCTTGTCCTTAGTGATCTTGTGCTCTTCGACGTATTTCACGTACACACTGGCGTTCTCGATCGGGACGCTCTGCTCGCCGCCGGTGACGGAAATGGTGATGCGCGGGTTGGCCGCGGCGCGCGCGGACGAGTCGTCCGCCTTGGGGGCAGGCGGCGGGACCGCAGGAGGGGGTGGCGCAGCGGCATTCTGCGCCACGGTCGGCGCGCCGGCACACGCCAGCGCCGCGACCCCCAAAATAAACGTACGTGCTCCGCATAGAACCTTGCGGAAGGATATGTTTAGACCGATGCTCATGGGATACGCTAGCCTCTATCCTGTAGTCGCGGGCGCGTCCCGGTCAAGAGCCGCACGCTTTTGTTGGAGGCCCAGGGACCGTCGGCCTTTTCGCAAGCGTCGCCGCCTTCGCGGGGCCAGGTCGCCTCGAACTCCGCGGCAACGGCCCAGCCGGCCTCGCGCAAGCAGAATTGGTTTCCAGAGACTATTTCGAGACCCTTGGCGTCAGCGCCGCGCTAGGCAGACCGCTCCAACCCTCAGGCGAACAAACTGCCGCACCTTCCGTAGTCGTTCTCAGTTATCCATACTGGCAAAGACTCTTCGGCGGCGCGCCAGACGCCATCGGAAAGTCTATTCACCTGAATGGCACCTCCTCTGTCATCGTCGGCGTCATCAATCCCACATTCACCAGCCTCACGCCCGGAAAGTCCGTCGACCTCTGGGTCCCGCTCACGCAAATGGTCCCCCTCGGACTTCCATGGGGCCACGGAACCTCCGACGCCTCGAGCTGGTGGCTGACCGTCGTACTACGGCCCAGGAGCGGACTCTCTTCCTCGCAAGCCTCCGCAGCGGCCAGCTTGCTTTTCCGCAACGACACGCTGCACGGCGAAAAACCAACCTTTAAAGAAGCCGATGCTCCCGCCATCACTCTGTTGCCCGCGCAAAAAAGCCTCGTCGGTATTCGCGCCACGTTTGGCGAACCGCTGTTTCTCACCCTCGCTGCCGTCGCGCTCGTTCTCCTCGTAGCCTGCTCCAACGTGGCGGGCTTGCTGCTGGCGCGTGCCGCTGTCCGCGCAAAAGAAATCGCCGTGCGCCTGGCTCTGGGCGCCAGCCGCGCGCGCCTGATTCAGCAACTGTTGATAGAAAGTCTGCTGCTCTCCTTCACTGGAGCAGCCCTCGGCGCTCTCTTTGCCTGCTGGGGCGTACGTGGCATGTCGGCATTCTTCGATGAGAACTCCGTCAGCATGTTGAACACCGGTCTGCAGCCAGACCTGCGCGGGCTACTTTTCACCGTCGCCGTGGCCCTGCTGACCGGCCTCGCGTTCGGCTTGGCTCCTGCCTTCCGCGGAACGCGCATCAACGTCGCCCCCACTCTCAAAGCCAATGCCGCCAATGTCTCAAGCGCCCTTCATGCCGGCGGCCGGCGCTTCGGACTCGCCAGCTCGCTCGTCGTCGGCCAGGTTGCCCTCTCCGTCGTGATCCTCATCGGCGCCGGCATCTTCCTACGCTCGCTCGACCGCTTACGCAACGTCGATCCCGGTTTCGACCCGCGCAACGTCCTGCTCTTCTCCGTCGATCCCACGCTCGCGGGATACAAGCCCGAAGCCATTCAAAATCTCCGCACCGCCGTGCATGCCACTCCATCCGTCGATATCGGCAACTGGGCTAGTACTGGTACGTTACGTCCATTGACATAAAACCGGACCCATGCTAGCGTTTACCATGGCGTCTCGCATCGCCCCTCGCCAGCCGGTCTACTCCCTCATACAGCCGAAGTTTTTCCCCAGTTCAATCGCCCAATTTTTGCCCCTTTGTTTTCATAACGATATGAATTGCTCCCCACGCAACTCCCTTGTTTTGATAACCATACAAATTCCCCTACCGTACACCCCAACCTCTCCAAAAAATCCCGCTGCAAAAAGGTTGGCGCAGCACTCCGTATCGATGCTAACCCCAACAAGTCACAAGCTTTATTTCTGGAATCGAGTGCTACTTTGCAGGCGAGGTGGCTTGCAGCGACCCCGTCATATCCAATTCGACGTCTACGGAGGGATTTACCTTCAGCAGAAAATTACTCGGATTTTTCAGCCCCCACGCAATGAATGGGACGCTGAATTTAGCCGTTCCCTTCCAGTGGTCACCGGTGAACTCCCCTTTCGCCGGAATGCTCATCTCATGCTCCCCGCCGTGCAGCACGAATACCCCGTGGATGTTGACGTTCCAAGCGCCTTGCGCGGAAACGGGCCCGGAAGGCGAATCGACGCGGTCCGGGCGAAACACCACTTCCGAATACTTCGCACTTTCCAGCACCTCCCGGTGCATTTTTTTATCGCGCGAATCGTTGCCGCTATTGCCGCTGGTGGCGTCAACCACGATTTCTCCGCTCGCCACGCCGCTCGCCGGATCGAAGCGTACCGTGCCCCGTTTCAGCACAAACGTCCCATGCACCGTGTGCAGCGAGGAGTCCAGCGTCCAGTGGATCGCGCTCTGCCCCGCGTCCAACGTCAACACCCATTCCTTGCGAAGTTGCGGCGCGGCTATCTTGGGGGACAGGGAGAGTGTCCCTGTAATTCGCGGAAACGCGGCGAGCGGCGAGTTTTCTTGCGCCGCGAACGCGACGCCAATGCTTGCGGCGGCCAGTCCGCCGGCCAGCACCATCGTCAATCTTCGCCGCAACTTCATCGCGCTCCCGCGGATGCCGCCAGCAGTCGCCAGCCAAACATGGCGCCCGTGCGCGCCGCGTGCAGCGCGGAGGTCTCTCCTACATGCACCGCGACGAATCTAGCAAAAATTTCCGGTTCCGCGGTGAACACGCGCAGCACGCGACGGCGCAGCATCGGCCGGCGATCCAGCGCCAGCATCATCGTGGCCATAAAATTGGGGCGCCCCGCCAATTTGCGATGCGCCCGCTCATACTGCTCCAGTTCGCCGCGTTCCAACGCCTCGGCCAACCTCACGGCCTGGTGGAAGCTCAGACACAGGCCTTCCCCGGTGATCGCATCGACGCCGCCGGAAGCATCGCCGATCAGCGCCACGCCCGCGCATCCCTCCGGACCCACCGCGTTCGGCGCGACGTTAAGCTCCGCGCCGTTAAACCTCCCAACATTAAGCCGATTAACAACCGTCTCGTCGGCTTTCTGGCTCTCGTCAGCCGCCCCGCTAAAAGTGCCGCGCGTCACACGGCGCAGCCGGCGCGTGGAGGTCACCGCGCCGCGCTCCGAACTCGTCAGTTCGGCGCCAGAAAGTTGCTCGAGGAGCGCCGGAAATTCCCGCAGGATTTCGTCGCTGCGCAATTCTGTGTGCCGCGTGATGGCCACCACACAAACTTCCTTCGCCGAAACCGGCGTAACGTACGCCTGCCCGCGCGTCCCCCAATACACTTCCGCGCCGTCACACCACGGAGCAACAAGATAGTGGCGCCGAAACGCGAAGCGGCTTTCCTTTTGCGTGTACTCCTCGAGGCCGCTCCACTTTCGGACGCGCGAATGACTTCCGTCCGCCCCGACAACCCAGCGCGCCGCTATCACTTCTCGTGTCGGCCGCGCGATTTCCACGCCGCCATCGCGCACACCAACCACCGGCGTGGCCCACAAAAACTCGACGCCCAGGGCGGCGGCGCGTTCCACCATGCGCTGCTGCAGAATCGCGCGGCGCACGCCCATGCCCGCGCCGGCAATGCCGGGGAAGCGCGTTTCGACGGCCGATCCTTCGTCCAGGAAACGCAAGCCGCGAAACGCGAAGCCGTCGTCGCGCCGCAGCTCGACGCCCAGCTCGCGCAGCGCCGCCAGGCCGTCGGGCATCAGGCCTTCACCGCAGGCTTTGTCGATGGGCGGGGTGGCGCCGTCGGCGACCATTACGCGAAATCCGCGCAAGCGCGCGGCTATCGCGGCCGCCAACCCGGCGGGACCACCGCCAATCACGAATACCTCGGTGCTCCGGCCCGCCCGTTCGCGCATGCTTTCCTGTCCCTTTTTACCTGCAAAGTGTCCCTGAAAAGTTGTGGCTGCAAAGATGCCCGCCGCGGAAGGTCCGTAAAAAATCCGCCTCCTAAGGGATGCGGCACTGGAAACTTAAGATGCAAGACGAACGGCGGAATGTGCGTCAGAAATTGGTCGCCGTGTGGTACCGGAATGGTCTCGCAGCGCGCCGCGCTGGAAAATTGGGCCGCTTCCGCCACTGAGAAACTTTTACGGGGCCGCGCACCGAAAAGGTTGACAGAAGCGGGGCTGGCACCGTAAAACAGGTGAGTTTGGTTACGCAGAGCGCGCGACAGGCAACGCCAGCCCGCGGCCCAGCGTCATTTTAATCGAGGAGAAGCACCGCCATGGGCAATCGCGACGCACGAGGCCGAGAAAAAAAGAAACCGAAGAAGGCGGCCGCCAAGCCGGTTCCTGCGCCGCCGCGCGCAGCGTACAAACCGGTGACGCCAACTCCGACGCCGACGAGCACGCCGGAAAAGTAGGTGACCGCAGGGCCGCTCGCGCTGCCAGCGGGCACGTCGGAGAGGTAACGGTTTCCGGCACCCCCCAGAGAGTAGCGGGCCGCGAGTTGCAGGCCACTCGCGGTGCGCCAACGTGCGTGGGCGTATTGTCCTGAACATGGTGGGCGGGGCAAGTCCCCGAGCTATTTCTTGAATTGATTTGATTAAAAGCACCCACACAAGCGCGCTGGGGCCTGAAAACAAAGGAGTAATGGTGTGCGCCAGCATGCCCACGAGGCGCGCGCGTCATGCGGCGTGACGCGATGTGGTACGATGTTTGATTGCGTCTCGGAGATGACGCGTTATTGTGAGCAAGCCTCAGCAATCCTTATTGGTAATACCCCTCGGCGGTCTCGGCGAATTCGGCATGAACATGATGGCGTTGCGAGTGGGCGACGACATCATTGTGATTGATGCGGGCATGATGTTCCCGGAATCCGAACTGCTGGGCGTGGACCTGGTGATTCCGGACATTTCCTACCTGAAACAGAATCGCGCGCACGTGCGCGGCATTGTATTGACGCACGGTCACGAAGACCACATCGGGGCGCTGCAGTACATCCTGAAAGATCTGAATGTGCCGGTGTATGGCACGCGCTTCACGCTGGCGCTGGTGAAGAAGCGCATTGAAGAAGCGGGCTTGCTGGGCTCGACCACGTTGCGGGAAGCCATCCCTGGGCGGCTGGTGGAAATCGGTCCTTTCGAGATTGAGTTTATTCCCGTGACGCACAGCACGATCGACTGCGTGGCGCTGGCGGTGCGTACGCCGCTGGGCGTGATTATTCACACCGGGGATTTCAAGATCGATCAGACGCCGGTGGGGGGCGCGCCCTTTGATTTGCATACCTTTGCGCGCTATGGCGCGGAAGGCGTGCTGGCGCTGTTCAGCGATTCAACCAACGTGGAGCGGCCGGGATTTACGCCTTCGGAACGAGCGATTGTGCCGCGTATCGAGGATTTGTGCCGCTCGGCCCCGAAGCGGGTGATTCTTTCGTGCTTTGCGTCGTCGATACACCGCATCCAGCAAGTGATCGACATTGCCACGCGCGTGGGACGCAAGGTGGCGTTCGTCGGCCGCAGCATGGTCGACAACGTGGAGATTGCGCACTCGCTGGATTATTTGCGGATTCCGGATGGCATGGTGGTGCGACCGCAGGATATCCGCTCGTATGACCCGAAGCGCATCATCATTATGGCCAGCGGCAGCCAGGCGGAGCCGATGTCTTCGCTTTCGCGCATTGCGGTGGACAATCACCGGTTCGTGAGCGTGGATGAAAACGATTCGGTGATTCTCTCGGCGCGCATTATTCCCGGTAATGAGAAGGCGATTTTCCGCATGCTGGATCACATGTTCCGGCGGCGCGCGCTGGTGTACTACGACAATACGGCGGGGACCATTCACGTTTCCGGACATGCTTCGCAGGAAGAGCAGAAGTTGGTGCTGCAACTGGTGAAGCCGAAGTATTTTATTCCAGTGCATGGCGAATACCGGCATTTGTTCCGGCATGCGGCGCTGGCGGCGCAACTGGGATGCGTTTCCAACGAAATTCTGTTGATGGAAGACGGGCACGTGCTGGAGTTCAACGAAGATGGCGCGCGGCGGCGAGACCCGGTGACGGCGGGACGCGTGCTGGTGGATTCCGGCTCGCTCGAAGAGATTGAAGAGGCGGTGGTACGCGACCGGAAACATCTATCGGAAGATGGCGTGGTGGTGACGATCATCGCCATCGATAAGCACACCGGGAAGATGGAATCGCAGCCGGAGATTGTGACGCGCGGGCTGATGAGCGACAACGGTCAGGAATTGGCGGCGGGTGCGCGCGCCGTGGTGCTCAAGACGGTGTCGGAATCGAACGCCGAGGAAAAATCCGACTGGGGCGTAATCAAAGAGAAGATTCGCATTGATTTGAAGCGCTACATTAACAAGCATACTTCGAAGCGGCCGCTGGTTTTGCCGGTGATCCTGGAAGTTTAAGAAGCTCGCACAAGACACATGTACGCAAAGCACAGCCCCTAAAGCTGGCCTTGCTGTTGCTGTGTGCGTAGGGACAGTCTCGGTCATTTCCTTCTGCTGGGACTTCTGAAGAGTGGTCTAGTGCGGGCGGCGGGGTGGCTGCACGCGAGATCGCGGTGCGGTGGGGGAAAAGCGTACAGACGGTGCTACAAAAACTGCAAAAAACTGACTGACTTGGGCCGCGAAAGAACCGCGATGAGGAATCGGCGTGACCTAGGGCCGGGGGGCGGGGTGG
>PMOV01000267.1 GCA_003161195.1 Acidobacteriota bacterium | reverse complement strand
ATCACCAATCCCAAGTCCTTTGTTTTCAGCAAGCGACTCGAATTCTGCTCGCAACCAACACATCGACGGAACCGGTCAAAGACGGCAAATACGCGGCGACCAAATCGCAGGCACGCACCGGCCGAATCGCACACCCACGCAGCGGCCGAGGCTCGCCATCGCGGTCTGAACTTGCTCGAGACTCGAAGCCGGTCCTCTTCTATCAACTCCTGCCGGCGGCACAGGTGGTGGTCCCAGCGGTGCAAGTTACCCACGCCGAATCTCTATCCCCGCAACAAACTCCCCGTTTCCGTGTTTGTAAACACAGGCCCAGACAGTCCCGGTCGCTCGAAAAAAGAACGCTATTATGGATTGCAGCTACATCTTCAGGAGGATGTTTATGTCCATTGTCTCAGGATTTCGCAGGCTGCTCGTTGCCGCCGCGCTCGCCGCACCCATGCTGCTCACGCTGCCCGCAGCCCACGCGCAGATCGGCATCGGCATCGGTATCTCGGTGCACATTGCTCCCCCCGCTCTGCCGGTGTACGAACAACCGCCGCTGCCCGCTCCAGGCTACCTCTGGACTCCCGGCTACTGGTCTTACGGTGACGCCGGCTACTACTGGGTTCCCGGCGTGTGGGTGCAACCGCCCAGAGTCGGCGTGCTCTGGACCCCCGGCTATTGGGGCTTCGCTGGTGGCGTCTATGGATGGCACGGCGGTTATTGGGGGCCGCACGTCGGCTTCTATGGCGGCGTCAACTACGGCTTCGGCTTCGGCGGGGTCGGCTTCGTCGGCGGCGAGTGGCGCGGTGGCGGATTCGCTTACAACAGCGCGGTCGCGAACTTTGGCAGCGTCCACGTAACCAACGTCTACGAGAACCGCACCATCGTCACGCAGAACACCATCGTCAACAACAATCACGTCAGCTTCAACGGTGAAGGCGGCATCTCCGCCCACGCTTCCGCGACGGAAATGCAAGCGGCCAACGAGCCGCACGTCCAGCCCACCGCCGAGCAGACGCAGCACGAGCACTTTGCCTCGCAGGACCGCTCGCAACTCGCGTCCGTCAACCACGGAACTCCCGGAACTCCGGCCGCTTCCAACGCCAGCGCCTACCATCAGGTAGCACAACAGCACGCGCAGTCGCAGCCCATCTCCGCTGCCGACCGCACTGCCGGCAAAAACTACAACCCCAACACCCGCGAAGCCAATCAGGATCAGCGCATCGCCAACGGCCTGCGCAGCGGTCAGATGACCTCTGGCGAAGCCGCCAAGGCCGAGCGCACGCAGTCCAAGATTGACCAGCAGGTTCACAACGACCGCGCGGCCAACGGCGGTAAGTTGACGGGCCAGGAAAAACAACAAATCAACAGCGAACAAAACGCCGCCAGCCGCCAGATCTACAACGAGAAGCACAACGACAATACCGTCAAGCCCAATGCCGTGGACAACCGCGAAGCCAACCAGCAGCAACGCACCGCCAACGGCCTGCGCAGCGGCCAAATGACCTCCGGCGAAGCCGCCAAGACCAACGCCGCCCAGGCCAAAACCGCGCAGCAGGTTCACAATGACCGCACCGCCAACGGCGGCGCTCTGAACGCTCAGCAGAAAAAGCAAATCAACAAAGAGCAAAACAAAAACAGCAAGCAAATCCACAACGAAAAGCACAACGACAAATCCACCAAACCCCCAGCCAAGTAAGCGGGGTTAACCAAGAAGTCTGCGATGCAACACGAAACAATCAACGCGCAAGCGGGAACGGCTGGCTACAACGCCAGCCGTTCGCTTTTGCTTACGCATATTCAAGGAACATTATCGGAATCCTGACCGGGGGTTCACTCCTCGTTCAAAACGATGTGCCCGATTCCGCCCTGCACTTTCAAGCGAATCGTCGCGCCGGACTTGCCGTACGCATCGTTCACCCACTGGCCGCCATCTTTGTGCAAACCGTGGGTGTCGATGCTGCCGATGCCGCCGTGGGCCTCCACCATCACGCCCACATCGCGCGGCAGGCGGATTTGCGCTTCGCCTACGCCGCCGTCAATCTCGCCAGTCAGATCCTCTTTGCGCGGGCCGGTCAAATCCACGTTCATTTGGCCGGCGCCCAGATGCAAATCCATGCGCGTGATCGGCAAGCCCTGCAAATGTAAATTGCCCTGGCCCGCTCCCATGTCCACCCGCAGCGCGAGCGTCTCAGTCGAGCCAAATTTCAAGTCCCAGCGGTTGCCCTCGTGCGACGGAAATACGAATTGCGGGTCGCTGTTCTCCACCCACACTTTCAAATCGCCCTCACCGTTGCTCTCCGAGTACTCCACCTGTGGATCCCCGGCGCCGTCCTGCTGATCGAAGTTCGCCTCCACCAGGTCCGCGCTTCCGCCGTCGATATTGAGCTCGCCCGAATGCATCTCGATCTTGGCATTCACGGTTTTCGCGTGCCCCCGCGGGATCACCTTCGATGTATGCCGCATCTCCGTACTGCGACGCGCGGCGCGCGAGAACGAATGACCGCGCCACAGCAAAACGCCGATGACGAGCACGAAAACCAGGACGCCGGCGGTTAAGGCGGTGGAATATCCGCTGGCGGTTCCACCGCGGCGAGAGTTATCCCAAATTTTTCCGAGGCCCAGAAAAATCAGAATCAGCGGCCAATAGGTGAACACTACGCGCCACGCGCTGAAGCCGGGTTGCCACTGGGCGTAGAGGAACAGCAAGCCCAGCAAGATCAGGATGACCGGCCACACGAAGGGCCGCGCCGGCCGCGGTGGCGGATTGTAGCCTGGATTCGGGCCCCAGTTCGGATTGCTTGCCATGACCCACCTTCCCACTGTGTAATACGCTGCATCTCAAAGAATGTTTCCGGTTCTTTTTCGGCGTGCCCGGCGTGACCAACGCGGAACGCCCCTGCAAAGGCACTCCGAAGATTAACTACACATGCAGGAGGGCCCGCCTCCTTCTTGCATCAGGGTAAACAGAAGGCGGCCACCAGAAAGCGTCCGCCTCCCCGGTTTCACCGGGGCAGGCAGAAGGCGGCCACTACAAAGCGCGTGTTCTTGCGGCAGTATGCTACATTTCCCCGAGCTATGTCGCCAGCGTCGCGCTTCACGCGCATTATCTGGATTGTTCTGGACAGCGTTGGGATCGGCGCGCTGCCTGACGCTGCCGACTACGGCGACGTTGGGCGCAACACGCTCGGGCACATCGCCGAATCGCGTGCGCTGCGTCTGCCAACGCTCGTCAGCCTCGGTCTCGCGAATATTGCTCCGCTCGCGCACCTATCGCCTGCTGCGAGTCCCATGGCGGCGTACGGAAAATCCGCCACGCACTCGCCCGGCAAGGACACGACCACCGGCCATTGGGAGATGGCTGGGATCTGGCTGCCGCACGCTTTTCCTACGTATCCGCACGGGTTCCCACCGGAAATTATCGGTGCTTTCGAACGGCAGGTCGGACGCAAGACGCTCGGCAACAAGCCGGCGTCCGGCACGGAGATCATCAAAGAGTTGGGCGCGGAACACGTGCGCACCGGCTATCCCATCGTGTACACGAGCGGCGACAGCGTTTTCCAGGTCGCCACGCACGAAGATGTGATCCCCATCGCCGAGCTTTACAGAATGTGCGAAATCGCGCGAGCGCTTCTGGATGGACCGAACAAGGTCGGTCGCGTCATTGCGCGCCCATTCGCTGGCCCGGTGGGAAACTTTCAGCGCACGCCGCGGCGGCACGATTACGCCGTGGAGCCGCCGGCGCCCATGCTCATGGACGTGCTCGTGGAAAAAAACGTGCCCATCCGCGGCATCGGCAAAATCCACGATATCTACAATGGCCGCGGCATCGGCGATTACCTGACCACGGTAAGCAACGCCGACGGCATGCAGAAACTTGCCGACGCGCTCGCCACCCAGGCGCGCGGGCTCATTTTCGCCAACCTCGTGGATTTCGATATGCTCTACGGCCACCGCAAGGACGTGGAGGGCTTCGCGAAAAGTTTGGAAGAATTTGACGCCGCGCTAGCCACGTTTTTGCCAAAGCTGCAGTCCAGCGATTTGCTTATCCTCACCGCGGACCACGGCTGCGATCCAGACTCACGCTGGCCCACAACGGATCATTCGCGCGAATACGTGCCCATCGTGGCGTACGCGCCGGGGCAGGGAACTGCTCCCACCGGACGGAACCTGGGCATCCGCGAAACGCTCAGCGACATCGGTCAGACGGTCGCCGAAAATTTCGGCACGGCCATCCCACATGGAATAAGCTTCCTCGAGCAACTCGGCAGCCAGTAGGACGCGACCGTCAGCCCCTTTTTTGCGGGAAATTTTAGCCAAACGATGTCGCTCTTAGAAAAGCGCACAGGCAAGAATGCGCCTGTGCTGCCAGGCAAAAGCAAGAGTGCCTATGCTATCCGGATTTTTCAGAAGCTCGTTAGAACGTCAGCTTCAGCGACATCTGCATCTGGCGGGCGCTGCCGATGGTCTTGTTTACGTTGCCCAACCCAAACGGCGCATTGTAAAAGCTGGCCGCCGTCGGCGTTTCGGAGATGTCCGGAAATCCGTCGAAGTATTCGTTCTGGGTGACGTCGTCGATCGGTATGTCAAAGCTGGGCGTGTTCGTGATGTTGAAGATGTCGAACGAGTATTTCAGCCCGAACCGATCATTCAAGCGTGTATTCTTCACGAAGGAGACGTCCAGCCGCTTCTGCCACGCTTGCCGGAAAATATTCCGTTGCCCGGTAGTAAAGCTCGTTTCGAAGGGGTCGTTGGTGGGAATCGCTCCGTTGAGCGCTCCCGGCGCCAGCAATGGCAGCGTGAAGCACGACGCTTTGAGCGCCGGCAAGCCGGGCGTCGCCCCGCTCACGCCGGTGACGGCGTTGCTCGGCGTGCAGCCCGGCGCCAGTGGCACGATCGGATTGGTGATACCGTCCGAAACGCCGTAATACACGCTGCCCACCGCTCCGCTGTAGTCGATGACGCTGAAAGGCTGTCCGCTCTGGTAAATCCCCAGGCCCTCGATGGACCAGCCATTCGTCAACTTGCTTTGCCACGAAGAGTCCGCGGCAAATTTCGGCAGTTCGTAGACGAAGTTGAAGTTGAACACATGCG
This sequence comes from Acidobacteriota bacterium, assembly GCA_003161195.1. GTDB lineage: Bacteria > Acidobacteriota > Terriglobia > Acidiferrales > UBA7541 > Acidiferrum. Next base: position 10,113 of record PMOV01000267.1, on the reverse strand, counting down.
TACGGTCAAAGTCCGAGGAGCCGTACCCGCTGCGCAAATCGAGTGGATTGTTTCCGTTGTAAAAAAGCCCCAGTCCGCTCTGCTCATCCGTGGCGTGTGAATAGGTATATGAGAAGCCCACCTGCAATCCGTGGCTCATGCGTTTTTCAACGTGTGTTTGCAGCGCGTTGTACGCCGAAATGCCCGCGGCCGTGTAGCTCTCCGATTCCGAGGAGTAACCGATGTACGGCACGCGCAAATCGATGTTGCCGCCCTCATAGGTGCTCAGGTAGGAACCTGCCGGCGCGCCGGTCATCGGATTGTTCGGCAGCGTTAGCGGAGTTCCCGCGTTGAGCACCTGGTAGCCGTAGGAATAAATTTGCTGGTACGCTCCGCTGCCCACTGGGTGCGAGGGGCTGGCAATTTGCGCCTGGTTAAAGGGAATGGGGACGACCAGGTGGCGTCCGAGATTTCCCACGTAGCCCACGGTAATCAATAAATCGCTGCGTGGTTGCCATTGAATGTCCAGAATGTCGTTGAGCGTGTACGGCAGTTTGTTGGCGCGGTTGTAATCCGCAAAGGAAAAGAGTTGCGCGCCGCTCGCGATGTTTGCCGCGGTCGGCAAAAGGCTGATGATGCTCGCGGGGTTTCCAGTTGGCGGGGCTTGCGGCGCCGCTCCCCAGGGTGACGCTAGCGATCCGCCCTGGCCGCCCGGCGTGCTGGCCGTCGCCGGATTGCATGTCGGGATAAAGCCCTGATAAAAAGTGCTGCTAAGATCCGTGCACACCTGCGAATTCACGAATGGCGGGGTCTGGTTGAATCCAAAGGGACCGCCGGTAATGACGCCCGCGGCGAATCCCGGAGAAAGATAGGTAAATAATTCTCCGCGATCGTAATACATGCCAAAGCCGGCGCGGACCACCACCTTGCCATGAAACAGGTCTGGGCTCCAGGCTACACCGATGCGCGGGGCGAAGCCCCACTGCCGTCCGGTCAGCGTGCTGTTGCTGATGCCTTTGCTCGCGAATTGCGGGTTATTGCCGGCCACGATGATTCCCGTGGAGGTTACTTGTCCAGCGGTCGAGTCGTAGGCATACTCCGCCGGGTCAAAGTTGTAAATTCGCCCATATTTTTCGGTAAACGCGCCGTTCCAATCGTAGCGCAGCCCCAACGTGATGCTAAGGTTGGACTGGAACTGATATTTGTCCTGGATATAAAACCCATTCGAGCCCGCGCGGAGGTAGCGATTGGCGTTGCCTTGCAAGTACGCGCTGGTGATAAACCCATCGGAAGTGTAGGGCACCACCAAACCCTCCAGGAATTGCGAGAAGTCCACGGTGCCGATGATGCCGTTGTTGGTTCGCTCGTCCCGCGTGTTCAGTTGCGTATAGGCATAGCTTCCGCCAAACGTCACGGTATGTTTGCCGTGCGTCCAGATGGCATTGGCCGAAGGCTGAAATTTATTCTGAAACACGCCGGTAAACGCGCCCTGCGAGGCGGCGCCTTGTCCGATGGTTTCGCCGGCCTCGAACACCGGATTGGCTACGCTGGCGGAGCAGCCGGAGACGAAGGTTACCGTGAGCAAACCGGGGCACCCGGTGTTGTAGGAATTGTCTCCGCCAAAATTGTCGACGATGCTGATGCCTGGGAAAATGGAACCGCCGAAGGTGTTAATACCAATCGAAGAAGGCGTGAACGGTTGCGATACCGTGCTGTAAGCCTTCTCGCGAATAAAGCCAAAAGTCTCCGTTACGCTCAAAGCGGGTGTCAGCGTCTGTGTGTTGGTGATGGACGCGACCTGGCTGCCGGCATCCAGGTGTTGCGCAAAGCCCGCAACACTGGAATACGCATACGGCGCGACGGTCGGGTCGTGCTGATAGTAATACTTCAGGGCGACCGTATCTTTGGCTGTGGCGTTCCAATCCAGATCCACCACTGCCTGATCGGCTTTGAATACCGCCGTTCCGGGGATAATGGCGTTCTCTGGGAAGTTTACCGTGGCGGTTTGCCCGTCGGCGGAAGGGATTAAGTATTGTCCGTTGGGTAGTTTATAGTTCAGCAGGTTGAAAGCGACTTGGCTGATATCTCCGGGCGCGGTACCGATCACCGGATTGACGGGCGTGGCATCCGGAAAGGCGGACGTAGCGCAGGGGTCCGTCGCACTCCCGCTGCCGTCGCCATTCACGACGGCGGCCAGTCCCGCCAGACTGCGATCATTGGTCAGGCATCCGGGGACGGTCGCGCGAGATATTCCAATCTCCGCATCCGAACTGCGGATGTGCTGGTAACTTACGAATCCAAATAGTTTGTTCTTGATGATCGCGCCGCCGAATGTGCCGCCTGCTTGATAGCGGTGCAGTTGCGGATTTTTCTGATCCTCCGGAATATTCGGATCCGCGTTAAAGAAAAATGGGTCCGCGTTGGTCCAGTTGGTCCCGCGCTTCCCATATAAACTTCCGTGCCAATCGTTCGAGCCGGATGCCGTGCTGATGTCGATATGTGCGCCGCTCGTGGAGCCTTGCTGCGCGTCGTACATGCTGGTGTTCACGCGCAACTCTTGAATCGAATCCTGCGCCGGAGTCGGCAAAGCCTGTCCAATCGCCAGATAGGGCGACGCCGTACTCTGAATTTCCGCCGCGCTGGTGCTGGCGGCGCCGCTGACCCCGGTGTTGTTCACCACGCGCGCGGAGGCCACCGAACTGGTACTCTTCCCGTTGAACAAATTGCTGGCATCCACGCCATTCAACAGAAACGAATTGCTGGTATCGCGCTGGCCGTTGGCCCAGATCGGCTGGTTGCCCAGGCCCGCGTTGGCTCCCGTTCCTGCGGGAAGCTCCGCGTTCACGCCCGGGGAGAGCGTGGCCAGCGCCGTGAAACTTCCCGTTGGCAGCGGCACGTCCAAAATTTGATCTTTGTCCAGGATGTAGCCGTTCGTGGTATCCACGGCGTTGAGCAGCGGATTCGCTTCCACCGTTACCGTCGTGCCGACCTGCCCGACCTTCAGCGTGACATTCAGCGTCGCCGTGCGGTCCGCCTGCACGTTGATGGACGGCACCTTCTGCGTTTCGAATCCGTCATGCGTGAAGGTCAACGTGTACGTGCCGATCGGCAAACTCACGAAATCATAGATCCCGTTAGCATTCGCAAGCAGCGCGCGCGTGAGCTTGGTCTGCTCGTTCACCAGCGTCACCCCGGTCTCGCCGACGGACGCGCCGGAGCTGTCCGTCACCGCGCCGGTAATTCCCCCGAGCGTCTGCGCGTGCGCGCCAGGAAGAATTGTCAGGCACACGATAGCAAGGAGCAGTGCGCTGCAAATACTCAACCACTTCATGCGTTTTATCATGCGGTGCTTTCTCCCAGCGAAAATGGACCTTCACCCGGCTCCGAATGTGCCGCTACGAAAATGCCATTACCGATCTTGGTAAATTGAATGGACACGCTCGCCCCACCCCAACTCTGGAACGAGAAAAAATGAATGCGATGAAACTATTGCAGGTGAGCCCGGAATCGAAGTGAAATCTTTCGCTATTACGGATTGGTTTTTTGTATCTGTGCAATTCTAATTTCCGCACTTACGCGGACAGCGTGCGTGCGCGGGCCAGCGCGTCCAGGCGCACCATTACTTGCAGGTTTTCTCCGCCCGCGCGGTCCAGAAAAACCACCCCAGCCCGGCCGCCAGATACCCCAGATAAATATACGGCAGCCTCCCATACGGCCCTTCCGGCACGGGATACAAATTCCCCGCGAGCGCCAGCACCATCGCCGCGGCCGCCAGCCATGGCACGATCTGCGCACCGCTGCGCAACACTCCGTGCTCGCGCAAATAGCGCGGCAATCCCACACACACGAGGCCGTACGACACAATAAATCCGTATGTCGCCAGCGAACCCAGCCAGCCGTAAATATCCAGCCCGCCTGCGCCGCGCATCGCCAGCACGGCCACCGGCGCGACTGCGGCCACGCCGGTAACCACGATCGCGCGCCCCGGCGTTTCATTCCGCGCGTGCGTGGCGCGCAATCCACGGTGCGCCAGCCCGTTGTGCGCCATCAGCAGCAGCACGCGCGCCGCCGCCGTGAGGCACGCCAGCGTCGCCGCAAACATGCTGATCATCGCGCCCACATCGATAATTACGCCAAAAATCGGCACGCCGCCTACGTCTGCCAGCACGTGCATCGGGGCCTGGCTGGTGCCCAAATCCTGCCCCGCTTTGTGGAACGCCAGCACCTCGGTATAAGCGCACAACACAAAAATCGCACCCGCCAGCAGCGCGCTCTGAATCACCGCGCGGGGAATCGTCTTCAACGGCTCGCGCGCTTCCGCGCCCAAGGTGGTCGCGCTCTCAAATCCCACAAAGCTGAAAAGCGCCAGCACCAAACCCAGCCGCAACCCGCTACCCGTCATGGCGTGCAGGTGCACTTGTTCCGCGTCGAGATGCGGCCCCTGGCGCAGCAACACCAGCGCCACGACAATCAAAATGCTGGCGACCGACGCCGCCTCAATCCATAGCATCATGCGGGCCGAAACTTTTACGTCGCGCCATGCGATGTACATGCACAGCGCGGTTGCCGCTAACGCCAGCCCCGCGCCGGAAATTACGCGCCCGGTCACGTCTTGCACCAGCAAATTCGCATAGTGAAAAAATCCCGCCACAACGCTGCTGCCCGTCGCAACATACGCCAGCAACAAACTCCACGCGGCCGTCGCCGCGAGCCACGGCGGCAAAATCGCGCACGCATACGTGTATAGCGAACCCGGTGACGATGAGTACCGCGCATACTTCGCAATGCTCAACGCCACCAGAAATACCGCAGCCGTCGCCAGCGCGTAGGCCAGCCACGTTCCGTTCCCGGCGAGCGCGCACACCAGCGGAATCGTGGCCGCCGGCGTGGCGGTCGGCGCGATCGTCGAGACCGACTGTGCCAGCGTCTCCAGCGGTGAGAGCACGCTCCGCCGCAATCCATATCCCTGTGTGTGCGAAGGTTCTTCCGTGATGATCGTGGCCGCCATGTCCCGAAGTTGGTCCCCGCAGCTCGTTCGGCGCTCTGCAAAACTGCACTGCCGCAAATTCGCCAAAAGCTAATCGCAAAAGTGGTTCACGATACAGGCCCCACGGATTTGGCGCAAGCGCATTAAACGCTTCGCGTCGTCTCGTTTGCGTTATGCTTGGGTCCCTTCGGCAGCCCTTTCGCAACGCTCAGTCGTCTCGTTTACTGCTAACGTCGCCGCCGGCCTTGTCTGACACGACCAGTCCTTCTTCACCGGCCTGAGCAAAGTCCAGGATCCCGCTGGCCACCGTTCTGCCCCCGTCTCACCCATTCGCTGAGTTTCTTAGAGAACTCTGACGGAATTTGGCGCTTCGCGGCCAGGGAACTCCTCGGCGAATTCCCTCATTCGTCCTAAAGTTTTTTCCATTCCTGCCGATTAGACCGACTAGAGGTGTTGCGCGTGGCGGGTGCACTCAACGAAGGACACGTAGGAAAAATCACCGGTTTGCGCCGCAGTCAGCGCGTCTGCTTAACCGTCGCTATCGACATTGTGCTACAGAAGGCCGGCTCCAAGGCCACGCCGGAAATCACCAAGACGCTGGTGGTCAGCGCCCACGGCGCCCTGATTCTGCTGATTACGCCGTGCGTGGCCGGCGAATTCCTGACCCTGCGCAACATCCACACCCAGGAGCAGATCTCCTGCCGGGTCGTCGATTCCAATGCCGGAAACACCGGCGTTCCAGAAGTCGCTGTCGAATTCATCAAGCCGCAAAAAAACTTCTGGCACATCGCCTTCCCGCCGTCAGACTGGACCCCGCGCGGCGCAGAATCCAAGCTTTACGGGCCGCAAGTCGTGGCCCACATCGCAAAAAACGGGCCCGGCAAACCCTGACCCCCGCCGCATCCAGCAACGCAGGCCCTTCCTATGTCCGAACCGCTACTTCGCCTCTTGCTCCGTCCCGCGCGCTTCCAGATACACCAGGTCAATGTTCACGCCCGCCGCGGCCGGTTTCACGCTAACCAGATGTTGTTTCTCCTTGGTCCCGGCTTTGAACAGCAACTCCCCGGCGTCCGGTTTGTCGTCGCCGCACGTCAGCTTCGAAGACTTATCGCCGCCCTGCCCGCTGTCCGCAGACTTGCCGTTGTTGTTGCTGCAATCCAGCACTGGACCATACTTGGCCAGCGCCTTGCGATAAAACGCCGCCACCTTTTCCGTCGAGTCTGCGGAATCCAGCTTCAGCACCGCCAACTTAAGTCCGAATGACCCACCCCACAGGCCAAAGTTCGCCCCGGAATTCTCGTCCTTGGGATCCTTGTGCGTCGTAGCCCCCGGATAAATCGGTAACCCCACATCCTTCGCCGTAGCCTGCTTGCCAATCGTGATCCCCGCGTTCACATCCCCGTTCTTCTTGTCGTCCTGCGCGCCCAGCGTCGCCACACCTGCCGCCAGCATCGCGCCCGCAATCGCTGCGCACGCAATTCCCGCGGCTGTCCATACAGCAAATCTCTTCGCACGCCGAGCTTTATCCATACTGCCCTCCATAACCATAGAATGACCCGCTTCTTTTGGACGGTCCAACTGTCTGTCTCCGTGAGTAACGAACGATAAGCCCGTTTTGTTTCGGAAATTATCTACGCGGCCGCCAAACTTCCTGCCCGCGCCCCCGCCGTCCTAATTCGCGATGGTCAACTCAATCTGCGCCCCCGCCGCCAACCGCCCCCCCGGCGCCGGCGTCTGATCGATCACCGCCGCATGCGGCCACTGCGGCGCCGCCACGTAATTCGCCTTGGCGTGCAACTGCGCCCCATCCAGCCTCCGCTGTGCCGCAATCTCGTCCAGCCCAATCAAATACGGCATCACGTAACTCGTCACGCGCGGCGCTTCCGCCACCAGCACATCCACGCGCGGCGTGCTCGCCCCCGCCCCGGGTCGCGGATTCTGCTCCACTACCGCGTCCGGCCCCTCGCCAGCCAGTTCCATGGTGGAAACTTCCCCTATCTGCAGCCCCCCGCGCAGCAACTCAATCCGGCTCGCCCGCAGCGTATGTCCCTCGAGCAGTGGTATTTGCAGTTGCCGCTGCCCCAGGCTAACCACCACATGCGCCTGCTGCGATTGCTTCATCAGCAACCCCGCCGTCGGTGTCTGCCGCACCACCGAATTAATCGGCAAATCGCTGTAAATATGGTCCGCCACCTTCAACACCAGCCCGCGCGACCGCAGCACCGAATTCGCCTGTCCCACATTCATCCCCACAAGATTCGGCATGGTCGTCTCGCGCCCGTGAATGGCAATGCGCATCGCGGTAATGGCGCTCAGAAACGCCGCCGACGCCAGGATAAACACCAGTAGCGAGATCCTTCCCAGCCACTCGATGCGTTCGCCCAGCGTCATGGATTTAGTTGGTACGCTTGGATTTTTACTTACCGCCAAATCAGAGTTCGCTACTTCGCGCCCAGCGGCGGCGCCGGATAGTCCGGCAATTTGTCCTTGCTGGTATCCGCTCGCTTCACTTCCAGTTCATCAAACAGCAGCGACGGCGTAATCACCGTCATCGGCACCCCGCCTGTCCGATTATCCAGCAACGGATCGTTCCCGGCGGCAATCAAATCCGTCCGCAGTGCTCGCACATCCAGTTCGCTGAACATCGCCCCGCGCACCAGCTCTTCATGGCCGTCGCTTGCGTATACCCGGTACAACAGTCGCGGCGCGTTCCCCGGTCCCAGCGTTTCCACGCGATACGCATACGGCTTTCCCGCATCCGTCGCCATCTGCATTATCTTTTTCTTCAGCGCCTCTGGCGACTGCGCCTCGGAACTCTTGAAAATCAGTACACCGGGACTTGGTTGCGCCGGGCTTCCCGCCGAACCTCTCCCATGCCCGTTCGAACTGGTAAAATCCCGGATCGGCACTCGCCCCACCAAATAGTTCACCAGCGACCCGTTCTCCACCAGCGTTACCGTCTGCGCCTTCACGCCTTCGTTGTCGATGTCGTAGCTGCCCACCGTGCTCTTGCCCTCAAAGCTCTTCATCGAAGGATCGTCCACCACCGTCACGAAATTCGGCAGCACATGGTTCTTATAACTGGTCGCAAAAGATCCCACCGTCCGGTTCGGCTTCCCGAGTTGCGGCTTCCGGCCCGTCAAGTTTGTCCCCAAATACGAAAGCACAATGTCATTCGCCGCATCCGGTGCNNGAGAGCAGTGCTTCCCGCGTCGGCAATTCTTCCGGTTTCCCGACCGTCCATGCCGGGCTTCGCCCCAGCCGCATCCCATCCTCGGCCTGCGCCGAAGCCACGAACTGCACGCTGTACGTGGTCTTCCCCTCGCGCGTCACCGTCCCTTCGGTGTTCACCAGGTATTCGTTGTTTGAGGAAAAGTGCGCCGAAGCCGCCACGTTCTGCACGTCCGGATAATCTTTATAAAGCGCCGTCACATCCTCCAGGGTCTTCTTCCACGCCGCGTCATCCACCTTCAACGCCACCGTCGGCTCCAGCTCCGTCACCACCGGGGCCTTCGCAAAATCGTCCACCGGCGAGGCGTCCGCCGAGAACTGTTTCAGCGCCGCCTGCTTTTCCGCCAGTGCTTCGCCCGCCGATTTATACGCCTCATCCGTCAGCAGCCAGATCTGGTGCCGCAGCGCCAGTAAATCGTTGTCCAATGGCAGGATGTTCGCTTCTCCAATGCCTTGCCCGTAGAAACTGTCTTGCTTGTAATCGCCCACCCGTACCGTCACGCGGATCACCCGCAGGTGCACCTTCTGATCTTCGCGCAGCGCGCCAAACGCCGCTTCCACGGAGCGATCCTCCAAATCATTCACCCGATATTCGATGAAGTACGGCGCTTGCACCTGGTCCATCTTCAGATGGTCCTTCGAACGATCCAGCTCCGTCAGCATCGCTTCCAGCAACACGTCGCCCTTCGCTGCCGGATTGTCCGCCAGCCGCGGCGTGGCCGCATCGGTGGTCGCAGACTTGCCCTCGCGGCTTCGTGGCGCGCCCATGGCCGCCCCGCAAAGCATCGCGCCCGCCGCCACAACTGCCATCGTCGCAAAAACTCTGCGCATAAATCCCCGACCCGCAACACCAGCCACGTTGCTGTTCGCGTTCATTAGTTGCCCTCGGGCTTCGTCTGCGGATTTGGCGTGTTCTCGTTCGCTGTTCCCGGCGCCGGCAAGATCGGCGGCCGTTCATGCGCATGCTGCCGCTTTTGCACTTCCATCTCAGAGAACAGCATCGCTGGCGCCACCGCCGCTACCGGCACGCTCCCGCTCTCCGCCCCGCACACGCCGTTAAATACATGCTGCTGGTCGCCCGTGGTAATGATCCGCGTCAGCGACGCCAGCGGCGTCCCCACAATATCCACCCCGCGCACCAGCTCATCCGGCCGCCCGTCCGCATACACCTTGTAAACAATCACCGGCAGCACTTGAAACGCCTGCGGCAGCGACCTTTGCGTCAGCGTAAACCCGCCCTGAATATCGTCGAAATACAAGCCGTACGGCTTCCCCTGTTTCTTCACTTCATCGATCAACTTCTGGCGCATCTGCTCTTCCGGCACTGTCTGCGTCGACGTCACAATCAAATTCCCCTGTCGTCCCGTCGGCATCAACCCCGGCTGATTCCGTCCGTGTCCGTTGGACACCGCGAAATTCTTGATCGGCATCCGCGACATCAGAAAATTCTGCAAAATCCCATCCTTAATCACATCCACCCGCTGCGCCGGCGTCCCCTCATTGTCGAACCCGTAGGATCCCGCCAGTTTTACCCCGCCGATCTCATGCACCGTCGGATCGTCCGACACGCTCAAAAACTTGGGAAGCACTTCCTGCCCGATCTTCTTCGTGAACGTCTGTCCTTCTTCTTCATCCTTCTGCCGGTGGCCTTCGAGCCGGTGCCCGAGTACCTCATGGAAAAACACCGCCGCCGCTCGCCCGCTCAAAAGTGCCGGTCCATCGTACGGCTCCGCCACCGGCGCATCGCGCAAGGCCTTCAAATCTACCGCCATCTTGTCGACCTTCGCCGCCAGCTCCTTCTCGCTCGGCAAACCCGCCGCTGTCGGCGCCTGAAAAGTCTCCACGCGCAGCAGTTCCATGCCATCCGCCGCCCGCGTTTGCGCCTCCATCACCAGCCGCGTCGACGCGCTCGGCGT
>PMOV01000032.1 GCA_003161195.1 Acidobacteriota bacterium | reverse complement strand
ATCGGGCGGTTCACGGAGATTCAGGGCAACACGCTCAAGATTTACTACACGCTTTCGACGTGGAATCCGTACGCCGTGGTCGAGATGGAGTCCGACTTCCAGATTACTCCGCAGTGGCCGGGCGTTCCGTGGTTGAGCGGCGGCTGGCCAGCGTGGTTTCCGCAGCAGTAACGCTGTCAGATTTTGGTTTCTTCAGTATTTAGCAAACGCGCAGTAAACGAGCACCGCCGCCAGTCCCCGCAGGCGACACTCAGAAATAAAAACGGAGAACTCTCATGAAATGCTTTTGTCTTGTATCGCTCTGCATCCTTACATTGATGATTTTCTGTTGCTCACCGGCTTCCGCCCAAGGCTGGCAATGGAACCCTCAGCCAGACGGTTTCCACGCGGGTCCACCGAACGGTCAGCAAAGTCCTCTCACAACGCTGCCCAGCGCGCCTTGGCAGAATTCCAACCCTTGCGATAACGATTCCGGCTTGATGGGGATATGGCCTGAGGCTGCTACCCTCTTGCGCGCGAATTTTTTCGAGTTTCCACCGCAACCGGCCCCCACCAACGGATTAACTCCGGTGGACTTCGGGTTCATCGTCTATGACGCCAATTCGGGCGTTTGCTGGCTCGCCGACGCCAATCTGGCGGGTAATCCTGAAATCCGCGCGTTGCTGGGAGTTCCAAATATCAGTCCCGACGGCACCATGGACTATCCCACCGCGGTGCTGTGGGTCGACGCGCTGAATAATTTCGCAGGGCACGGATTCCTGGGGCACAAAAATTGGCAACTGCCCGATAACCCGCCAATGGACCCCACCTGTTCTGCGGCCAATGGTGGCAACTTTGGTATCTCGTGCACGGGTAGCGCGATGGGAAATCTTTACCAGGTTGGTCTAGCGCGCACTTTCCCCGACAGCGTCGTGCGGCAATTCACCAACATCGTCTGGCCGCTGCGCAATCTTCAGCCTGGCCTTTATTGGACATCGGATCAAGGTGCCAAAAATTCCGGCCAGCAAACGCTTTCGTTCAACACCGACATCTCCGGATCGAATACCACCAAGTTCAACTACTTTCACGTGCTGCCCATGGTGCCCGGCGCGCTTGGTCCGATTGCCACACCGCCGGCGGTTTGCGGCGTGCTGCCCTATACCAGTGGCGATGCTGCGGGCAAAGCCGTGTATGACAGCTGCACAAACATCTCTTGGACACTCGATGCGAATCTGGCCGCGACCGAGAACTTTGGAATCATCGGGAACACGTCAATTCCTCGCGACAGTGGTGTCCCGCCAGGACCGCCACTAAACCCTCCCCTGATCGATGTCGATGGGACAATGCTGTTGGCAACAGCATTGGTGGTGAACCCCCTACCAGCGCCGCCCACGAACGGCCTTTGGCTCGCCGCTATGAACGAAAATAACTACGCTGGAAGCAACAACTGGCAAATGCCGGCCCTTTCCGATCTGCAAAACTTGTTTACGGACCTCGGTCTCCAGCCGGGCGACCCTAGGTTGGAGTCGCAATGGTTCGTAGGCCCGTTTTGGCATCTGCAGCCCTATTTCTATTGGGCGTGCGAACCAATGAATCCGAATGCCAACGCGCAAGCTCCCTGCGATTACGCCCTCAGTTCTTCGTCGGGAATGGGTAGTCTTGGTATACCGCTGGAATATAGCTTCGACTTCGACGATGGATTCGAAGGCACGGACCTTGCGGGACAAGTGGTGCCGGGACAAGATACCCACAGTAAGCAATTCTACGTGATGGTCTACTACCCTGCGTCGACTCCGGCACCGTGATCCAGGTGCTCTCCAACTCAGCGAGATGACGGCATTGGATCGCTAAACGGACGCCGCCCCGCGCAGTCTAGATGCGTTTGATGCTCGCGCACCATGGCGGAGCGTCTAGCTGATGCCGATTACGATGATCACGCGGGATCTCTCGACGCCCGGTAGGAGCCACCATTAAGGCGATTAGCCCACGGCGAAGATGGCGCGGATGAAGACAATGCCAAAGTGGACATGGTCTTCAGGTTCTCGCCGGAGAGATCACCCTGGCCCTGCACCAAACCAACGTGGGAAATTGCGTTCTTGGTTCCTCCGGAGCGGCTTCTTTCGCGCGCCGGAACAACAGTTCCACCGAATCGTAAACGGAGGCCCGAAACTGCCGTCTGGAACGACCCTTTCCAGTATTTCTGCCTCGGAAAGCGTTGGGGATTGTGGCCTCTGAAGTCGTTGGTCTAAACTCCCGAAGGAAGCATTTTGCCGACAAAACTACCTATGATTGTGTCAACTCAGATTTGAAATCCTCCTCCGTTTCTTCTACTTGAGGGGTTGGTGTGTTGGCCTCGATGCGGGAAGGTGTTTGCAACTCGCGGTAAAAGGTATCCAGTCTGTTTCGGTCCAGCATGACCCTTTCTCCCTTGGCCAGTGGAGCGACGCTGGGCAGACCATTCTCGACGAGCACCTGCGGAAGCGACGGCACGGCTCTGGTCCTCCCGTGCCCATACTGCGGTGAGCGCGGTGTGCCTTTGGCGACTCCACCTCTCCGCCGCTGCCCCGTGGCACGAACACGCAGCCGCGAGAACTTCGCCTGCAGGCTCTTCGGTTGTGCGTAGCGAAACGGTTCACCTGAACTCAGCACGTGCCACAGCAGCACGGCCAGTTTTCTTGCGCAGGCTACCACCGCTACATTGCGGTTTTTCCTCTTCACAATTCTCCGCATGGTCTGCCCCAGTGGTCCACGATACTGGGCCAGATGCTGAGCCGCCTGCACCAACAACCATCGC
>PMOV01000080.1:857-5663 GCA_003161195.1 Acidobacteriota bacterium | reverse complement strand
GCGCCTGCGCCGCGCAGCATACCGCGAATCACGCTGCCGTGCGCAGCCTCGGCGGTGTAGAGTTGCGGGAACGCGCTGCGCAGGCTGAGCTTCTCCGGGTCACCGGCGTAGATACCGGAGACGAAGGGGCCGACGAGTTTTTCGAGGAGTTGGGCGCCGAATTTGCGGCGGACGAACGCGGCGGTGGACTCGTCGCCGGCGGCGGTAGGGGCAGGTGGGCGAGTGTTGCCGAGCAGATCGCGGATGACGCGCCATTTGGTTGCGGCGGAGAAGAGGCCGCTCGCGAAAAATGCCGGCGGGCTCAGCGGGGCGGATCTTAGTTCGCCATCGATCAGCAAGTAGCGGGGGAGATTGGCGGGCGCGGCTTGCACTTCGCTCTCGATGCGCAGCTCGCGGCAGAGTTGGTGCAGGGATGGCGTGAAGGTGAANNATGACGCCGCCGGGCTGTGCGGAAGATTCAAACAGATGTGCGTCGACGCCGCGCTGGCGCAGGACGAAGGCCGCGGTGAGTCCGGACACGCCGCCGCCGATCACCAGCGCGGGGAGAGAAGCGGGCAGAGCATGAGCGGTCACGTTTTTTGGGCACCCGGAAACTGAATGATACGCGCGTGGGGGCTAGAGCGTTTTGGAAAAAAGGGGCTGGGCGTCGAGCTGCTGCTTTTCGAGATACGGGTCGAAAGCCATGGCCAGGTTACGAATGAAGATGCGGCCAAGACCCGTGGCGCGAATTTCCCTGGCGGATTCGGTGAGCAAGCCGTCTTCGCGCGCGCCGCGGAGTTTTTGCAACGCGTCGGCGAAGTATTCGTCGAAGTTGACGCCGAATTCCCGCGAAATCTCGTCCTTAAAAATAACCGTGTGGCACAAGAGCCGGCTGATGACCGCGCGGCGCAAGCGATCATCCGCGGAAAGACGGTAGCCGCGCATGGTGGCGATGCCGCGCTCGGCCACGGCCGCTTCCCAGTTGCGGAGCTCGCGGTGATTTTGCGCGTAGGCGTTCTGGATGCCGCTGATGGCCGTGACCCCCATGCCGTAGAGGTCCGCGCCGGATTTGGTGGTGTAGCCCTGGAAATTGCGGTGCAGCGTGCGTTGCTGTTGAGCAACAGCGAGTTCGTCGCCGGGCTTGGCGAAGTGGTCCATGCCGATGTAGAGGTAGCCGGCGTCGAGAAATTGCGCCAGGCCGGTGCGGAAAATATCGAACTTCTGCATGCCTGCGGGCAGGTGCGCGGCGAATGCGCCTTGCTGCTTCTTGAGCCACGGCACATGGGCGTAGCTGAAGAGCGCGATGCGGTCCGGCGCCAGAGAGATAATTTGGTCGACGGTGTGGGCGAAACGTTCCGGCGACTGGTACGGCAGCCCGTAGATGAGGTCCACATTAATGCTGTCGAATCCGAGTTCGCGGGCGCTGGCGATCAGGTCGCGCGTCAGTTCAAAGGGCTGGAGGCGATGAATAGCTTGCTGGACTTCCGGGTGAAAATCCTGCACGCCCATGCTCAGGCGATTAAAACCGAGCCGGCGCAATACTTCGAGGTGCGCGGGGGTGGTGACGCGCGGGTCAACTTCAATGCCGATTTCGGCGTCGGGGGCGAAGGTAAACAGCTCACGCGTGTAGCCGAAGAGGTCGGCGATCTGCGGAGGAGTCAAATAGGTGGGCGTGCCGCCGCCCCAATGCAGTTGAACGACTTCACGATCGCGCGAAACGCTCTCGCTGACGCGATGAATTTCCTGCCGCAGCACGCTGAGGTACGGCGGGGCTACGTCCTTATTTTTCTGGATGATCACGTTGCAGGCGCAAAAAAGGCACAAGCTTTCGCAGAACGGGATGTGCATGTACAGCGACACAGGACTGCCGGCGCGGTTGGCTTCTTCGTGCACGCTTTCGAGATCGACGGGTCCGAAGGCATCGTTCCAGATGGGCGCCGTGGGGTAGCTGGTGTAGCGCGGACCGGGGCGATTGTATTTGGCCAGGAACGCTTCGCTGACGCGAAGCTCGCCGCGCAACTGGTTGACCGCAGCGGAATCCGCGGAGGTGGAATTGGCGGGCATGCTCACTGTACCTCAGCCGTCTTGACCGCTGCTGGCGCGTTGATAGGCACAGGCGCGGGCGGTTCGGCAAACGCCACGCGCTGGCCAGTCTCGATGAACAACTGCGCGTTTTCCACGGGCGTTTGCTGTAAGATGCCGTGCCCCAGATTCAAGATGTGCCCGCGGCCCCCAAGGGTATGCGCGATCTCCAGCGTGGCAGTGCGAATTTTCTCGGCCGGACCAAAGAGCACCGCGGGATCCAGGTTGCCCTGCAGCGCCATCTGCGGCCCGATGTATTTGCGCAGCTCGCCCAGATTAATGCGCCAGTCCACGCTGAGCACGTCCGCCCCCGAGCGCGCAATCGCCGGTATCAAGTGGCTGGACGCTTTGGTGTAATAAATCACCGGCACGGCGCCGGCAATCGCGGAAATAATGCTGCGCACCGCGGGCAACGCATAACGCTCGTAATCTTCGCGATTGAGTTCGCCACACCAGGTATCGAAGAGCTGCACCGCCGCAGCGCCCGCCGCGATTTGCGCCTTCAAATATCCGACGGTGGCCTCCGCAATGCGCGTCAACAACTTTTCAAACGCCGCCGGCTGGTGATAGAGAAAACTCTTCACCGTGGCGAAGCCTTCCTTCGTCTTGCCTTCGATCATGTAGCAGGCCAGCGTCCAGGGCGCTGCCGCAAACCCCAGCACCGGCACGTCCGGCCCAACTTCGCGCACCAGGCGGCGAATCGCTTCCATCAGAAAGCCGGTCTCAGTCTGCGGGTCAAAAACGCGCAAACGGTCCACATCGGGCGCCGTGCGCACCGGCTCCGGCAGGTTCGGCCCCGCGTCGCCCAGTTCAAGCTTCAGGCCCATCGCCTCAGCCGGAATCAAAATATCCGAAAACACAATCACCGCATCCACGCCGAGTCGCCGCCAGGGCTGCAGCGACACCTCGACCGCCAAATCCGGCGTTTTGCAAACCTCCAAAAACGGCCGCTCCGCGCGAATAGCGCGATACTCCGGCAAATAGCGCCCCGCCTGCCGCATCATCCACACCGGCAAACGCGGAACCGCTTCGCCGCGGCAAGCGCGCAGAAACAATTCCTTCTTCGTATACTTTTCGTTCGTCAAGGCCATACGCTCGGTAACCGCAAGAATAGCAAATCCGCGCCATGATTGCGCCTAACCGCGCCTCGGAGCAACTTCCGTGTCTGGTTAGGCGTTTCGACCTGAGCGCAACCGCGGTCCCCCTGCGCGTGGGCTATACTGTTGTTTCCGCGTACAGGTTGCGCACACGAGCCATGAACCACGTTTTTCTGATCTTAACCATCGTTTGCTATAGCGCCAGTTTGGCGTTATACCTGGCGTTTCTGAACGCCGGCAAAAAGCTGGGCGAGCGGTCCGCAACGGTCTTCCTCGCCCTGGGCCTCGTGGCCCACTATTTTGCTTTGCTCGAGCGTTCGCGCGGGTCGCACACCGTCCCGTACCACGACCTTTACGGCTCGCTCTCTCTCTTCGGCTGGCTCCTGGGACTTACTTATCTCGTGCTGGAACTCTTCCACCGCCAGCGTTCCGTGGGCGCCTTCATCGTGGCCATGGTACTGGCCGTGTTCCTGGCCTCGAATCTTGCCCCGCCAGACAAACTTACGCCTCCGCCCGCGCACGGACCGGTCTTCGCGCTGCACGTCACGCTGAGCATTCTGGCCTACGCGGCCTTCGCGCTCTCGTTCGTGCTGAGCCTCATGTATCTGGCCGAAGAACAATTGCTGCGCAGCCGCAAGCTGGGCAACGTGGTGTGGCGATTGCCGCCGCTGGATCTGCTCGAACGCATGAGCCGCTCGAGCGTGCTCATCGGCCTCTGCTCCATCGCCGTGGGCACGGTGCTGGGCTTCGTGTGGGTCGATCGCCTGCACGGCGGGTTCTGGTATTACGACCCGAAGTACGTCATCACGCTGCTGGTGCTGCTGCTCTATGCGGTGTATTTTTTCGTGTCGCGCACGGCGGCATGGCGCGGCGCGCGGGCCTCCAAATTTTGCATCTTTAATTTTGTGATCGTGATTCTCAGCTTCACCGTCGTAAATCTGTATATTTCGCACAGTCACCGTTACTTCTAGGGGGAGCGCGGCGCCGCAATGGAAATTGTCCTCGTTGGATTGAATCACCTGACCGCGCCCGTAGAGGTGCGCGAGCGGGTGTCGTTCACCAACGAGCAAGCGCGCCGTGCGGCGGATGAGCTAAGGGCGCGCGGGCTGCTGGAGGAGACGCTGGTGCTCTCCACCTGCAATCGCAGCGAAGTGTACGGCGTGCCGCCGGAAGCGATCCGCGAGTCCGCGGCGGGCGTCTCGACATTTCTCAGCGAATTTCATTCCGTGCAGCATGACGTGCTGCGCCTCTCGCTGTATCACCACTATGACGGGCACGCCGTGCGACACTTATTCCGCGTGGCCGCCGGCCTCGATTCCATGCTGCTCGGCGAGGCCGAAATTCTTGGGCAGGTCCGCGAAGCCTACAAATTCGCGCACGAGCAACGCGCCACCGGGCCGGTGTTGAACCGCCTCTTTCAAGGAGCGCTGGAAGTCGGCAAGCGCGTGCGCTCGGAAACCGAACTGGGCGCGCGGCCGATGTCCGTGGCGTCGGCGGGCGTGAAGCTGGCGGAGCGCATCTTCGGCAAGCTGAAAGAACGCACGGCCTTGGTGCTGGGCGCCGGCTCGGTGAGCGAGATGGTGCTCGCGCAACTGCGCGACCGCGGCATCGCAAAACTTTTGGTTATGAACCGTTCGCCGGAGCGCGC
>PMOV01000080.1:0-832 GCA_003161195.1 Acidobacteriota bacterium | reverse complement strand
GTGGCGTCGGTCTCCGCGGAAAACGTATTAACTCGCGCGGAGCTCGAAAGCGTGATGAGCGCGCGCGGCAATCGCGCGCTGTTTCTGATGGATCTCGGTGTGCCCCGCAACATCGACGCCGCGGCCGCCGAGCTGTACAACGTGTATCTCTACAACCTCGATGATCTTTCCGACATCGTGCAGCAGAATCGCAGCGCGCGGGAAAGCGAAATTCCCAAAGCCGAATCCATCATCGAAGAGCACGTCGGCAAATTTCTTTCCTGGCAAGCCAGCGTCGAGTTGGTGGGTTTCGTGGAAGCGCTGCGTTCGCGCGTGCAGCAGGAACGCATGGATTTTCTGAACGAGCGGCTGGCCGCGATGAACCACTTGAGTGCCGCGGACCAGCAGCAGTTGCAGACCATCGTGGCCGACCTGCTGGAGAAGCTGTTGATCGACCCGGCGCAGCAACTGCGCGGCGAACGCGAACTGCGCCGTAAAATCCAAAACGTCGAAGCGCTGCGCGACCTCTTCCTTCGCGACGGAGACAAATCGTGAGAGCCCTGCGCATCGGCACGCGCGGAAGCCTGCTGGCTCGCTGGCAGGCCGACTACGTCCGCCAGCAGATCCTCGCCGCCACGGGCATCGACGCCGAAATCGTGATCATCAAGACCGCGGGCGACAAGCTGCAGACGGCGCCGCTCACGCAGATCGGCGGCAAAGGAATTTTCATCAAGGAGCTGGAAGAGGCGCTGCTTGAGGAAACCATCGACCTTGCGGTGCACAGCGTGAAAGATATCCCCACGGATACGCCGTCGCGCCTGCATTTCCCTGCGGTGTGCAAACGCGCCGACGT
>PMOV01000245.1 GCA_003161195.1 Acidobacteriota bacterium | reverse complement strand
GCGTTTTAGTGCAAGGTGGTAGCAGATTTGTAGCAGTGCCCGCCAGCTTGCCCACCGCTGCCACCTTCGAGGCAAGATTGGAATGTGTGTAGCGCATCGTCACAGTGACCGTCGAATGTCCCAATAATTCTTTAACCGTGATAATGTCCGCACCTCGTTCCAAAAGGCGTGAGGCGAAAGTGTGTCGCAACGTGTGCCACGTCACTCCTTCGATCTCTGCCTTCTTGCAGGCCAGCTCCAACCTCAACAAAGCGCTCTCCGGTTCTCCGGTTGTAGAAGACGTATTCGTTCTTCCTCCCCAATTTCCAGAACTCCAGAATCCTGCGCACTTCCGCATTGATCGGAACGATCCGGATTTTCTGAGTCTTGTGTGAGAACGAGTTGATCATGCCTTGGTCCAAGTCCACGTCCTGCCACCGAAGGGAGAAAATCTCTCCGATACTCCCGTATTCAGGGCATAAAGAACGATGTCCTGAATCGCAGGCGTCGCATTCCGCAGCAGTCTGGTTTCCTCGTCTGGTTTTAGGACCCGAAAGCCGGTGCTGATCTCCTGAAAATATTTCACTTTCCGGAGAGGATTCGAGGCTGTGTAAAGATCCATGGCGAGATTGAATATGTGCCTCAGCAGTGCCAGTTCGCGATTTACAGTCGCTCCGGACACTTGCCTGCGCCTGTGAAGATGTATCCCTCGATGTCCGGCGCCGTGATATCCGCCAACTGGCTTTCGGCGTCTAGAAATTCCTTCAATGGCTTCAGCAACTGTTCAAAATCTATCGCAAGCCTCCCTGAAGGCCGGTGACGACGCCAAGGACGTTCTTGTTGCCGCGATATCGAGGTTGACTCCCGACGAATTTGGAATTGCAGACGATCTGGCGATGATCCAGGCCGCTAAAGTTGTTGCGCATGTCTGAGGCCATTTTATCTTTTGGATTTTCGCGCGCGTTCTGACGATCGCAACGCTGCTGTGCCTCGAACCAACCTGCCTAAGATACGCGAACGAAAACTCAGCAATGTGATCAGCGATCTTGTCCACCTGCCCGGATTTCATCTTTAGTTCCAGCCACAGTGGCGACAGTACTGGGCCCAGGGGAACCTGCTGTTTTCGCCCACATCAGTCCCTCGCCTGCATCACCCTTGGAATTCGTCACCCGTTGGAAACACAATCTCAATAAGGCAAAGTGTCCCTAAATCTACTAGACGAATACGGGAAGATGATTGACATAAACTTCCCAAGTTAGATTGTTCAGTCGCGTTTTGACGCAGATGGCTGTCTCGCGTGGCCGAGGTCTGGGGGAAAAGTCGTCGAACTGCGTAGGATGAGCTGTGTTGTGAGGAGATATTCTGTTCCGTCCGGAGTCGGGTCGTCTCTCTTAACTTCTCTGAGGAGGGCATCAAAGGCGAGTTTAGCCAACTCCGTCTGGGACATTTGGACGGTGGTTAAGGGAGGAATTACGAAGTCTGCCATCCGGATATCGTCGAAGCCCACCACGGACAAATCTCTGGGAATCGCAATTCCCAAGTCAAAGGCCTGACGCATAACACCAATGGCGGTCATATCGTTGGAGCAAAGAAGAGCGGTTGGCTGCTCGCGAAGCTTGTAGAGGTCTTGAAGAGCGCGCTTCCCCCCTTCCAAGCGGTGATCACCGGCGACGATAAACTCAGGTTTTACCGGCAGACCGATCTCGCGCATAGACTCCTCAAATGCATCGCGGCGCACGGCCGCAGACCGCAAGCGCAGGGGTCCGGTAACGAAACCGATTCGTTCGTGCTTCATGGCCGCCAAGTGCTGCACCGCCTGACGAATGCCGTGAGCATAGTCGACGCGTATATTACTGACTCGCGGAGCCTTGGGGCCCACGTCGATGAATACAAGCGGCAAATTCCGGAAGCGAAGATGCGCCAACAACTCATCTTCCATTCCGAAAGTGAGAATGGCGACGCCGTCGACGCGTCCTTCGATCATTCTGCGAACCGCAAGTTCCATGCGTTTCGGGTCATGAATCGTGGAAGTGAGCAAAATCTCGTAATTGTGCTCGACGGCGACGGTCTCAAAAGTTTGTACGATCTCCGGGAAAAACGGGTTGGTGATTTCGGAAACGATCAATCCGAACACCCGGCTTTTGCCGGAAACTAAGGCGCGGGCCTGGCGGTTAGGGTAATAGCCCAGTTCGGCGACAGCTTTCCAGACGCGTTTTGCCAATTGCGTGTCAACGGTCGCGACTTGATTGATGGTGCGCGACACCGTAGCGGTAGAAACTTTGGCTCGTTTGGCGACGTCGCGGATGTCCAAGGGGGCCTCTTTTGCCTGGTAAACGGAGACAGTATACGCTATCTTGCGGCCGTTGCGGTGGGGCTCGCCAGCAGGCAAAGGCTAGCAAAGCAAACTTGCAATGAGCAAAGCGGCGTGGTAAACGTTTACGGACATTTTTGTTTAAGTTGCAAAAGGTCCCGAGGATTCGCATGATTAGCCGTGGCGCTGTGCGCTCTGCCTGCATAGTTTTCTTGCTTTTCGCCAATCGCCTGAACGCGGATGGAATGAAGCATAAACTCCACGTATCTGAGTTTGGAACCACACAAGGTGGTGACTCCATCGGCCGGTTCGTGTTGACCAATGATCGAGGCGCGGTGGCAGTGGTGATCAGCTACGGGGCCACGCTGGTTTCGCTGCGAATGTCCGATCGCATGGGCAGAGCGGCGGATGTTGTACTCGGCTATGACAACCTCGCCGGATATGAGTACGGCAAGTCGTACTTTGGCGGCACCATCGGCAGATACGGCAACCGCATCGCCGGGGGGCAATTTCCCCTCGGTGGGAAGATGGTCCAGGTTTCCAAGAACGACGGTCCGAACAGCCTGCATGGCGGGACTACTGGCTTCAATAAACGAGTTTGGGCAGGGGTGGATCGCTCTCGTGATGACGCGCAAGTGTTGGAGTTGTCCTACGTAAGTCCCGACGGAGAAGAGGGTTATCCCGGCCGGTTGCAAGTCAAGGTGACGTACACACTGCCCGCCAAAAGGAATGAGCTCCGCATCGATTATTGGGCGACAACGGATAAAGATACGGTCAGCAATTTGACGAACCACAGCTACTTCAATCTGTCCGGGGTGGCGAGCACAGAAATCCTGGAGCACGAGTTAGTGCTGCACGCTTCGCGGTTCACGCCGGTGGACTCGACGCTGATTCCGACCGGAGAGTTGCGCGCGGTAAGCGGTACGCCGTTTGACTTTAGGAAGCCGATCGCAATCGGGGCGCGCATCAATCACGACGATGAGCAACTGAAGTTCGGTAAAGGGTACGATCACAATTGGGTTCTGGAGAAAAGCGATAAACCGGGATTGCAGCTAGCTGCGGAGGTGTTCGAACCCACGAGCGGGCGCGTGCTCGAGGTACTGACAACGGAGCCGGGCATCCAATTCTACAGCGGAAATTTTCTGGACGGGGCGGCTCGTGGCAAGGGCGGAGAATTATATGCGTATCGCGCGGGCTTTTGCCTCGAGACGCAACATTTCCCCGATTCGCCAAACCACAACAATTTCCCGTCGACAGAATTAAAAGCGGGAGCGACCTATCACTCGACGACGATCTTCCGGTTCTCGACACGAGAAAAATAAAAACCGAGGGTGAATGCTGCTAGCCAATCTGCGTAAAAAGGTCCTCGACGCTAATTTGGAACTGGTGCGACGAGGCCTGGTGCTCTCAACCTTCGGAAATGCGAGCGGCGTTGACCGCGAAAAAGGGCTCATCGTCATAAAGCCGAGCGGCGTTCCGTACGATGGGATGAAGGCAGAGGATCTGGTGATAACGGACCTGGGGGGAAAGATTGTCGAAGGGGCCTTGCGGCCGTCGGCGGACCTACCCACACATGCCGCGCTGTACCGAGCTTTTCCATCCATCGGGGGAATAGCACATACGCATTCCGAATACGCGACCGCGTGGGCGCAGGCGCGCAGGCCGATTCCGTGCTTTGGCACGACGCATGCGGACTATTTTCATGGTGCGGTGCCGGTGACCCAGGGAATGAATCGTCGCGATATTGCAGGCGAGTACGAAGAGAATACCGGAGCGGCAATCGTTCGGAGGTTCAAAAAACTCGATCCGCTGGCGATCCCCGCGGTTCTGGTGGCGAACCACGGACCGTTTGCCTGGGGGGAAACCGCCGCAATGGCCGCAGAAAACGCCTGGATGTTGGAAGCGGCAGCGCGCATCGCCTATCTGACGGTAAACATCAATTCGGGCGCGACGGCGGTCGGTAAAGCGCTTCACGATAAGCATTTCCTAAGAAAGCATGGGAAACAGGCCTATTACGGTCAACCCAAGGAGATGAAGTGATCCGGTTATTGGCTGCGATAGATACTGCGCGCTTGGTGCACCTTTCCGGTATCGACCTGGTCATTATTATTTTTTATTTTGCCCTGGTGCTGGCGATCGGGTTTTACCTGAAGGGGCGCTCGAATACCGGCGAGGATTTTTTCATGGCCGGCCGGGAAATGACGGCTTGGATCGCGGGGCTCAGTTTTCTTTCCGCCAACCTCGGCTCGCTGGAATTGATGGGTTGGGCCGGTGCGGCATATCAGTATGGAATTCTTGCGGCGCATTGGTACTGGATCGGCGCCATTCCCGCGATGCTTTTTCTCGCGTTGGTAATGATGCCGTTTTATTACATCTCAAAAACTCACTCCGTGCCCGGTTATCTGAAACTGCGTTTCGGAGAAGGCAGCCGGGCGCTTTCTTCGATCAGTTTTGCGTTCATGACCGTGCTGATGAGTGGCATCAACATGTATTCGATGGCGCTGGTGTTGAAGATTGTTTTGGGCTGGGACATCAACTTCAGCATCATCGTGTCGTCTGCCACGGTGGCAATCTACGTTTCGCTGGGCGGATTGCGCTCCGCGATTTTCAATGAAGTCCTGCAATTCATCTTGATCTGGGCCGGAGCGTTACTGATCCCGATCCTGGGCCTGATCGAAGCTGGCGGGTGGTCTGGCCTTCAGGCGCGAATCATGACCAATGGAAAGACGGAATATACGCACCTGTGGAGCACCCTCGGGCATTTCGGCGACAACCCAATGGGCATTCACTGGACGGGAATCGTTTTCGGATTGGGCGCAATTATTTCCTTCGGCTACTGGACTACGGACTTTTTAGTGGTGCAACGGGTGCTTTCCGCGAAGGACCTGCGGGCGGCAAAAATGGCGCCGATTATTGGTGCGAGCTTCAAGATGATGGTGCCGTTCATCGTGATCTTGCCGGGATTGCTGGCACTCGCGGTGCTACCGATGAAGTTGATGCCGGAAGCGCAAGCGCTGGCAACTGGAGGTCACAGTTATAACGAAGTTTTGCCGCTGATGCTGGCACGGTACTGCGGTCCGGGTTTACTTGGGCTGGGGATCACAGCGCTGATTGCGGGATTTATGTCCGGAATGGCCGGTAACGTCAGCGCGTTTACCACAGTGTGGACGTATGACATCTATCGCGCGCTGATCAAGAAAGATGCCAGCGATGCCCACTATGTAAGCATGGGGCGCTGGTCCACGGTGATCGGCGTGGCCATCAGCATCGGCACCGCGTACCTGGTGATGGATTTCAAAAGCATCATGGACTATGTGCAGGCACTGTTTAGTTTTTTCATAGCGCCGCTTTTCGGGACGGTGATTTTGGGCATGTTGTGGAAGCGCGCAACGCCGGCCGGAGGATTCTGGGGATTGCTGGCGGGAACGGTGTCGTCGGTAGGGATGTGGGCGTGGGTGAAAATTGACCCAGCGGCACTGCGATACGTAGCACTTTCTCCGCGCGCGCGCGACATGGCGGAAAACATGTACCGGGCGCTGTGGTCGTGGCTGATATGCGTGCTAATCACTGTGGTGGTGAGCCTAGTCACGACGCCCAAATCCGAATCGGAATTGACGGGCCTGGTGTACGGGGTAACCGAGATTCCTTCTGAAGCGTTGGTGCCGGTGTATCAGCGGCCGTGGTTCTGGGCGATCGTAGTCTCGGTATGTTTCGTCATCGTGAATGTGGTGTTCTGGTGAGGGGCAAATGAAAACGGGCGGAGTAATTTCCATCTGGTTGTTCATAGGAATTTCGCTGTTGGTGAATGGCTTGCTGATTTTCGGCGCAGGCTGCTTCGAGTATTTCCATCCGCCAGCGGAACGCGTGGTGTTGTATGACGTGCATGCGAATATCTGGTGGGGGGCCCTCCTAGCGGCACTTGGGGCGGGCTACTGCATATATTTTGCGCCAAGAAAAGGCCGCGACTGAGAGACAAGCCACGGAAGGGACCATGGGGAACAAACAAAAGATGACCCTGGGTGTGATTGTCGGAAATCGCGGATTTTTCCCCGATCATCTGGCGAAAAGCGGCCGCGAAGAAATGATGCGGGTCTTGCAGGAAGCGGGCGTGGAAGTGGTGGTGCTGGGTCCTGAGCAAAGCA
The DNA here is from genome assembly GCA_003161195.1 of Acidobacteriota bacterium. Taxonomy (GTDB): domain Bacteria; phylum Acidobacteriota; class Terriglobia; order Acidiferrales; family UBA7541; genus Acidiferrum. The sequence continues at coordinate 919 of PMOV01000245.1, read as the reverse complement.
AGCACGGTGCGGTAGAAACCTATGAAGAGGCCACGCGCTGCGCGGAACTGTTTAGATCGCAAGCCGAGGTCATCGACGGCGTGGTGGTCACGCTGCCCAACTTCGGGGATGAACGCGCCATCGCGGACACCTTGCGCCTGGCCCGCCTGAACGTACCCGTGCTGGTACAAGCCACACCCGATACGCCAGGAAAGATGCTAATCACTCACCGGCGCGACAGCTTTTGCGGAAAGATGTCGGTCTGCAACAATTTGAGGCAGTATGGCATTCCTTATTCGCTGACCTCTCTGCACACCGAAAGTCCGGACTCCCCCGAGTTTGCCAAGGATCTGGAATGGTTCGCGGGTGTATGTCGGGTGGTAAGAGGGCTGAAGAATTTGCGCATCGGTGCCGTGGGCGCGCGGCCGACGGCGTTCAACACCGTCCGCTACAGCGAGAAGCTTCTGGAGGCCAGCGGAATTTCCGTGGAAACGCTGGATCTCAGCGAAGTTCTCGGCCGGATCGGCCGACTCAAGGATAGCGACGAGGGCGTGGTGCAAAAGCTGAGCGCCATTCATAAATATGTTACGACCACGGATATTCCGCCGGCTGCGCTGCTAAAAATGGCTAAGCTGGGTGCGGTGATCGATGGGTGGATGAAGTCCGCGCATGTACAGATTAGTGCGGTGCAGTGTTGGACTTCGCTCGAAGAAAATCTGGGTGTCGTTCCCTGCACGGTTATGAGCATGATGAGCGATTCGCTACTGTCCAGCGCCTGCGAGACGGACGTGTGCGGCGTACTTAGCATGCACGCCTTGCAACTAGCTTCGGAAACCCCGAGCGCTTTGTTGGACTGGAATAACAACTACGGAAACGATCCCAACAAGGCCGTGTGCTTCCATTGCAGCAACCTGCCGAAGCATTTCTTCAAAGATGTGCG
>PMOV01000377.1 GCA_003161195.1 Acidobacteriota bacterium | reverse complement strand
CGTCTGACCGCCGCCACCCGCGCCTCTCTGCCCAACGGCAAATTCGCCAAAAACCTAAACGGTCACGCCAGGGATTCCGCGCCGCACGACGCAACGCCCGGCCCGGCGCCCAACGATCTTGCACCACAAGCTCGAGCGCGAGCTGCCGCTGACGAAGACCACGGAGTCTCACTGCGAGCCTCCGACCCTCCTGCCGCAGCACCCCCTGCGGCCAGCACGGACCGTGCCGTCTACGCTGCGGCGGCTCGCGACTCGAAATCACCAGCGGTAGCAAGCGGCCCCGCGGCAGCGCCAGGTGACGAACCCAGGCACGCCACCCCCGCAGGCATCGAAGCAAAACGCGACGACGCAAAACGCACCGGCACAAAAAACGTCCCATCCGAGCCGCAACCACCCGTCCCGCCGGCCAGACAGCACATGCCGGATAGCGCCGAGGAGTACGCCGAAGCCGTCCACGCCAAGGCCGACCTCGTCGACGTTGGCCGCCGCCTGCTCAATTCGCAGGACGAGCGGATCCTGCGCGCCGTCTGGCAACACCTGCTCGAGATGCGCTACGGCCGGGACGCGGCGCCCGACGACGGCGTTACCCAGGTCAACGTAGATGTGTCGCGTCCCACGTTCGATCCCAATGTTGATGTGCAATAGCGCGCCGCACACAACCGCATTTAGAAAGTCGCGCGGCGATTTATTCCACCACACAAATCGCCGGGCAAATCTCACTGACTCATCCAATATAAAGGAGCATCACCATGTCCACAGCGCCTTCTGGCAGCACGAGCACCAGCACGCATCTCGAATTCGTCGGCATGATCGTTGAAATCTCCGGCATAGCCTCCGCGGTAGGCGGCCTGGTGCTGAGCCTGCACCACTGGCCGGCGGCCGCCGCGTTAATCGGCGGCGGTGTCGCGTTCTTCATCGGCAAAAAACTTCGCTCGATGGCTTAGGTAGCACAGGCACTCTTGCCTGTGCGCGGTTGTGGCCGCAACGACCAGCGTGCCGGAACAGCGAACCTCTCGGCAGCACGCGTGGTCCTAGTGGAAATTTGTAGTGCGGGCGGCTTGAGCGCACAGGCAAGAGTGCCTGTGCTACTGAGACCCGCCGAGTGACACCATCCATGCCCCGCTCGTTCAACGTTAGCGACTGGTACGATCCCTTCCCGCGCCAAGACCAGTTTCATCGGTCCTATGCGCGTTACCGCCTCTTCGGCGGCGCTGCCGGCCCGGGCAAAACCAAAGCGCTACTCAACGAAGCCATCATGCAAGCGCTCAAGACGCACGGCGCCGATACGCTGCTCTTGCGTCGCACCTATCCTGAGCTTGAAGCTTCGTTGCTCGCACAATTTCGCCGCGACATCCCGCGCGGGGCCTACAAAAACTACAACGAGGCCAAGCATCTGGTGACCTGGAACAACGGGTCCACCACGCGCTTTGGCTACTGCCGCAACGAAAACGACGTCTACCAATATCAGGGCGCCGAGTTCCTTTTCATCGGCATCGATGAACTCACGCACTTCACCCTGAAGCAGTGGCAATTCCTCACCTCGCGCAATCGCTGCGCCGTGCCAGGCAGCCGCTGCACCATGGCCGGCGCCAGCAACCCCGGCAACATTGGCCATGCCTGGGTCAAAGCCCTGTGGGTCGACAAAGTTCCGCCCGCGGGGTTTGAGCGCCCGGAATTATACGAACCGAAGGAATACTGCTTCATCCGCGCGCGTCTCGAGGACAATCCCATCTTCCGCGACGATAAAAACTATCGCCGCAAGCTCGAGATGCTCCCGGAGTATTTGCGCCGCGCCTTCCTCGACGGCGACTGGAACGTCTTTGCCGGCCAATACTTCGACGTCTTCGAGCTGGGCCGCCACACCGCGCGTCCGGAAGAGTTTCGTCTCGAGCCCTGGTGGCCGCGCTGGATCTCTATCGACTGGGGCTTTCAACACCCCAGCGCGGTGTACTGGCACTGCGCAGTTCCCGCGCCAGCGGCGGAGCCGCGCAGCGTCTCCTGGACGCCGACCGGCGCCAGCGGCGGTTACGCCGGACCGGCGCAATTTCACGGACCGGATTTTCACGGACCTCACGATCAGGGCTCGCGCAATGCGATGCACGGTTCACGGGACCCCGAACACGGGTCACCAAACACGGAGCACGGCGCGCAAGTCCTCACCTATCGCGAATTCGTGCAGTCCGGCCTCTCTCCGCGCATGCTCGGCCAAGCCATTGCCGAACGCAGCGGCCGCGAACACATCACCGAGGTATTCCTCTCGCCGGACGCGTTCGCGCACCGCACCGCGGAAGCCTCCATCGCTGAACAGCTCGGCGAAATTTTTACCGCCAACGGCCTCCCGCGCCCAGCGCCCGCCGATGACGATCGCGTCGGCGGCTGGCAGCTCATGTACCAGTTGCTCGAGTCCGACCAGTGGGTCATCGCCGATACCTGCACGAAATTGATCGAATGCTTGCCGCTTCTGGTGCGCGACGATCGCCGCAGCGAAGACATTCGCAAAGTGGATGGCGACGATCCCGCGGACGCCGCGCGGTACGGCCTGGTCTCCGGCGGAAGACTCGCCGGTGTTACGGCGGCCTATGGCGCGCCCAGGGCGGGGCAATCCCCGCCCTATAATTCCGCAGAGTACGTTGTCGGAGGAAGTTACCGCGTGCCGGGCGGCACCGGCGGGCCGCCGCCCGGCGCGGGATATTCCGGCGCCTTCGCCCCGCGCTTTTTGCACGGCATGCCGCTGGCGGAGCAAATCGCGCGCCAAGTCACCGCCACAGACCCAACGTCGCAAGCCATCCACTACCAGCGCCTGGAAGCCGAAGCGCGCAAGCAGCTAGCCCCAAGAAAATTTCCACGCCGTCGCTTTTAGTAGCACAGGCTTCAGCCTGTGAGCTTTTGACTTTCCCTGGGAAGCCTACGCCTTTCCATCCCGCGACATGCGCGGGATGAATCTCCCGATGGGCGTTTTTTTGGGCGGCCCGTGAAACCTCGCCGATTAGGAAGATCGGCGCTTCCAGGCCGAACTAACCTCATGCTCGACTGGCTAAAACAATTCGGTCGCACCGCCTACGTCGGAATGATCGAAGCGGAGCTAGTCCGCCTGCGCGCGGAAAATCGCGCCCTGACCAATTCGCTCCTGGGCACCGCCGGCTTCCCGCCGGTCGACTATCCGCCCGAGGCGTTGATGCCGGCCACCGTCCCGCGCGTGCGCCGCCGCTCCTGGCACCAGTTGCAGGCCTGGCGCGAAAAGTCCTCAGGCGGAATGTAGTTTTGCCAGGAAATGGCCCGCGGCTCAGAGCGTCCAATTCTCGAGCGCTAGACCGCGCACGCGCCGGAATTCCTTGGTGTTATTCGTGACCAGCGTGAGGCCGAGACTCGCAGCATGTGCCGCAATGAAAAGATCGTTGGCGCCGATGAGCATTCCGCGTCGTTTCAGGTCCGCGCGGATTCTCGCATAGAAGGGCGCAGCCATATCGGGGAAATCCGCGACCTCAGCGTACTCCAAAAAGGCCTGCAGCGCCGCCGCATCTTGCCGGCGCCGGGGCGAAAGCTCGACGCCATACAGCAACTCAGATTTCGTGATCACCGAGATACAGACGTCGCGCACGGCCAGGGTTCCGAGTCGCCGCAAAACGCGTTCATGCGAGCGCCGCATGACATACGAGCAAGTGTCGGTGTCGAGCATGTAACGCGGCATTATTTCTTGCGTTCCTGGACGGGCAGGTCCTCGACGCCCTCCATGAATTCCGGTGACGCCACGGCACCCGACTTGAGGTAGGCAGACCAATCGGCGGGCTTCGGCGAAAGTACAACGCGGCTGCCTTCCTTATGAATGAACACTTCGCGAACTTTGAACTGAAACTCCTTGGGAAGACGGACCGCCTGGCTGCGATTGTTCATGAACAGTTTTGCTTTGCGTTGCATCGCTCTGGCCTCCAAGTATCTACGATGGCATATGCCACAGTATATGCCATTTGCCAAATAGCCGTAAACAAAAACTGTCACGCTTTGCGGCACAGCGCCAGGATTTCGCTTTGCCGGTCGCCACAAACAAATAACTAGAAGGAAGCATGGACCTCTATCCCACAACTGCATCCGTACTCGGCGGCGAGCCCAATGTCGCGACCAGTCCGCTAGGCCCCAGCGGCAGCATCGCGCCCGCCGACGGCAACTACCCATCCGCCGCCGCTCCTACTAACTTCATCGACGCCGTCGATGCCCTGGTGCTCGGCCCCAACAACGAGCGCCTCGACGATCTCAAGCCGGAGCTCGTCAACGCCCTGCGCGCACTCGTCGTCCAGTACCGCGCCGAAGGCGTCACCGCGCGCCGCTACGAAATTCGCCGCATCCGCCAGGCGCGCCTTTTCTGGCAGGGCCAGCAATACGCCTGGTGGAATCCCTCGGACATGAACTGGCACCTGCCGTACGAGTCGCGCACCAACGACGACACCGCGCTCGAGGAAATGCCACGCTACCAGTTCGTCACCAATTTCTACCAGGGCTTCGGTCTCTCCTTCGTCGCCGTGCTTTCGCAGGACGTGCCCAGCGTGCGCTTCTATCCGCAGTCCTCGCAATCGCTGCAAGATATTGCCGCCGCCCGGGCCGCCAGCGATGTCGCCGACCTCATCGAGCAAAACAATCAAGTCGAAAAGCTGCTCACCGCCATCGGGTACTTTCTGTGGACTGACGGCAAACTCGGCGCTTACGTCCGTTACGTCGCCGACGGCCAGCGCTTCGGCTATCACGATGAAAATGTGCTCGCCGCGATCGAGGTCCCGCTCGGCGAAGACCAATATGTCTGCCCGAGCTGCGGCAAGGAAACGCCGCTCAAGTCCGCGACGCAGGGCGGGCAGGGAAGCGGCTACGACAACGCCGACACCGACGCCAACGTCAGCCCCGTCAGCATCGCGGTAGCAGGCAACGCGGAGAGCGCGGGCTACAACGACCCCGCCTCCGTCGGCCTAAACGGTATGGCCTCGCCGGATCCGCCCGCCTGCTCCGGCTGCCACGCGCAACTCGCCCCGGAAAATCTGCGCAAAGCCGAACGCGTCACCGTCCCCCGCGTCATCGGCACGCGCCGCGTCCCCAACGGCCAGGAAGTCATCACCATCGTCGGCGGACTCGAACTTAACACTCCCATCTGGGCCAACGAGATGCACGAATTCCCCTATCTGCAATGGCAGGCGGAAGTGCATCGCGCAAAACTAAAAGCCACCTACCCGCACGTGGCCAACAAAATTGAAACTTCGCCGTCGCAAGGCGCCGAAGACGTCTACGCCCGCGTCAGCCGCCTTAGTGTCGAGCAAGGGCTGCCCACCATTCATCCCGGCGACGCACTCGTCGATCTCATCACCTTCGACCGCACCTGGCTCCGCCCCTGGGCGTTCTATTCCATCGAAAACACCACTGTGCGCGACCAACTCCTCGCTCTCTTTCCCGATGGCTGCTACGTCGGTTTCGCCGGCGACGTCTACTGCGAATCGCGCAACGAATCCATGGACGATCACTGGCGCGTCCTGCACGCGCTCCCCGGCGACGGCCAGAATCGCCCCAGCGTCGGCGATTCGCTCGTGCAAGTGCAGGAGCGCTACAACGTCCTCAGCAACATGCAAGCGGAAACCTACGAGTACGGCATCCCGCCGATCTACGCCGACCCGCAAGTCCTGGACTTCGACGCCATCGCCAACCAAACCAGCGAGCCCGCCGCGCATTACCCGGCGCGCGCCCGCCCCGGCCAGCCGCTCTCCGCGGGATTTTTCCAGCCCGCGCCGGCGCGCGTCCCGCCAGACATGATCGAGCACCAACAGGATCTCATCGGGCCCATCGCGCAATTTCTCACCGGGCTTTTTCCCGCGGTCTTCGGCGGCAACATGGAAGATGTAAAGACCGCCTCCGGTTACGCGTTAGCCCGCGATCAGGCGCTCGGCCGGCTGGGCCTCGTGTGGCGCCGCATGAAGCAGTTTTACGCCGACGTGATTCTGCTCGGCGTGGACAGCTTCCGCCACAATCGCCCGCAAGATGTGGAGATCCCGCTGCTCGGCCCTGACGGCGCGCTGGACGCCCGCATCATCCGCATCGCCGACCTCAAGGGCAACATCTGCGTGCACCCCGAAGCCGACGAAACCTTTCCGCGCCTCAAATCCCAGCAGCGCGGCGTGCTCCAGCAACTCTTCGGCCTGAAAGATCCCTTAATCCAGGAAGCGCTAACCGAGCCCGCCAACATCGGCTACATCAAAAATGTTCTGGGGCTCGGCGAACTGGTCGTCCCCGGCGAAGATTCACGCAACAAACAGTTGCGCGAGATTCAGCAATTGCTAGCCAGCGCGCCCATCCTGGTCGATGTGCCCATGCACCCGCACGCCGCCGCCACCATGGCCCCGGGCCAACTCCTTCACGCAGCCCCAGTGGCAGAAGCGCTCCAGCCTGTGCAGCCCAACACAGTCCAGCCACAAAACAACACCATAACCGCAGGACATACGTCCACGCACACGCTAGTCCTGCCGTCGGTCCCCGTCGATCAACTCCTCGACAACCACGCCGTAGAATTCGAGGAATGCAAACGCTGGGCCAACTCCGAAGCCGGCCAAGCCGCCCACAGAACCAACCCCGCAGGCTTCGCCAA
>PMOV01000167.1:2527-5349 GCA_003161195.1 Acidobacteriota bacterium | reverse complement strand
GCTCCCGCCGCGTCATCTTCCGGGTCGTCCGCCGATCTCCTGCGCCTGACCCACGTCAACGACGCCCTCTTCGCGCAACTCCGCCTCGCTTCCGTCGAATATGTCCACTACAAAAGCAAGGACGGCACGCCCTTATCCGGCTTTCTCTACAAGCCGCTCGACTACGTCCCCGGGACGCGCGTACCCACGCTCCTTCGCCCGCACGGCGGCCCCGTCTGGGCCTGGTATTCCGAATTCAACTTCGATGAACAACTTTTCGCCGCCAACGGCTACGCCGTCCTGCTCCCCAATCCGCGCGGCTCGAGCGGCTACGGCGAAAAATTTGCAGCTGCCATCTTTGCCGATTGGGGCAACAAAGATTTTCAAGACGATATGGCGCTGGTCGACTACGCCATTCAGCAGGGCATCGCCGATCCCGACAAGCTCGGCGTGGGCGGCTGGTCCTATGGCGGCATCTCCACCGACTTCATCATCGGCCAGACCCAGCGGTTTAAAGCCGCCATCAGCGGCGCCGGCGAAGCTCTAAATATCAGCAACTACGGCCACGACCAATACCAGCGCGACTACGAAACCGAGCTTGGCCGCCCTTGGGAAAACCAAGCCCTGTGGGACAAGCTCAGCCCCTTTTACAAAGTAAAGAACATCACCACTCCAACCTTATTCATGGGCGGCGACGCCGACGCCAACGTCCCCATCCTCGGCGGCGAGCAAATGTACCAAGCCCTGAAAAGCCTGGGCCGCACCACCGAGCTCGTCGTCTACCCGGATGAATTCCACGAATTCACCACCCCGAGCCACATCCAAGATCGACTCCGCCGCTACCTAGCTTGGTACAACCACTACGTAAAAGGCGATCTCGCCCCCGCCACCCCGCCCCTCGAACCCCCAAAGGCGGCCAAGTCTAAGTAAAAAGGCCGCTTACGGTAGCGCCAAAATACCTCGAACGTTTCGCTTGACAGACTATACCATGTATCGTACAGTGTGCATGACACACCGTATGCGATACACGCTATGACGCCCACCAACCTAGGCCTTGCCGTCGCTCCCGAGCTTTTCGACGCTTTGCGTCTCGAGCTTCGCCGCGGCTGCCTCGTGGTGGCGGTCCTGGCGCAGCTCAAATCCGAGCAATATGGCTACACGCTCCGCAAATCGCTCGCCGATCACGGCTTGGTCATCGACGAAAGCACGCTTTACCCGCTGCTGCGCCGCCTCGAATCTCAAGGCTTGCTCCTCAGCGAGTGGCGCGAAGAAAACAAGCGCAACAAACGTTTTTATCGCCTCTCCACAGGCGGCGCGCAAGTTCTGGACCTCCTTCTCGAAGAATGGCGCCGCATCAACGCGTCCATCGACCGCATCGTCGAGGGCCCTGCAGACCGCGCCAGCGCAGACCGCGCCAGCGCAGAAAGCGCCAGTGCAGAAAGCGCTAGTCCAGAAAACGTTGGCGCAAAAAACTTTGTCGCGCGGAGCACACGCGCAGAGCGAAACGCCTGAATGCAAAACGCCCTACAACCGGAGCAAATTCTCAAGGAGTCTTAAATGCAACTCGTCGATCGTTACCTCCAGCAAGTGAAGCGTTTTCTGCCAGCCGAGCAGCGCGACGACATCGTCAAAGAACTCTCCGCCAACATTCTTGCGGAGGTGGAAGACCGCGAAGCGAGTCTTGGCCGCCCGCTCACCGAAGACGAACAAATCGCCATGCTGCAGCAGCAGGGAAGTCCGATGGTGGTCGCCGGCCGCTACCGCAATGATCAGCGTAGCTTCACCTTTGGCCGCGTCATCATCGGCCCTACGATCTTTCCCATTTACATAAAAATCCTGGCGCTTAACCTCACCATCACCGTCGTTGTTGCCAGCATCGTGATGAGCACCTTGGGCATGCACGTGGGCATCTCGACGCTTTGCTGGCCCGCCGTGCTGCAATTCACGATCATTACCGCCGTCTTCGCCGCCATCGAGCAATCGCAAAAAAAGTTTCACCTTTTCGACACCTGGAATCCCCGGGCGCTTCCGCCGGTGAAGGATCCGCTGAAAATCTCGCGTGGCAATACGCTCTTCGAGATGTTCTTCACCGTGCTGTTCCTGCTTTGCTGGCTGCGCGTGCCGGGCGCGGCTTTCGCCGTGGCTTACATGTTCCTTGGTCCGGTGGCCTCCTATTTTTCGCCCGTCAGTTCCAGCCCTTTGCTGGTAACGCCGGCTTGGCAGTTTTTCTATTTGCCGATTCTCATCATGGTTCTGCTGCAGCTCTGCGAGCAGGGTTTGAATTTTGCCTTCCCGCGCTGGACCCGGGCGCGGCTCCTTGGCCGCGTAGTACGCTCGAGCCTTGGCGTCCTTCTTGTCGTGTACCTTTTCCGCGCCGGCGATGTTCTGCTCATCAATCCCGACGTCCATGGCTCCGGACAGTACGTGCCCATCGCGATGCTCGTCAATCAAAGCGTGCACTATTCGTTGCTGCTCGGCGCTATTCTCTCGGTCTTCCAAATCGCCAAGCAGCTTTTCCAAATCCTGCGCCTCCCAGCGAGCCCATCGCCGTCCCACAGCGCGACCATGGCCATCTAGCGTTCCGTTATACTGACCGGGTAGAACGATGACGTTTACAAATCCTCTGCCCGGAGTGCCCGCTCATGCCCGACGACTCGTTGTCCGCACCATCGCCCGAACCGCCGCCCGAACCATCCCTGGAACTGTGGACCGCCGTCGACACGTTCCTGACCAACGCGCTGCTCGCTCCCGATCCCGTTCTTGACGCGGTCCTTGAGGCGCACGCCAAGGGAAACCTGCCGCCGATTGCCGTTACGCCCGCGCAAGGAAAATTTCTGCATCTT
>PMOV01000167.1:0-2521 GCA_003161195.1 Acidobacteriota bacterium | reverse complement strand
CAGCGTGCCGGCCTCGCCCGGCAAATCGAACTTCTCGAAGGACCGGCGCTCGAGTCGTTGCCCAAAGTCGCGGCGGCGCATCCCGCGCCCTTCGACCTGATCTTCATTGATGCGGACAAGAAGAACAATCCGCGATATTTCGAGTGGGCGCTGAAACTCTCGCGCCCCGGGACGGTGATCATTGTCGACAACGTAATCCGCGACGGCNNTGGCCTTGGTCCTGTAGGTGACCCTGTAAACGGACCTTGTAACTGGACCCGAAGCCGCAGCTGTTTGGCGAGGTGTCGGTCGGTTGTTTCGGCGGTACCGCAAACCCGCCGGCAGGATGCCGGCGCTACACGAGTCTGCACGGGGCTGTGCGTAACTTTGAATTTCGGCGCGAGCTGTGCGATATTCTCGGCGAGGCCACGCCAAATGCCCTACCTCCTCAAAACAGAACCGACGGTCTATTCCTTCGCCGACCTGCAGAAGGACAAATCGACACTGTGGGACGGCGTCAGCAATCCCACCGCGGTAAAGAATCTGCGCGGAATGGCTCCGGGCGAGAAACTCATCATTTACGAAACCGGGGAACACAAATCCGCGGTGGGGATGGCGACGGTGGTCTCCGTGGATGCCAAAGATCCACAAAATCCCGCCGTGGTCATCAAAGCCGGCGCGGCTATCAAGACTCCCGTCTCGTTGGCGCAAATCAAATCGCAGAAACTCTTTGCCACGTCCCCGTTGGTCCGCCAAGGCCGGCTCTCCGTCGTGCCGCTCACGAACGAGCAATACAGGGCTCTGGTCTCGTAACGTCGCGCGTAACTTCGCCGGTAACGTTGCGCGTAACTTCGCACGAAACTCCGATCCATCCGCCACAGCGTTAGCGGTAGCCGCATTTCGCCCGTAAACAACTCTCAGTGTTGGGGTTAGCGCCAATGCGGAGCGTCGCGACGATTCCANNACACAAACGGGGTGTTGTCGAGGGGAAGGGCGAGGCTGGGAGGCGAAAATCCACGTTGCACGGTAGCACGGCATCGTTTACTTGTCAAGACCCAGTACTAGATGATATTCATTCGAACGGCGAAGGATGAAGTTATGCCCCGTGGTGGATAGGCATTGCGGACTGAAATAGGCGAAACGCGGAACGCCGCGGCATGACTGGTGGCGCGGATGCAAAAACCGCCAATACGGAGATTGGCCGTTCCCAAGGACAGGCATACAGCGTCAGTGGGTTGGGATGGAGTGGAGTTTGTCGTATTCGTTGATGATGTTTTGGCCGGCGTCGGCTAGTTGCGAGAGTGGGTGGCGGTGGGTGCTTAGGTCGCGTTGCGAGGCAGTGGCGGCGAAGATGCCGGAATCGGTAAGGAGGTAGAAATTTACCTGGCCTACCGGCGGAAGTGGATAGGCGGTGACGATGTGGAATTTCGGTTGGGCCGCGGCCGCGACGGCCATGAGGGAGTCCACACCGTTGAGGATGGGTCCCCGGTGCGCGCCACCGCCGACGACCACGCCCGTGCTGAGGTAGACGTTCGCGGTGTCGTCGGCGAAGGCTACTAAGGTGGCGGTACCATCAGTCATGCTCCAGTCGATGACCACGCCCCAGGGCTGGCCAAGGGTACGAGGGATCGGAAGGCCTAGATTTTCGCGCTCACTGTGGAGGGCCTGGTCGCGAAAGGCGCGATATGGATTGGGTCGCTTACCCGATAAGGAGAAAGGGGTGTTGCGTGGAGAGTACGCAGATGCGAATCGCGGGTCGTGGCGGTGCAAGGCCGTAACGGTAAGACCGACGACGACTAGCGCGAGAAATCCTACGGAGTAAATGTAGTAGGGAATGCGGAGTTTGGGCCAAAGTATGGCGGGGAGGCGGTCGGCGAATTTGTCGCCTAGAGTGTCATTGAGACGCGGGGGTAGGATGGCTTCCGCGGAGTCTGGCTGCCAGCCAGCGGCGAGCCAGGTGGCGCGGACATTGGAGAGCAAGAGCCCGAGAATGACGATGCGTCCGATACTTGGGACGCCCACAAGCAGTTCGGCGAAGTACATGAGCAAGACGATGGTGGCGGCGAAGCGGCTGCGTTCCCGGACGCCGACGCCACCGAGGTAAAAGAAGAGAAAGACAAACACGCCAACGACTGAATAGCCTTGCATGACATTGACCACGAGGGAAAGCGCGGCGACAACGGCACAGACCCAGTATCCTTGGGTGCCGAGATAGTCCATATCCGTGGCGTTGCGGATGGAGGGCCAGAGAAGGCTTTTGATGCGGCTCTCGGAGGCCGGGTTGGAGGTGGAGATGCCGAGGGTTTGCATGGACGAGGATTAGAACGCAGCAGAGGGGTGGCGGTCTAGTGAATTGTTGGCTGTGTGATGGGTGGGAAAGCAGGTGGCGCTGAGCGTGGGAAAGATAATGCTGACGGCTGCGTGTGTGCTGGCCATGATCGACATCCTGGCGGCTGCCGCTTTGGGACAAGAGGTTAAGGCCGAAGGGAAGAAAGTGTTGATTGCGGGGCATGAGGCGCGGTTTGATGCGCGGGGGAGATTG
>PMOV01000086.1 GCA_003161195.1 Acidobacteriota bacterium | reverse complement strand
TGGACAACTATTCCAAAATCATTCGCAACCACACGCTGAAATTCGGCGCCGAGTTTCACTACGACCAGATCAATACCGATCCCATCGCGCAATTCAACGGCAACTTCGTCTTTACCGGCAGCGAAACCGGCTCGGACTTCGCGGATTTTCTCATCGGCATACCCAGCGAATACAATCAAAGCCAATTGAACCCGTTTTATGGGCGGAATAAATATTTAGGACTCTTCGCGCAGGATAGTTGGCGCATCAGCCGCAGCCTCACGCTGAACTACGGCGTGCGTTGGGACCGTATCGAGCCCTGGTACGAGAAGTACAACGGCATCTCCACGTTCGTTCCGGGCCAGCAGTCCGTCGTGTTTCCCGGCGCGCCGGAGGGGCTCTTGTTTCCCGGCGATCCCGGAGTGTCCCGCACGCTCGCGCCTCCCGGCAATCGCGATTTTTCGCCCCGCATTGGACTCGCTTGGTCGCCGTCTGCCGGCGGAGACGGCATTCTTCATAAAATTCTCGGGGAGCCGGGTAAAACCAGCATCCGCGCCGGTTTCGGCACCTATTACACGGCCATCGAGGCCCTTACCATCGGCATCCTCGCGGCCAATCCGCCCTTCGGCGTTACCTATTCGAGTCCGGCGCCGCCGCTCTTTGCCACGCCTTTTATCACCGCGTCCAACGGCCAGGTCAATCCGCAGCCGTTTCCCGCAACCCTCGCCACACAGAAAGCTTCCGCCGCGGACCCCAATTCGAGCATCGATTGGTCGCAGTATCTGCCGATCACCGGCGTCCCCGGCTATTCCACCAACAATCGCATTCCCTACACCGAGGAGTACACGCTGTCGCTGGAACGCCAGCTGGGCGGAAATACCGTGGTTAGTGCCGGCTACATCGGCACGCAAGCGCACCATTTGCTGGTGCTGCAGGAAGCCAATCCTGGAGACCCGGCGTTGTGCCTGAGTCTCAGCCTGCAGAGCGAGGTGGCTCCCGGCTCTGCAACCTGTGGGCCCTTCGGCGAAAATAACGTCTACACCTCCGCGTCCGGTCAGATAATCAACGGGACCCGCGGACCCCTCGGCCCCAACTTTGGCAGCAACACGTATCAGTCCACCATCGGCAACTCGCGCTACAACGCTTTACAGGTGAGTTTGCGGCACAACAGCAAAGCGCTGGAGCTGTTTGCCGGCTACACCTACAGCAAATCGCTCGACAATGCTTCCAACCTCGGTGAACAGGTCAACCCCTTGAACCCTTCGCTCAGCCGCGCCCTGTCCGCGTTCGATCTCACCCACAACTTCGTCGTCAGCTATGAATACCGGCTGCCCTTCGACAAGTTCCTGCCCGCCAACCGCGCCACGCAAGGCTGGACGCTCTCTGGCATCACGCGCTTCAGTACCGGCTTTCCGGTGACCTTGGTCAGCCTGGGAGACAATTCCCTGCTCGGCGCGGAACCCAACGGCATCAACAATTTCGGCATCGACCAGCCGGACTACTCGCCCGGCAAGCTGCAGCTTAGCGGGGATCCCCGCAAGAATCAGCAGCTGTATTTCAATACCGCTCTATTTTCTCCAAACGCCGAGGGCACACCCGGCACGGCCAGCCGGAGATTTTTCCACGGCCCCGGCAGCGACAATTACGACATGAGTTTGGGCAAAACCCTGCCGCTTTCCGAATCGAAGTCCCTGCTCTTCCGCATCGAGGCCTTCAACCTCTTCAACCATGCGCAGTTCTTTGGCCCGGCATCCGTCGACGGCAATATCAGCGACATCGGCACAACCTGGGGCCACGTGGTCAGCGCCACACCCGGCCGCGTCATGCAAGTCACGGCGAAATTCAACTTCTAAGCCACGCGAAAGAAAATCACCCCTCCGCAAAATAACGCAAAATAATTTGTAACGCCCGACGCGATGCCATCACTACCTGATGTCGATCGTCCGCGGATGGCCGGCTTGATCCAGCGCGATGCCTGGTCGGAATCGTGCGTGACCTGCTAGCGCAAGTTCCCCGTTGTTCGTGGTTTCTCTCCCAGACGGTCCGGCGTTTGATTTTCCTGGAGGTACATCGTGGCGAAACAGCACCTGATCGGCATCGTCGCTGCCGCGACGTTCATCGCGGCCGGCATCGTCCTGTTTATGCTCCCGCACAACTGGATGGAATTGTGGCTGGGCAACGCTCCCGACGGCGGCACTGGGCTGCTCGAGTCCACGCTGGCGCCGGCAGCCATCGCCATCGGCCTGGGACTCCTGTTGCTCGTCACGTGGCTTCGCCGCGGAGCGCGCGGAGCCGTCAACGCCGGTGCGGACCCGGCCCTGCAGCGTGACACCGGCGGCGGCGCGAAGCACACCGGTTAAGAGCGGCTAGCAAACCGCAGCCGTCACTCTGGATTCGTCGTATCGCGAACACTGAAGAGTTTGTAAGCTCGCCGTCCGCAACTGCGCGACGCGCAAAGGAGACATTCACATGAGCCAGAGAAGCAAGACCAAAAATGACGCTGTCAATCCCCACTGGCCCTCCGTCGAACAACAACTCGCGGCCTCGAAGGTTATTCCCGGCAGCGCCTTGGAAAAACTCGTGCGCGCAAATCAGGACGTAAGTTTGCTCGATCCTTCCGAGGCAAATGACGTTTGGAATCTCCCGGTCTGGCTGCGCGTATATTGGCGTAAGCGGCATCCCGAAATCAAATATCGCGGCCCGGGCATCGCCTATCCGCTGTTACTTCGAAAGATTCACGCCTGGATGGCCACCCACCAGGATCTCCCCGGAAAAAAACGGTAAACCAACGCGTTCATTGCGCCTACAAAGCGACAAATTGATTTAAAGGAGCGGTCATGCCTTCAAACATTTCCATCACGCAGGACACGGCTAATCCCTACAGCGAATCCGACATCCGGTACAACTATTACAACCCGCTTCAGGTCATCGCTGCCTCCAACGAAAATATTTCAGGCGGGGCCACGCAGGCCCAGTATTACTCGAGTGACGGCGGCGGCAGTTGGGGACAGTCCAGTTTGCCCAACGTCTCTGGCGACAGTTTCCAAAGCGATCCTTGTGTCGATTGGACTTCCGACGGCACCGCCTGGGCTTTGACCATCGGGGTAAATGGATCCGAAACTGTTTTGATCGTCCGCAGCTTTAAGTCCATCGATGCCGGTAAAACCTGGAAGTACGACTCCGATGTGTCGGGCAGCCAAACGGGCACGGATAAGCCGAGCCTGTGGATCGACCACTCCTCCACCGCTACCAAGGACAATATGTACGCCATCTGGCATCTGGGCGCGGACACCTATGTTTCTGTGCGCAAGGGTACCAGTGGATCGTGGTCCGTCCCACTGCTGATTACCGGCGCGGAAACGACTTTCACCTCGGATGGCAGCGACATCAAAACAAATCTGAATGGCGATGTCTTTGCCTTCTGGCCAAACGCCGGCGGCAACACCATGCTGATGCTGAAGTCGACGAACGGCGGCACTTCGTTCGATGCTCTCGGTGCCGCTCCCATACAAATTTCCACCACTATTGGTTCCGTGCTGCTTGGTATTCCCGCCCAGGATGTCCGGGGAGCTTTCGGAATTGAAGGTTGCTTAAAATACGTTTCCGGCGGCGCTTACAAAACCACCACGCTGGATATGGTCTACGCCTGCTGGGCCGACTTGGCCGGCGGCACGGGATGTAATATGGCTTCCGCGGAGCCGAATAGCGACGTAACGTCGAAGTGCAAGACAAGAATTTGGTTTGCCTACTCCAAAGACGGCGGCAAGACCTGGCAACCTGCCGTCAAGATCAACGACCAATCCTCGCTCAACGATCAGTTTTTTCCGCGCCTGGCAGTGGACGATACCACCGGCAACCTCATGATCGTCTATTACGACACCGTGGCGGATCCCGGTCGCCTGAAAACCGACGTCTGGATGCAATGCTCCGCGGACAACGGAATCACGTGGACCAACGCCGTCAAGATTACCTCCGCCGAAACCGATGAAGCTACCGCCGATGACGACCTGGGAAATCAATACGGCGACTACATCGGTCTCTCCGGAACCGCCGGCAATTTCTTCGCCTGCTGGACCGATCGCCGCAGCGGGGGCAATGAACAAATCTGGGGCTCGGCCATCACCTTCCCGTACTCTTATTTCATCGACGTCAAAAACACCTTTGGCGTCGATGAGGTGAACGACAGCCCCTCTTACTCCAACGACTTTTATGTCGCCGTGGAGGGAGCGTCGCCCAACTCCCTCGCCGGGGCCACACCAAATTTGACGAATGCTTTCACCGGCGTGGCGCAGATCAAAGCCAACCTCACGGGGGGTCCGCTGCCTTACCCCACCTACGAACTGCCTGCGCAGCTGGACACGCCGCAAAGAATCCTGTTCCCCTATAACGTGAGCTTCCCGTCGGGCGCTTCCATTCCACCCTTCCCAATGCCCAACGGCGCCGCCGTTTTGGAAGAACTCGATTCCTCCATCGCCTTTCCGGGCCTGACGCTTTCCACGCAGACGCTGTTTGAGCTGGTGGGCGGCGCGGATCCCTACTTTGCAAATATTCTTCCCAGCGCCGACAATGAGTTTTATCTCAGCCAGGATTTGCGCGTCTTCAGCATCACCCCAGGTGTCCCGGCTTCCGCCAACGCCATTCCCGGCGCGCCCCCGTTTATGCCCACAGTTGTAGGCGGCACACCCATCGCCTTCACGGCGCAGGACCCCACGGCCGGCTACAACTACATCCAAAGCCTGCTCGCACATCTGAATAACAATTTCAACAATCCTACGCCCGCCGGCGCCGACCCCTTCGCCATGCTGCAAAACCAGGGCAACTATCTCACCGCCGACTCCACTGTCTACCCCGGCACCAATAATCCGGGCGATCCGCATCATCCTTTTACCAACTACAACTTCGCTGTCGCCCGCGTCCGCCTCACGGGCAAGACCGGAGAATCGGCCAATCCCGTACGCGTCTTCTTCCGCCTGTTTATCTCGCAGACCTACGACACCAGCTATCAAACCTCAACCGCTTATCCGTTCAACCCCGATGCCACCGGCCTCCCCATGAGCCCTCTGCCCGGCGTCGCAAACGAAACGTATCCCTTCTTCGCCACCGGCGACTATTCACCTGCCACCGAGACGTCCGACTACGGCACCGGTGGCTTCAACGTCAGAAACATCTCCGTCGGCGCCGCCGATTCCGGCGGCGTGTGGGCCTATTTCGGTTGTTACCTCAACGTCTACAACTCCAGCATCCAGGGCGCCGTGATGGCCGCCGGCACGCACCAGTGCCTCGTCGCGCAGATTGCCTACGACGGCGCACCCATCGAAAACTCCTCCGTGGTCATCGAAAGCCCGGAAAATTCCGACAAACTTGCGCAGCGCAATTTGCAGATATCCTTCTCCGATAATCCCGGTCCGGCTTCCACGCACCGCATTCCGCAAGCCTTTGACACCCAGCCGAGTCCGCTGCTCTCGCCGCTCGCGGGCGACCTTCTGGAATATCCGGACGAAATGATGATCGCCTGGGGCAATACCCCGATTGGCAGCATCGCCAGCATTTACTGGCCGCAGGTGGATGCTTCCTCCGTCTTGCAACTCGCCAGCGAGCTGTACGGATCTAACTTTCTGAGCGCCTCCGACCCGCACACGCTCCGCTGCCGGGTCACTGGACCAGTCACCTACATACCCATTCCGTCTGGTACCGGCAGCAATTTCGCCGGCTTATTTACGGTCGACCTTCCCACCACGGTCGTAACCGGCCAGGAGTTCAGCATCACTGTGCGCCGCATTGCAACTCGCCGCGCACCCATCACACCCGTACCGCAAGGCCAAGCGCTCGCCGTCCCCGCTGCCGCGTTTAGCAAACGCCCCATCTCCAACTGGCGCTATGTTGTGGGCACCTTCGCGGTGCGCATTCCCGTCAGCACCAAAGAAGTCATCCTGTGGCCGGAGTTAAATGCCCTCGCGATCCTGAAGTGGCGGCTGGAGAACATGTCGCTCTCCAACCGTTGGTATCCCGTCCTGCACCGTTTGGTGGAAATCACCGCAGGTCGCGTCCAGGGGTTTGGCGTCAATCCCAACCAGATTCCCCCGTCGTGGAACGGTTATGCGCCGCCCGCAACCGGCCGAGAACCCGGCGGCGGCCACCACGACAAGCACCACTATGAGGTTGCCGGCAAGGTGGTCGGCATCGTCTACAATCGTTTCGGCGATTTCGTAGGCTTCCGGCTGATCACGGAGCACGGCCATGAGCGATCTTTCCGGGGCCGGGAACGGGAGATGGAGGCGCTGGTTTATCGCGCATGGGAGGAAGAAATTCTGGTCACGCTGCGGCTCGAGGAGCCGGACAGCGACTGGCCTTCCACCATCATCTATCGGCGTCCCTGAAAGAGCGAGCGCCAAGCAAACCCAGCGCTATCGCTCAGCCTACGCAGCGACGGCTCGCGTAAACACTGAGGCATCTCATTTGTTTTGCTATCTTTAAGCGGCCTGTAGGTCGCGCTGGTCCGCCGCTACCGGCAGCTGGCGCCGGAAGCCCCAAAAGCGCGTATCGCAATCGTCGCATCGGTAGGGCCACACCAGCGTCATGCGTAGAAACACCCGCTCCACAAATCCACGGCGCGTCGAGCGGCGAATCGCGCGGCTTTCGCAATTCGGGCAGTCATACAGGGTCTTAGCAAAGCAGAGTTCCATGACGATCACAGCCTCTGCTACTAGTATTAGTACTCTTGGTACCCCGTCCACCCCTCGCCTGCCCTTTCGTTCCTTTTTATTACCTGTCCCTACGGACAGGCTGTCCAACTCCTCGTCTAAACTCCGGCATTGCGCTTCGCGCCTTTACTACCCGACTTCGCAGCTTTCTTCTGGCCTTGCAACTCCGTTTCACATCCCACTCCTTTACAGTTCGCTCTCTCGCGTCCTATAGTCATTAGAGCGGTGTGGTTCTTCCTTTCCAACGCCCATGCGCATCCCTTTGTCCCGATTCCTCGCCGCGGCTGCCCTGCTCTTCGCATGCTTCGCCTTGCTGGCTCGCACAGGTCGCTCGGCGGAGGACATATCGAAGATTGTTCCTTCCGGCTACGTCACCGACTTGGCTGGCACGCTGAGCGCCGCCTCCAAGGCCAATCTCGAAGCGTTGTGCACCGAGCTAGAACAGAAAACCGGCGCACAGATGGCCATCGTCACGGTGCACTCGCTGGATGGCCAAACCATCGAGTACTACGCCGTCGATCTGTACAAGAAGCTTGGCGTGGGCAGCAAGAAGGACGATCGTGGCGTGCTGCTGCTCGTCGCGCCAGACGAGCACAAATACCGCATTGAAGTAGGGTACGGCCTCGAGCCGGTGATCAATGATGCGCGCGCGGGCGATGCGGGACGCGCCATGGTTCCTTTTTTGCGCGCCGGCAATTATGACTCCGCGATTCAGACCGCTGCCTGGCAGCTCGCCAAATATATTGCCGACGACAAAGGCGTAACGCTGACGGGTCAGCCGCTGGTACGTGCTGCGCCGCAGTCTGACTCCGACGATCACGGTAGCTCTTTCGGCGCCGGCGTCGCTCTGTTCATCATCGTCATCTACATCATCATCGTTCTCGTGGGGCGCGGCCGAAGAGGCGGCGGTGGCGGCGGTTTCTTGTGGTTTATTTTAGGGATGTTGCTGGGCGGTTCCGGCCGTGGCGGTGGTGGTTTCGGCGGCGGAGGATTTGGCGGCAGCGGAGGCGGCGGAGGCGGTTTCGGTGGATTCGGCGGAGGCAGCAGCGGTGGCGGTGGCGCTTCCGGCAGTTGGTAATTGTACGCAGCCGTCCAAGCGTTTCAGCGTATTGCGGACACAGCGGCGGCAGGAGAACAAATGTTATCGACAGATGCGAAGTTGAACGAGCTGGTGAATCGGCTCAAGGAACTGGGCGGAAGCAATCTTCNNGCGGAGCAGCGCGAACCGGCTCCGCTATTTTTCACCGAAGAAGAGTTGCAGCGTTCCGCCGACGTTTTCGCCATCGAACTGCTGGATATTCGCGACGCGCATCACGTTCTCTATGGCAAAGATCCCGTCGCCACGATTAACATTCCCATGAACCTGCATCGCGTGGAACTGGAGCATGAACTGCGCACGACGTTGCTCAAGTTGCGCCAGCACTTTCTTCGCTCTGCGGATAACGCGCACGAACTCGCTGCGGCGCTGGCGCAATCTACTTCCAGCGTCATTACATTGTTTCGCCACGTACTGATCGCGTTTGACGAAACGCCGCCTGGTTCGCGCGAGGGGCTGGTGGCACGTATTGCGGCCCTGGCGGATATTGATCGCACCGCGCTGGCGGCTGCGCTGCGGGTGCGCGACGCTGGCCCAGCGAGCCACGACATCGCGACGCTTTACGGCGGCTATCTTGTGGCGCTGGAGAAGGTCATCGTGCTGCTCGATCATCACGTACCGAAGCACGAATGGCAGCGGGTGGCCAAGGCGTGACTAAATTCGCGCAAAAGAATTATATTCTGCGCTATCTTCAATTCACACCCTTTGGAAACCATATCACTTTGAGGGAGCCATGAAAATATTCATCGTCGTACTGGTCGTGCTGATTTTGCTGGGATTCATTTTCGGCAGCAGTTTCATCGGACGTCGCAATCAAATGGCGCTGAAGAAAGAGGCGGTCAACGCCGAATGGGCGCAGGTGGACGTCGATTTGCAGCGTCGCGCCGACCTGATTCCCAATCTCGTGGAAACCGTGAAGGGCTACGCCACACAAGAGCAAGTCGTTTTCGGTGACATCGCTAAGGCGCGTGCGGCGCTGATCGGCGCACAAACTCCTGCCGACAAGATCGCCGCCAACGGCCAGGTAACTTCGGCGCTCAACCGCTTGCTGGCGATCAGTGAAAATTATCCGCAACTGAAATCCAACGAAAATTTCCTGCGACTGCAGGACGAATTGGCCGGCACGGAAAATCGCATCGCCGTGGAGCGCCGCCGTTACAACGAGGTGGTGCAGGACTACAACAATTACATCCTGACGTTTCCCAACAGCTTCATCGCCAGCATGTCTGGTTACACGCACAATGACGCCTACTTCAAGGCCGACGAAGGCACCCGTGAAGTGCCCAAGGTAAATTTCAACCTCAACAACACTCCGTCGACAACCACGCCAACAGCGGCACCGCAACCGGCGCCCACACACCCATAGGCAGCGTCAAAGCGGGTTGAAATCGGGTCGATTTCCGACTGACCTTTGGGACAGGTCGACGCTACTTTTTGGACGTTCCACAGCTTTTTAGTGGGATGAACCCCCTACCTAGTTTTGCGCAAGTGTTCATTCCAGGGCGGTTAAAGTGCTTTATTTTCATACATTTCTGTAAGTGTTGATTCTGCTTGGCTTAGAGGCGGATTTTAGTTACTTAGTTGCTATGGGGTGTAACGGTACTCTCAAAGAGAATAGTACTGGGGGTACGACGAACTGGAATGCCCGCTATTTTCCGACGTGGCGCTGCATGAAATTGGCCATTA
>PMOV01000096.1 GCA_003161195.1 Acidobacteriota bacterium | reverse complement strand
ACGTAGTTGCGCCAGCCCTCGCCGTGCCCTTCCTTGAAAAATGCCTCGCCATAAGGCGTCCAATAAAGTCCCCAGCCGAGGCCATAGCTCAGCCGGATAGACTTGTTCTCCTCGGTGGTCTCCTCACTCAGCGACGGAAATTCGTGCTTGGACAGAATCTGTATTTGCGGAGCGAACATCTCGGAGCGCATCTCTTTCGAAAGACCCTGGCCGGCCATCACCGCTTGCACGAACAGCGCGAAATCGTGCGGCGTCGTCAACAACGAACCCGCCGCGTCGGCGTGCTCGCGCCGTTGCGGCCCCATCGAGCGCCCATATGCGTCATAACCATTCGCATGATTTTCTTCGAAACTGTCATGCCACATCATGCTGGAACGCGTCATGCCGAATGGCTGAAAGATATGCTGCTGCATCAGTTTCTCGAGCGGTTGCCCGGTGACCGTCTCCACCACCAGTTGCAGCAAATCGATTCCCTCGCCCGAATACGCAAACCGTGTGCCCGGAGCAAAGTGAATTTCAAGCTTGCGGTCGTCTTCAAACCATCGCCAGTTCGGAAAGCCACTGGTGTGGCTCAGAAGCATGCGTGCGGTGATGCTCTTGTATCGCGGGTCCCCCGCCAGATCAACGTAGTTGGGATACTCCGGCAGGGGCTTGGGCAAATATTGATAGACGGGCTTGTCGAGGTCCAGGATTCGCTGGTCCACCAGCTGCAGCACCAGATAGCCAAACGCAACTTTGGTGAACGAAGCTCCGCTCATGATCGAATCGACGGTCAGCGGCAGATTCTTTTCCTTGTCGCGCGCGCCATACGTCGCGAGGTAAGAAATCTTGCCGTGATCGAAGAGTGCCAGCCCCACGCCGGGAACTTCCGCGCGAGCCATCAGCTTTTTCACCGTCTCATCGATTTGTGCCTGCTTGATGGTGCTGCCGCCCAGACGCGCGAAGGTTTTTTCCTGCGCGGCACACGACACGGCGGCAGCCAGGACGGCAATGGCCGCGGGCAAAAGTTTCCCTTTCATGGTCGCCTCCAGGGTTAGGCCGGAACGGCCACAGCAGGAAAGAATACGCAAAAAGGCTGCGCAAAGTTCAGCTCTCGTGCTGACGCTGTGTCCGGAGCGCGGCACCAGGAATTATTTCGGCAATTTCGAAATGTCGATGTTGCTGTTCCCGTTGGTGAGCAAGAGTGTGCATGCGCCGTTGCCGATTTTGCCGCTCAGTGTTTCCGGACTAACTGTGCCGGTTGTGGTCACCGGCAATTCACTGTTGATATGGCCAAACGACGTGTGCGCAGTCAGAGTGTATCCGGCATTTTCTGGCAGGCGGATCTGTATCGGGGAAAACGAGGTTTTGATGCTCACGTTGTGGCAGTCGCCCCCCGTTGCGGGCAATGCCGTCGCGGACACCGCTCCGTTGGCGTTGTCCACAGTGATTGCGCCGCCGATGCCTTCGAGCGAGACGGCGCCGAACGTGGTCTTCACCCCCGTGTCCCCGGACACGCTGTTTGCGCTGACCGCGCCATTGGAATCTTCCGCCGTGATATTGCCCGTTACGCGCTCCAGGCGAATGGTGCCAAAGCTCGTTTTCGCGTACACGTCCCCGCCCACGTCGCGCAGCGTGATGCTGCCGTTGCCGCTCGTGGCGCGCGCACCCTTAAGCAATTTGCTCGCCTCGATCTTGCCGAAAGAGGTCTTAAGCGTGGCAAAACCCTTCACCTCCCGCACTACGAGTCCGCCGTTGGCATTTTCCGCCTCCAGCGCACCGCCGATCTGCTGCAGCTCCACTTCGCCGAAGCTCGTCTTGACGTACACTTCGTCGCCAGTCTGCCCGCCGTGTACGCCGGCGTTCGAGGAATTGCAGCGCACGCGCCCGGAAATATTCGTGAAGCTGATAGCGCCGAAGCTGCCATTCAGTTCTGCTGAACCGCTCACCGTATTCGCATCGATCACGCCATTATTGTTGTTCACGCTGAGGTTGCCGCGCACGTTGCGCGCCGTCACCGCCCCGAAAGAGTTGCTCACCGTCGCGCCGCCCACGTCCGTTAATTCCACGCCGCCGTTACCGCCGGAAATGGCCACCGTGCCTTGCACGGTGTTGACGTGGACATCGCCGAAGCGGTCTTTTGCGTCCAGATTGCCCTTCACGTCGGACACGCTCAGCGGACCGTTGGCGTTGATTACCGTCAGGTCGCCGGAAGAGTTTCCGGTTTCGACCGAGCCGAAGGAATTGGTTATTTTGGCCCCGCTGCCCTCGTGCAGCTGCACATTCCCGTTTGCATTCACCACCTCCGACCAGCCATGCACGCCGCGCACGTCTACGTTGCCAAAGGAATTTTTCAGCCACAGCCTGGCGTCGCCCGGCATGGTGATGTCGTAGTCCACCGAATACGAGGTGTGATCTCCGATGCGCACGGTGATCAGTGGGTCCTGATACACGGTGCGTACCCGCACGCCATGCGCATCCTGCGACACATCGATACGAATCTCGTCGGCGCGCTGATCGGCTTTTTCCTGCGACCCGGCTTGCGTGCGGATAGTCGCACTAATATTCAAATCGTGGCCCACGCCGCCGTGAATGCGCACTTCGCCAAATTTGTTTTCGATGGCCAACGTCTGGTCCGTCGCAAGCGGCAGCGTTTTGTTGAATTCGCGCTTCGCCGTGGCTTGCCCGCCGGCCGCGGCCTGCACCGAGGGAACCGCCGTCAGTGCCGCCAGCAAGGCTAGCGCTCCGGCCAGTACGCCGCAAAATATCGCGGCGCGTTTCGTAAGATTCCTCGTCATCACTTGCTCTCCAGAATTTCGCGCAGCGTGTCCTGCTTTTCCCGATACATGGCCAGTAGTTGGTAGCGCAGGTGCGCGTTCGAGGGGTTTTCACCCTCCTGTGCGCGCAGTTCCCCGATGGCGCTGTCCAGCACCATGAGCTTCTCGCGATAACTGTCCATCAGCGGCGAACTCTCCGCGTCCATCGCCGGCTTGGCTTCCGCCGCCATCTTGTCGATGGCTTGCATGTACGCGTTTTCCGTGCGTTCCACTTCCACCACCGTGCGGTCGTTCAGGAAGGGGCTTTTCGCCGTCGCGACGCGCGCATGCCGCTCGTAAAGAAACAAAGACGCGCCGCCCGCGAGCAACGCCACCGCCAGCGCTCCCGCCAGTCCCGTCTGCCATCCGAGTGGCAGTATCCCGCCCCTCCAGCCAAACAGCCGCTCCCGCCAGGCAACTTTGTGTTCCTTCCTTTGCACTGCTTCGTCCGCCGCCGTGAGGGACTCCGCAATGCGCGGCCACAGCGCCGGATCATCGCTGTAATCGCGCAACTCCTGTGCGGCGATGCTCAACTCTTTCCACCCGCGCACTGCAGCCGCGCATGCTTCACACGACCACGCGTGCCGTTCGAGTTCCGCCCATTCTTCCGCCGTACCATCCAGAAAAATCCGCTCGCAATCCGCGCAGGAGATGTTCATGCCGCGCCTCCCAGTTGCGAGCCCCGCGGAGCGTCCAACATTTGGCGCAGGCTCTTCTTTGCTTGGAACAACGTGTTCTTGGAGGCTGTCGCGGTGATCTCCAGCATCCCCGCGATTTCTGCGTGCCGAAACCCTTCCACCTCATACAGCAGAAACACGTCGCGCTGGTGTTGCGTCAGCGTGGCGATGGCGCGCTCCAGCGCCATGCGTAGCGCCGGGTGCGTGCTGGCCGCGCGAGCCTCTGGCGGCGTCGCGCTTCCGCCACCGTCTCGCGCGCCCGATGCTTCGCGTTGCGCTTTCTCATTACGCCGCACGCTGCGCCGCCGCATGTCGTGGCAGGTATTCACCAAAATGCGAAACGTCCACGTCACGAACGAAGACTGCCCGCGAAAGCTCCCGATGCCCCGCTGTACCTTGAGAAAGGTATCCTGCACCGCGTCTTCGGCGTCGCTCGACGCGCCAAGCAAATTGCGCGCCAAATTTTTCATGCGCGCGCCCTGCTGACGATACAGTTGTTCGTAAGCGCCCAGCTCTCCCGCCGCACATGCCGCCGCCAATTCGGCGTCGCTGGGTCTGGCGAAACTCGCGCCGCTGCTGGAACCGTACTCTGTGTCCGTCGTAATCGCCGCATTCTGCCGCGGCTCGCCCTGCGGCGCGTCGTGCATCGGCGAATCGCTCGACCCGTCCTCGTTCTCCGCGCCCAGATCGGAAAACTCCACTCGCGATGCCCCCTGAAACTGCCCGGAAGCTATCCTATGCTTCCAGGGCAGCGAAAGTCCCACCGTAGCCATGCATTTCTCCTGCGGTATAGACGCCGCCCGCACCCCAAACGTCAGGTCGCGCAAGCGGATTCATCTACATGCTAACGCATTGAAAAAATGAGGGTTATTTCGGACGGGTTTGTTGCGGCACCCGGGGAAATGGCGGTTCCGCTCGTCGTGCTCCCGGTACGATTTTACTTGGACGCCCTGCTGCAACCAAGCTACTAAAAATGACCGCCAACTCCACTATAATCAACACTTACAGAAATGTGTCAAGATAACCATCCTAGAATCAACACTTACCCAAAGCGGGGGGATGGGGCATACCCAGCGCTTTTCTCTCCGCAGCACCTTCAGGATGAAGCTTAGTTTTTGCGGTCCTTGTACTCTTCATCCCAAGCCATTTGAATGGCTTCCAGCTTGCTCTCGTTGGACGCGCCAGCCTCACCCACAAAATTGGGCAGCTCCAGAATCCACTTGTGCATATCCGTAAAACGCACCGTAAGCGGATCCACTTGCGGATGCGCATCCGTCAATTCGATAGCAATGTCCTCGATGTCGTCCCAATCAAACGTCTGCGGCATGTCGTTCTCCGTGGATGGATTTGCTTCAAGTCGTCGCGGACGTGGGCTACCTCGTGTTCCGTGACCCGTGACGTGACCCGTGCAAAAACCCAGCCGCACAATTTCTTCGCGGTTCTCCGAACACGGGCCACGTCTTCTAGTGATCTAATTCCTTCGCGTAATTCTTGTTCCACTCGGGTATTTCCACCACGATATCGGTCGTGCCGTCCGGTACCGTCTGGCAGCCCAGCCGCGACTTCTGCGTGATGCCCGGCGCCATATCCAGTTCGTCCAGCTCCGCGTCCGTCGCTTCGTTGCAGGATTCCAGCCCCTGCTTCACGATCACGTGGCACGTCGAGCATGCACAGACGCCTCCGCACGCATGATCGAGCCCTGCCTTGAGGCCCTCGGAAATATCCAGAATGCTGCCTGGCAGCCCGTTGTGCCCATAAGGGATTTTTTCCGGGTCCACTTCAATGGTCTTGCCGCTGGGCAGAAAGGTCACCTTATATTTCTGCGTAGCAGGCTTATATTTTACTTCGTCAATGTAGGGATTACTTCCGCCCATCTGTTACCTCGCAAAGGTTACTTCGCACTTTTCTCGCGCCATCAAACTCCGCCACCATTAAACTTCCGCCAGCTTGCGGCCTTCGAGCGCCGACTGCACCGCCGAGTTCATCAACAATTCCGCCAAGCGCTCGGTCGCGCGATTCAGCTCATCGATGCGCCGGCGGATCAGTTTGTAATCGCTGCCCGTTACGGATTCTCGCAGAGTCGCCACACTCGCTTCAATCGCCGCGCGCTCCTCCGGCGGCAACTCAGCCCCTTGCGGATTGCCCAACGCCTTCTCTGTAGCCGACAAGATGGCTTCGCTTTCCGTGCGCGCCTCGATCAACTGTCTCTCGGCAAAATCCTGCTCCGCGTACTCGATGGATTCCTCGAGCATGCGTTCAATTTCCGTGTCGTCGATGCCGTAACTCGGCTGCACCTCGATGGAATGCTCTTCGCCGGTGCGCAAATCCTTGGCCGAAACTTGCAGAATGCCGTTCGCGTCGATAAGAAATTTCACGTCGATGCGCGGCAGACCCGCAGGTGCCGGCGCCGTCTTCAAAGTGAATCGCGCCAGCGAGCGGCAATCCTTGGCCAGCTCGCGTTCGCCCTGCAGCACGTGAATGTCGATGCCCGTCTGATTGTCCACACCGGTCGTGTACTGCTCCTGCGCACTCGCAGGAATCGTCGCATTGCGCGGAATAATTTTTGACACCGCGCCGCCGTACGTCTCGATGCCCAGCGACAGCGGCGTCACGTCCAGCAGCAGCATGTTGCTGACGCCGCGCTCCAGAATGTTCGCCTGCACCGCCGCGCCCAGCGCCACCACCTCATCCGGATTCAGTTCCGTGTGCGGTTTGCGTCCAAAAAACTCTTCCACCGTGCTGCGAATCAGCGGCGTGCGCGTCGTACCGCCCACCAAAACGACTTCTTCGATTTCCGAGGGCGCGAGATGTGCGTCCGCCAGAGCCGCTTTCACCGGCCCCATCGTCCGGTCCACAATCGGGCGAATCAGGTTGTCGAAGTGTTCGCGCGAGAAAGGCATCGCGAAAATCGCGCCGTTCGGCAGCGGAAACCGTATGTCCGCCTGCGCCGCCGCGGACAGCTGATGCTTCGCGGCGATCAAGGCTTTGCGCAATTCCTGCGCCAGCTCCGGCTTGCCGGAAATTTCCACGCCGTGTTCCTTGCGAATGCTCTCCCGCACCAGCGCCTGCAGCAGGTTGTCAATATCGTCGCCGCCCAGGTGCGTATCGCCGTTGGTCGCAAGCACCTGATAAATATCACCGTCGCTGGTCGAGATCAGCTTCAGCACGGAAATATCAAACGTGCCGCCGCCCAGGTCGTACACCGCCACATGCCCGCGCTGCTTTTCATGTAGGCCATAAGCCAGTGCCGCCGCCGTAGGCTCATTCACCAGTCGCACGATTTCGAGCCCAGCAATTTTCCCGGCATCTTTAGTCGCCTGCCGCTGCGCATCGTTAAAATACGCCGGCACGGTAACCACCGCGCGTGCCACGCACTCGCCGAGAAACGCCTCCGCCCAACTCTTCAATTCACGCAAAATAAAAGCCGAAATCTCCGGCGGGGTGAAATATGTATCGCCCAGCTGCACGCGAATCACGTTCCTACTATTCGGATCGATGCGAAACGGAAACAGTTTCAGTTCGTCCTGCACGTCCGCCGCTCCACGACCCATCAGCCGCTTCACCGAATAAATCGTGCGCTCCGGCTGCGTCAACAACCGCCGCCGCGCCGCTTCGCCCACCACAATGCTGCCGTCCGCATCCAGGCTCACCACCGACGGGCACAACGTCGAGCCATACGGCCCCGGGATACACTTCGGCTCTTTTGTCTGCGCATCAATGTACGCAACTAGACTGTTGGTGGTACCTAGGTCGATGCCGACGATTCTGCTCATGATTCAGAAGATGAAGGGCCCAGGCCCTTCGCTACAAAAGCTCCTTTTGGACGTTGACTACCAGGTTGCGGATGTACGAACGGCGATTCAAGAGTTCGTTGAGCCGCGACTTGGCCGCTTCACGTTCGCCGTGCACGTTCGCGCCGCTGGCTTCCGCGTCTACTGTGGCATCCCACTGCTTTGCCGTGGCGAAGAGTTCGCCGTCTACTTGCTCGAGTTGGTGCTGAAAATTCTTTTCCGCGGATTCCAGTCGCGCCCTCAGCACCGCCAAATCCCCGCCTTCCGCTTTTGCTTCCCGCAACTCGTCCAGCGATTCGTTCAACTCAAACACTTCCTCGAGCAGTTCCGGCGGCGCTTGTTGTTTCTGCTCACCCTCGCGGCGCGCGCCCTCCAATCCCAACAAATACTCGACGCGGTCCATTGGATCGCGCAACGTGCGATACGCGTCATTCAGCTCCGAACTGCGTCGCAGCGACGCTTCCCGCTCCGCATCGCCAGCGTTTACAAAATTATCCGGGTGCAGCTTCCAGCTCAATTGCAGAAATTTCTGTTCCAGCGCGTTCATTTCAATCCACAGCTTGCGGGGCAGCGAGAACACCGCAAAATAATCCGTCGATACTGGCGCTTGCGTAGGTGTGCTCATGTCGGCTCGTTCGGTCGCAGGGGCAGGCGTTTCCCCGCCGCATTCAAATTCACGTCTTCAAACAAATTGTGGCTGGCAACCGAAGCGGCCAGCCACGCAAGCATGGAAACTCGGGAAACCGGCTCAGGCCGTGAACGAACTCCCACATCCACAACTGCGCGCAGCGTTGGGATTCTGAAACACAAATCCCTGGCGCATCAGCGTTTCTTCATATTCCAGCGTGGTGCCGTTCAGATACAGAAAACTTTTCGGATCCACAAAAAGCTTCGCGCCGAACTCCTCGAACACTTTATCGCGGTCGCGCGCCTGCGTATCCAGCCGCATGGCGTAAGAAAGCCCCGAGCAGCCCCCGCCCTGCACGCCCACACGCAATCCGCCGACTTCCGGCGACACGCCATCCTTCTCGAGCAGTGCACGAATCTTCTTCGCCGCGCGCTCGGTCAGGTGGATCTTCGGCGCTTTCGGCGCGCCGTCGGCGTCTACATTGGCCTTAATACCCAGCAGATTCTTTTCTTCGGCGGTTTCTGTAGCCATTTTTCTAAACTCCAAAGGCATCGCAACTTACGCCTTGGTTTTGCGGCGCGACGCGTTACGCTGCAACAGCCGCGCACAGGCAAGAGTGTCTGCGCTACTAAAAGCTAGTGCGCGGCCTTTTCCGCGACGGGTACTTCCATCCCGTGCTTCTTCTTCCAATCCCCAATCGCCGCCTTGATCGCGTCTTCGGCCAGCACCGAGCAGTGAATCTTCACCGGCGGCAGCGCCAGTTCGCGCACAATGTCGGTGTTCTTGATGGACAGCGCCTCTTCCACGGTCTTGCCCTTCACCCATTCCGTGGCCAGCGAAGAACTCGCAATCGCGGAGCCGCAGCCAAACGTCTTGAACTTGGCTTCCTCGATGACGTTGGTCTCCGGATTGATGCGCATCTGCAGCTTCATCACGTCGCCGCACTCCGGAGCCCCCACCAAACCCGTACCCACGTTGGGATCTTCCTTCGAAAGACTGCCCACGTTGCGCGGGTTGTTGTAATGCTCCACTACTTTGTCGCTATATGCCATAACCTGTGCTCCTTCAAACTATCGAAACTCTAGCAAAACTTTGCCGCGCTCCACACGCTGAAAAAACAATCTTTCGCAGCCCAAAATTTTCCCCAGCAACGAAAATACACCCGTACAGCAACGCGGCCAACTACTTCAGCTGCGCGCCATATTCTGCATGTTCACGAAGCCCGCGCTGCGAATCGCCTTGTCCGACAGCGACACGTTCGGCACCCAAGCCGAGCGCCCCGCGGTCAACTGCCGCAAAGCGTCCTTGATGAACTCCGCTCCCACGCCGAGCAGTTTCAAAAATGCGCGTACTTCCTGCAGTTGCTGGAACGAGCGCTGTCCCGCGGGGTTCGCCTCGTCGCTGTCGTCGTAAGGAACGAACGCCACGCGAAACGCGGCTCCCGTACCTCCGATCGAGCGGTGAATCTGGATAGTTCCTTCGCTTGCCATTGTTGTTGCCTCGCCTTTCCGGGCTGTCTTTACGCTGTCTGCCATTTGACCTTGGAAATATCGATGCCTTCTTTGGCCATTTCGTACAAGGGGGACAATTCACGCAGCTTGGTCACCACCTGCGCCATCTTCTCGATGACGTAGTCGACCTCTTCCGGCGTGTTAAAGCGTCCCAAGCCAAAGCGGATCGAGGTGTGGGCCAGGTCCTCGCCCACCCCTAAAGCTTTGAGCACGTAGCTGGGCTCAAGGGTTGCCGACGTGCAGGCCGAGCCGCTCGAAACCGCAATATCATTGATGCCCATGAGCAAAGACTCGCCTTCCACGTAGGCAAAGCTCATGTTCAGGTTATTCGGCAGCCGGTGCTCCATCGAACCGTTGATGAACACTTCGTCCAGCTTGGCCTCCAGGCCCTTCTGCAGCCGCGTGCGCAATTCCAGCATGCGCTTCGATTCCGTGGGCATCTCCTGCTGCGCGATTTCGCAAGCTTTTCCGAGCCCCACAATACCTGGCACATTCAGCGTTCCGGAACGCATTCCGCGCTCGTGACCGCCACCATCGAGAATCGCGGAAAGCTGCACGCGCGGGTTACGGCGGCGCACATACAACGCGCCGACGCCTTTGGGCCCGTAGATCTTGTGCGCCGTGATGGCCAGCAAGTCGATTCCGTCCTTCTGCACGTCCACGGGAATCTTTCCTACCGCCTGCACGCCGTCCACGGCAAAGAAGATGCCATGCTCTTTGGCAATCTTGCCAATTTCCGGAATCGGGTTAATCGCGCCAATCTCATTGTTGGCGTACATGATGGTGATCAAAATGGTCGTCGGACGAATCGCCGCTTTCAGTGTTTCCAGGTTTACCCTGCCGTCTTTCTGCACCGGCAGATAGGTAACCTCAAATCCTTCTTTTTCGAGCCGCTTGCAGGTATCCAATACCGCCTTATGCTCGATGGCTTGCGTGATGATGTGATTGCCCTTTTCGCGATACATCTCAGCAATGCCCTTAATCATCAGGTTGTCGGATTCCGTGGCCCCGCTGGTGAAAATGATTTCCTTTGGCGTGGCATTGATCAGCGAAGCAATCTGCTGGCGCGCCGTTTCCACCGCCTCTTCGCCCGCCCAGCCAAACGCGTGATTGCGACTCGCGGCGTTGCCAAACTTTTCGCCAAAATACGGCAGCATCGCGTCCAGAACGCGCGGGTCCACCGGCGTTGTCGCGTGATTGTCCATGTAAATCGGCAGCTTTACGGCCATGATTCTGCTCTCCCTGAACTCTCTTACCGCACTGCAATTGCCTTTACTTCTTTCGCCACCTACCGCAATTCCACCAGCGCCGGTTCGTGCGTTTCTTCGCTCATCTGTGCGATGGTCACCGTGCCCAGCACGCTCAAAATGCTCTCGTTCACCTTGCGTAGCGGCTCGCGAACCGTGCAGCGGTCCGTCGCGTCGCAGGCTCCGTGGCTGGTCACGCACGAGGTGATTAGCACCGGACCATCAATAGCATTGATCACGTCCAGCGCGCTAATCTTCGATGGCTCTTTCGCCAGTTGATACCCGCCGCTTGAACCGTGCTTCGCGCCCACCAGCCCATAACGCGCCAACTTTTGCAACACCTTCGCCATCAGCGTGATCGAGATTCCGTATTCTTCCGCAATCTCATTCGCGCTGCAGGCATGTTGATCCCGGTGCAGCGCCAGGTGTTTCACAGCGATCAACCCGTAGTCCGCTTTTTTCGAGAGCTTGAACATTTTTCGTTGGCGCTCCGCGTCGCACTGCGGGTACGAATCGCCGGGCGATATACGACTGAATCAGTCGCAAATTAATTCTACCGGGAAAGCAACAAAAAGTCAACACTCAATGGGCAGGATAACACTATTGTTTACCTACACTTAGCGCGTCGCAAAGCGCTTCGCTCGGCGTCAACGCGATTCTGAAAAACCCACGCTCTGGTCAATGGCTTCGACGCGCACTTTAATCCCGTGTTACGCTGCTTTGCTTTAGACAGGCGAGGACGATGAAACGATACATTTCGCCGAGCGATTTGTTTTCTTCAACTGGCCGACGCGGCCAAACTGCACGAATTTTTGCGACCCGCGCAGTGCGCAGCACTTTGTTTCTACTTTTTTTCGCCTGCACACCAATTTTTTGTAAGACAAATCCGGCTCCTTTAATCGCATCACCCCCTGCACAATCCGCTCAGTCCGCCCCCGCTGCCGTTCCTCCAGTACAGCGATCAATAAAACGCCATCCGGTACCGCGACGCAAACCTCCTGCGGTGACTTTGGTCGGCGCGGGCGACATTGCCGGCTGCGCGAATATTGCAGGCGCCGAGGCCACCGCCAAGCTCGTTGCGCAAATACCCGGCACCGTCTTTGCGGCGGGCGATCTGGTGTACGAGCGCGGCACCGCCAAGGAATTCAAAAAATGCTATCAGCCGACCTGGGGTGCATTCAAAGACCGCACCTATCCCGCTCTCGGCAATCACGAATACGGCACGCCGGGGGCGGCGCCTTACTTTGCCTACTGGGGAGCAAAGGCCGGCACAGCAGGCCAGGGTTATTACAGCTACGATCTCGGTTCTTGGCACATTGTGGTGCTCAATACTAACTGCACGAACGTTGTGGGTGGCTGCGGCAAAGGCTCACCGCAAGAGCGCTGGCTGGCGGCCGACCTTGCACAGCACGCGAATGTTTGCACTCTGGCTTACGGACATCACGCACTGTTCAGTAGCGGCGTTCTGAAGTCGCACGCCGTCCATCCGGAGCTTAAGCCGCTCTGGCAGGACCTATACGCCGCGCACGCCGACCTCGTATTGGCTGGCCATGAGCATTCCTACGAGCGCTTCGCGCAGCAGGATCCCGAAGGCCATGCCGACACCCAGAACGGCATCCGGGAAATTGTCGTAGGCACCGGCGGACGCAGCCATGATCTGCTGGGCTTCGCTACGCCCAACAGCGAAGTGCGCGACTGGGACACCTACGGCGTGCTGAAGCTCACTCTAGCGCCAGGAAGTTATAAGTGGGAATTTATACCGGTCGAGGGCCAGACCTTCCGCGATTCGGGAACGACCACTTGCCATAACGCGCCGGCGCCGTGACCCTCGCGCCATTCCGCCCGCACGCCATTTGGTTGGTGTGCTATTTCACTCCACACGATGTGGCGCCGCCAGTGGCACTCACCAGTTTTTGCACGCCCGCGACCGGCACCAGCAAAAGTTGCGCCTTGGGCTTGCTCACGTCGGTGAGCAGCGCGCTCTGATCGGTCCTCCAGGCAGCGGGAGGTTGCGAGCCGAGGATGAGATAGTCCATAGCGAAGACGCCAATTTTGCCGAGCGTCGCCAGGTCCTGCGAGACTGGCACAACCTCTTTCACCAGGAATGATTTCTGCGCCAGGGATTCGATGGCCGGATCGTTATCGCGCCAACGAATCAGCTGCGCGCGCAGCTCGTTGGCCGAATCGTCGTCCTTGCAGCCCGCCGCGAGATATTTATCCACCAACTCATTAAATCGCCGTGCCGCGCCGCTCTCGAGCGCCACCGCGTCCACCACGCGGTTTAGCGCCGTGCCGCTGGTCGGCTCGTTGGTGGCTGATTGTTCGCGCGCATAGTCCTTGACTGGTTCCAGAACGTCCGCCAGCTCGCGCAGCGCTGCCACTTCTTGCGGTGTCGCCAAGTGCCCGGCAATCCGCTGTAGCATCTGCCGGTAATACGTGCGGTGCGTCAGCCCTAGCCACTCGAGCCGCGCGCTCTCCGCATCCATCCGCGCGTACATCGACGCTACATCCGTCACGCTTTGCGGCGACCATAGCCGCTCCGCAATCGCCGCGTTGCGCGGCCAGATCCGCGAATCCACATTTTCAGCGTTCACATATTCCGACCACATACAGGATTCGCCGCCCAGAATGCGCGCCGACTCGACCGGCGCCAGCGTCGCCGCCGCCCCGCTTGTAGGATCCACTGCATAGTGCCGCGCCGCCGACCAACCCAAATCGAGGTAATACCCATTTGAAAGAATCCCGCGAAATCCCTGCTTGGCAGCCGCCGCCAGCGAATCCTGCCCGCGCCACGACTGAATCACAATGTCTTTCGGCAAATCCGGCGTCAGCACCTCGTCCCAACCCACCATGCTTTTGCCGTGCTTCGCGATAATCGCTTGCAGCTTCTTGTTAAAATACGCCTGCAATCCCGCATCGTTCTGCAGCGCGTTCGCCTTGATAAACGACTGAATCTTCGGGTTCGCGTCCCACTCCTTGCCGTTCACCTCGTCTCCGCCCACATGAAAAAAGTGGTCCGGAAACAATTTGGCCATCTCGCCAAAAAATTCGTTCAGAAATTTATACGTTTTCTCATTCGTCGGGTCGAACGCCGGATCGAAAATTCCCCATTTGCGTTCAATCTCATACGGCCCCGGCCCGCTCCCCAGCTCCGGATAACCCACCAGCCACGCCGTGCTGTGCCCCGGCACATCAAACTCCGGCACCACGCGAATCCCCCGATCCCGCGCATACTCGATCAGTTCCCGCACTTCCTCTTGCGTGTAATACAACCCGTCCGAACCCAGCTCCTGCAGCCGCGGAAATTTCTTGCTCTCGATGCGAAAACCCTGATTCTCCGATAGGTGCCAATGAAACACATTCATCTTCACCGCTTCCAGGCCATCGATATTCCGCTTCAAAATCTCCATTGGCATGAAGTGCCGCCCGGAATCGATCATCAATCCGCGCCACGGAAACCGCGGCTTATCCTGAATGGTCACCGCCGGCGCCGCAAACCCCTGCGGCGTCACCGCCACCAGTTGCAGAAAAGTCTGCAACCCGTGCATCGTGCCCAGCGGCGTTTCCGCCGTCAGCGTGGCCCCGCTCGCGGAAACCTCCAGCGTGTACGATTCGTTTTCCCCTAATTCCTGAATCGCCGCGCTCGCATGCTCAGTGTGCACCGTCAGCGTCGCGCCACTCGCCGCCGGCGTTCCACTAGCAGCCTTCGCCGTCTCAGTCTTCGTCGCTTCTGTCTTTGCCACAGCCGGCGCTTCGCGCTTCCACACCAATCCCGTCTGCCGCGCGAGCTCCTGTCGAAACCGCGTCACCGCCCGCTCCAGCCGTGCTTCGCTATACCCCGTCAGCGCCACAGAAAAATTCGCGTCCACCGACAACGCCCCATCGCGCATCTGCGCGTTCGAAGGCAGCGGCATCACGTTCAACACCGCCTGTTGCCCGGGCGCGCCCACCACCATCATCCCGAGCATCGCCGCCGCCACACATCCTCGCCCCAACAAATTAAACCGTTTCAATAAGCCCGTTCTCGCACGTCCGAACATTTCGCAAGCACCTCTCTCCATCCACCGCTTTGCCGTAGCCGAGAATATCCGCGCCGCCCCCCACAATCCACAACTACTTTTCTCCGCCTCTGTAAACGACGCCCACGCCACCCCCGCACCATCTGAGTTACACTACCCCGCGGCCACCATACACATGAAAACCTCTGTAGCCATCTACCCGGGCTCCTTCGACCCCGTCACCAACGGCCACCTCGACCTCATCGAACGCGGCGAAAAAATGTTCGACCTCCTCATCGTCGCCGTCCTGCGCAACGCCGAAAAGCAGCCGCTCTTCACCGTCCCCGAGCGCGTCGAAATGCTGCGTGAAACCACCAAGCACCTCTCCAGCGTCGAGGTCGAAGTCTTCGACGGCCTCCTGGTAGACTTCGCTCGCAAACGCGGCGCCGCCGTAATCCTCCGCGGCATCCGCGCCGTCTCGGACTACGAATACGAACTCCAGATGGCCCTCATGAATCGCAAACTCGAGCCGCGCCTCGAAACCGTTTTCATGATTCCTGGCGAACCCTACAGTTACCTCAGCGCCAAACTAGTCCGCGAGATCGCCCAATTCGGCGCCCCGCTCAACGGCCTCGTCCCGCCCATCGTCGAAGAGCGCCTGCGTACCAAAATGTCCTAAGCGCGCCACCGCCAGCACTGTTCCGCATCGCCGGTAATGCTAAACTAGCCGGAGCCATCTCCAACGAAGGAGCCCCCCGTGCACCTGACGGACCGCATCAACCGCATCCAAGCCTCTCCCACCGCCGCGGTCATCGCCGCCGCCGAACAACTCAAAGCTCGCGGCGTTGATATCGCCGACTTCGGCCCCGGCGAGCCAGACTTCCCCACGCCCGACCACATCAAAAAAGCCGCCATCCAAGCCATCAACGACAACAAAACCAAATACACCGCCACGCCCGGCATCATGCCCCTCCGCGAAGCCGTCTGCGCCTGGCACAAACGCGAACTAGGCTCCAGCTACGAACCAAAAGAATGCGTCGTGAACGTCGGCGGCAAACACGCCATCTTCAACGCCGTCAGCGTCCTCATCCAGCAAGGCGACGAAGCCTTAATTCCCGCACCGTACTGGGTCAGCTTCCCGGACATCGTCAAATACGCCGGCGCGATGCCCGTCTACGTCCCCACCTCCGCTGAGGACGGCTTCGCGGTCAAAGCCGCCGCCATCGAGAAAGCCATCACCCCCAAAACGCGCCTCCTAATTCTCAACTCCCCCAGCAATCCCGCCGGCGGCGTAGTCCCGCCCGAAGAATTCGAGCGCATCCTGCACGTCTGCAAAAAACACAACGTCTGGCTCATGGGCGACGAGTGCTACTCCCATTTCGTCTACGCCCCGCACAAACCCTATTCCATCGCCAGCGCCAAAGACTCCAAGTCCCACGTCATCATCATCGGCTCGGTGAGCAAGACCTTCGCCATGACCGGTTGGCGCATCGGCTACACCCTCGCCCCCGAAGCCCTCGTGCAAGCCAGCAACAAACTCCAATCGCAATCCACCAGTAACCCCACCTCCATCGCCCAGTACGCCGCACTTGCCGCCATGACCGGCTCCATGGACGCCGTCCCGCCCATGCTCGCCGAATACGAAAAGCGCCGTAAGCGCATCGTCGAAGGCCTGCGCGCCATCCCCGGCGTCACCTGCGAGTGGCCCGGCGGCGCCTTCTATGCTTTTCCAAATGTCTCCGCATTCCTCGGCAACAGCCCGCACGCCCTCGCAAAAAATTGCACTGAGCTCTCGCGCAAGCTCCTCGACGAAGCTCAAGTTGCCCTCGTCCCCGGCGAAGCCTTCGGCGCTCCCGGTTACCTGCGCCTCTCCTACGCCACCTCCATCGAACGCATCGACGAAGGCTTGCGCCGCCTCGAAAAATTTTTCACGCGCGCAGCCGCCGCGGTCTAAACCAGTGAAACCCGCCCCCAGCCGCATCGATCCGGTCTTCATGAAGCGCATCTGGGGCTCGGATTCCCTCGCCCCGCTCTTTCCGGAGAAAACCAATCTCACCGAACCCATCGGCGAGGTTTGGCTCACCAGCGTCGATTGCCGCATCGCCAGCGGCCCCTACCAGGGCCACCCGCTCGGCGCGGCCTGGCGCGACATGCCCATCGGCTGGCGCGGCTCCTCGCTCGTCAATACTCCCGAATTTCCCATCCTCGTAAAATTTCTCTTCCCCGCCGATAAGCTCTCCATCCAGGTCCACCCGGACGGCGCCTACGCCTACGCCAACGAACGCGCCGCCGGCGGCCGCGGCAAAACCGAAATGTGGCACGCCTGCTCCGCCGAACCCGGCGCGCAAGTTCTCATCGGCCTGAAACACGGCGTCACGCGCGACCAATTCCGCGCCGCCATCGACTCCCACAAAATCGAAGACCTCTTCGAAGCCCACCGCGTCCGCAAAGGCGACACTTTCTTCATCGCCCCCGGCACGCCTCACGCCATCGGTTCTGGCCTGGTCCTCTGCGAAGTTCAGGAATATTCCGACCTTACCTACCGCGTCTACGACTACGGCCGCACCGACTCTCACGGCAACCCGCGCGAACTGCACATCGAAAAAGCCCTGGCCGTCACCGACTTCGACAAAACCCTGCGCACCGGCCGCGTCGAAGCCGCACCCCCCAGCGGCGAAAACAGCCGCCTCTTGGCCGCCTGCTATTTCTTCGCCACCGAACGCCAGGAATTTACATCCCGCATCGATCTGGAATCCAATCCCTACCGCTTCGAACTCCTAATCGTTCTCAATGGCAGCGGCACCATCGAGTGGCAAGACCAAAAGTCCCTCTATATCCCCGGCGAATGCTGGTTCATCCCCGCCACCCAAGGTCATTACGCCTTGTCGCCCAACACCGAAACCGCCATCCTCCGCGCCACCGTCCCCAACATGGCACTCCTGCGCACCAAACTAAAAGACCGCGGTGTCCCCCAGCAGGAAGCAGAAAAAGCCCTCTTCTAGCTTTAAGTAGCACTGGCTTCAGCCTGTGAGCTTTTGTCCCGAGTAATCCAGCCTCATCAGGTAGACATGACATGCTGCCTTTGTAGGGGCGCAGCTCCACCCAGAGTGCCTTGCGCGCGAAGGGATGCTGTGCCCCAGCTTGCGCAGGCGTAAGCCGCTCGGTCTTTTTCTTTCTCTGCACTCCTCTGCGTACTCTGCGCCTCAACGTTGGCTCGTCTCGCCGCCTTTGCCTCTCTCTCCCCCAAATTCGCCGCACCATTATGTTAAATTCTTATCTCCAAAAAAAATTATGCCCACCACCAAACTCCCCACCCACGCAATCATCATGGCCGGCGGCCGCGGCACCCGCTTTTGGCCCCGCAGCCGCACCCGCACCCCCAAGCAACTCCTCAACATCGTCGGCGAAACCACCATGCTGGAACAAACCGTCTTCCGCCTCCGCCCCCTAATCCCCCCCGATCACATCTGGACGGTAACCAACGCCGAGCAAGCCGAAGAAGTAAAAAAGCAGCTCCCCGCTCCCGCAAAAAAGCGCGTCCTAAGCGAACCCCTCGGCCGCAACACCGCCGCCGCCATCGCCCTGGCCGCCATCCACGTCCGCCACGCAGAAAAAAATTGCGACGCCGTCCTGGCCGTCCTCCCCGCCGACCATTACATCGCCCAACCCGACAAATACCGCAAAATCGTCAGCGCCGCCCTGGAACTGGCGCGCACCGCCGATCGCATCGTAGTCCTGGGCATTCCCCCAACGCGCCCAGACACCGGCTTCGGCTACATCGAACGCATGGGCGAAGCGTCGCACTCCCAAGGCTTGCCGGTCTTCGCGGTCAAACGCTTCACCGAAAAACCGCGCCAAGCCTTAGCGCAAGAATATCTCGACTCCGGCAAATACGAATGGAACGCCGGCATGTTCTTCTGGCGCATCTCCACCTTCCTGGACAATCTGAAAAAGTACGTCCCAAAAACGGTAGGCGCCCTCGAAGACTTGGCCAAGCACATCGGCAAGAGTTCGTACGCAGCAAAGCTAAAGAAGCTCTACCCGCAACTAGAAAATATCTCCGTAGACTACGCCCTCCTCGAACCCGCCACCCGCGATCAATCCACTCCGCAGGTCTACGTAATCCCCGCGCAAATCGGTTGGAGCGACATCGGCTCCTGGGCCGCCGTTTACGAACTTCTGGCCAAAGCCCCGGAAGAAAACGTCCTGGCCGGACCCGGCCACGTAGTCGATGGAAAGGGCAATTTCCTCTGGAGCCCCAAAAAATTCATAGCCGCCATCGGCGTCCGCGACCTGGTCGTAGTGGAAACCCCCGACGCCATCCTGGTCGTCCCCCGCGACCGCGCTCAAGACGTCTCCCAACTCGTCAAATTCTTCGAATCCCAAAAGCTAAAATCACTTCTGTAAACTATGGTTCCAGAACATGGCAAGTGTCCGAAAACTTCTCGATTAAGTTCTGCGCGGCGACGCGGATGCCAACATTTCCTTCTCCGCGATGACGCATCTCCTCAGGCGTCTCGGTTTTGAGGAGCGAGTCAAAGGCAGCCATCACATCTTCTTTCGCACCGGAGTCGCGGAGATCCTCAATCTTCAGCCGCTACAAGGCAAATGCAAGCCCTACCAGGTAAAACAGGTCCGGAATGTATAATCAACTACCGTTTGGCCGGAGCCGAAGATGTCTAAATACGAGATCATCATCTACTGGAGCAAAGCCGACGAGGCCTTCATCGCGGAGGTCCCGGAACTTCCCGGCTGCGCCGCCGACGGCAAGTCTCACAAAGAGGCTCTCGCCAACGTCGAAATCATCATTCAAGAATGGCTCGCAACCGCTCGCCAACTGGGTCGCGATATACCTGAGCCTCGTGGCCGCCTCGCCTTCGCCTGATCGCATGCGCCCTCTCTTCTTTGCCAATCCAATCGGGATGTTTCGGCCGTCGGCCCTGACTTCGGCAGTCCGAAAACGCGGTACAATGAGTCCACGGTTGATTGGCGCCAGCGAATCAGCGTGAGTCCCGCCGTATGTCACGGTAAGCGTGCATTCGTGGCACTCGTGTCACCGTCTCCGCGCTTCTCGATAACGTCGCGACTGGAACGCCATCGGCGGAAATCCTT
The DNA here is from genome assembly GCA_003161195.1 of Acidobacteriota bacterium. Taxonomy (GTDB): domain Bacteria; phylum Acidobacteriota; class Terriglobia; order Acidiferrales; family UBA7541; genus Acidiferrum. The sequence goes on along the minus strand of PMOV01000096.1, from coordinate 1,196 downwards.
CGCAGCTATCCCTCCATCACCGAAGCGGACCTGCATGCCGCCCTCGCCTATGCAGCGTATCGGGCCCAGTAGCACAGGCACTCTTGACTGTGCGCCTTCCCTTAAGGCAATACTTCAGTACTCAGAGTAACCCGTGTAACGCCGCATGATTCTTGTGCCATGCCGCGCTGCGATTTTCACGAGAGCCAAAGCGGCTGTTTGGCCGCCATATCGCTTCGCGTATACTTCTCCGTACCACGTATGGCGACCATCAAATTTGGCACGGACGGCTGGCGCGGCATCATCGCCGAAGATTTCACCTTCGCCAACGCTCGCATCGTCGCCCAAGCCATCGCCCGTTACGCTGTCCGCAACGAAGACGCCCGACAAGGGTTGCTCATTGGCTACGACCATCGCTACGCCGCCGACCGCATCGCCGCCGACCTCGCTGAGGTCATCAGCGCAACCGGCACCCCGGTTTTTCTCGCCGCGCAGCCTTGCCCCACCCCGGCCATTTCCCTGCTCGTCCGCCAGCGCCAAGCCGCGGGCGGCCTGATGATCACCGCCAGCCACAATCCTTATTCCTGGAACGGCATCAAGTACAAAGCCAGCTACGGCAGCAGCGCCCTCCCATCCATCGTTTCGCAAATCGAAAAAGAATTAGCCTGGGTACAGGAAAATCCGCAAACTCCGCTCCCATCAAGAAAAAATCTCATCCAGCCGCTCGAAACCCGCGCTCCCTATCTCGACACTTTGGAAAAACTCGTCGACTGGCAACGCCTCCGCGACGCCAAATTCCGCTTCGTCTCGGACGTCATGCACGGCTCCGCCGCCGGCCTCCTTCGCGAACTTTTTACCCGCAATGGCGTCTCCTGCGATGAAATTCGCGGCACCCGCGATCCGCGTTTCGGCGGCGTCCATCCCGAGCCCATCGAGCCGCACATCGACGCCCTCCGCCAAGCCGTTCTCGCCGGAAAATATGACGCCGGCTTCTGCGCCGATGGGGACGGCGACCGCATCGGCGCCATCGACCGCGACGGCTCTTTCATCAATCCGCATCAAATCTTCGCCATGCTCGTCTGGCATCTGGCCGGCACCCGCAATCTCCCCGGCGACATCGCCAAAACTTTCTCCGTCACCAAGCTGATCGACAAACTCGCCGCCAAATTCGGCCGCCAGCTCCACGAAGTACCCATCGGCTTCAAATATATCTGCGA